>JBMTZC010000038.1:0-18506 GCA_049455215.1 Prochlorotrichaceae cyanobacterium
AGCTATCCCTGTGAACCAAGAATCCCCTCGCCTTTAGGCAGGGGAGTTGTCAACAGACTCCCATGACCAGACTACCCCAGGACACCCCCACTACTTATCCCCTAGACCCGAGGCTGAGGGCACAGATGCAGGTGGCCCATCTGACCAGTTTTCGTCAACTCGCCCAGCGATCGGGGTTGTCCCGCTATCAAATTAATAAAATTCGTCGGGGAGAATGGGAAAGTCTTTCCTTGGCGGGGGCTGTCAATCTCGCAACTGCACTCAATCTTTCCCTGGCGGAATTCCTTTCCTGGACTCCCTTCGAGGTCGTGCCCCCTCCCTCGGAGACTAACGCTCCTGGGGACGATCGCCAAAAAATGGCTCTGGATTACCAACACCTGGAAAATCAACTGCAACAGCAAGCGGCAAGCCTCCGATCTCAATTTCAACGGGAAGCCCTCCAACAGTTAGAATCCTGGCTGCTCAATTGGCCCAAGGTCGTTCATGCCGTTCAGAGCAACAGACCGGATCTCTTGGCTGCGAAAATTCTTCCGCTCCTGCGGCCCCTAGATCTGCTGCTGCAAGCGTGGGAAGTAGACCCCATTGGAGCCATTGGCGATCGTGTGCCCTATACCCCTCAGGAGCATCGTCTACTGCTCTCTGGTGGTGAACTAGCACCGGGTACCCTCGTGGAAATCCAACGTCCAGGCTATCGCCATCAAGGCAGTTTGCTCTTTCGGGCAGAAGTGAGTCCGGTTCAAGACTTGGGTGAAATCGTTGCACACCCTTGAGAATTGGCCCAAAAAAAGGGCGCTACTGCGCCCTTTCAGAGACTCGGTAAATCAATTCAAAGTCCTACATCAGGCCAATCTGAGAAAGAATGCCTTGACCTGTTAACAGTTCCGTAGCGAGACCAATCACAAAACCCAGCATGGCTAAGCGACCATTCCAGGTTTCTGCGATCGCGGTAAATCCGAATTTCGTATCTTTCTCCATAGGAAGACCTCCGTAGTCAGTGGGATAACCTTAAAAAGCCAAACGTCTGAGGAAACCCTCATGTCCCTGAGCTTAACGTAAACTTACAAAACCTGCAACAAAACTTAGTATTTATTGACATGAATCCATGCTTGTGAGTTTTTCTGAGGGGTTTGCAGCAAATCTCCAGCGCTGTTCTAGCCGTTTTGGTCAATAGTTGAGTAGACTATTGGCGATCGATTCAGAGTTACCGCCATGCTCACCAGCGTCGAGCGTCTACTTTTTGTTCGCGGAGTACCCATTTTCAAGGAATTGCGAGATGATTTTTTGGTGCGTCTCGCCTCCATTATGGAAGAACTTTCATTCCCCCCTCGCCATACGATCTTCCAGAAGGGAGAGGAGGGACGATCGCTGTACATTGTGGTTCACGGTAATGTGCGGGTACACATGGAGCGCAAGGAAATTCAACGGCTGACGGTAGGGGATGCCTTTGGCGAAATGGCCTTGTTTGATTCCGAGCCCCGATCCGCCTCGGTCACCACCTTAGATGCTTGTGATTGCCTCATGTTGACCCAGCAACAACTCTATGAAGCGATCGATGAAACTCCGGGAATTGCGGTGAATATTATTCGACTCCTCTCCCGTCGGATTCGAGAACTCAACGATCGCTTGAATGAGGAACAGGCCGAAAATCTTCGTCTTACCACCTTCCTACAGGCCCCAGGCGCAGCCCATTCCCTCCCCCACTTAAATCCTCCCCCCCCTGCAACGCCGATCCAATCCACGCTTTAGGTGGGGCAGACCAGGGTCGCTGCACAAGCAAATCGAGATGTCCTTAACTTCGGCAAATTTCACAGAGTTGAATAATACTGGTTTGCAAGGTGGACAATGCATCCTGTCCCCGTTTTAATTTGGTCTCTGCATCCAACAATAGGGGTAAGGTTTGCAAAAGCTGTTTGAGGGAAAGATTCCGAATTTCCTGTTGTAAAAAATAGACTCGCTTAGGGTTACTAATTTCCGCCTGGGCAGCGATCGTTTTGTCATCGCGTTCCCCAGAGTCCAGCATCACCTTCACCCATAACCAGGTGCGAAATTGCCCGACTAACGTCGCCAATATTTTCAGGGGAGCCTCATTGCGATTGATTAAATCCTGCAATAACTCCAACGCCTTGGGAGTGTCACCAATGCGGATCGAACCGGCTAACTGCAAACTGTTTTGTGTGCTGGTGGTCACCAATCGTTCAACAATCGCTAAATCTAGCGGTTCGCTCGTCTGCTCCGCATATAACTTCAGCTTTTCCAATTCTCCATATAACTGTCGCGTATTATTGCCGATCGCTTCCACTAAAAAATTTCCGGCGGGCCGAGAAAGACGCACCCCGACCACTTGAGCAATGTGGCGAACTTGAGCTTCAATTTGCTCTGTTTTCCAAGGAGGGATGACGCTAAATTCTTGAATTTCCGCATATTTTTGGAGCAACTTAGTTAACTTTAAGCGTCCATTGGGCTTACTCACACTTGTCCAGAGCAGCACCGTAGTGTCGGGAATTTGGGGTAGGGTGCGTTCCACTTCGGCTAACACCTCTTCCGGGCAATTCTGTAAAACCGGAGAGTCCACAATCCACACCAAACGCTGCCCCAAGCCAAAAGGCTGCGTCATAGCCTGGTTTAAACCTTCGATTGCGCCATTGGGCTGCTCCGGCAAAATCCGATCAAAATTGAAACTACTCCAATTGGGATCCAGAGTCTGAGCTTTAAGGGTTTGCACCGCCTGCCCCAAGGCAAAGTCATCTTCTCCCCAATATAGATAAACAGGCATTGTTCCCGATTCTCCCCGGCATTGATAAAGCCTCTAGTACGGTGCTTTCGCCGTACTCAGCCATGAGTCTTTTTGCGTTCAGTAAACCAGACCTATTCGATTTATTGTGGCGGACGGCTTAGCGATCTGCCACAATCCCTTACGCCTCTGTCAAAAATGGTGTAACCACACACGGTGTCAAAAGAGGAACCCCCGTTTGGGTTTTGCGCGGTGCCCATCATTACGCCCACTATTAATAGTGCTAATAGTGCAATCCATGGACTACCGCTGAAAAGGGAAGGCCCCCCGTAGGATAGGATAAAAGAGTTGTGCGAAACACTCGGAGAGATAGCCTTGACTCACCCTGTAGATGGTATCCCCCCCCACGGTGGACATCTGATTAATCGTATTGCCACCCCGGCTGAAAGAGACGAATTTTTAGCAAAAGCTGATGATCTGCCTGCTGTGCAACTGGATGAGCGGGCCGTCTCTGATCTGGTGATGATTGCCATTGGTGGCTTCAGCCCCCTCAATGGTTTTATGGAACAGGCAGACTATGAACTCGTGGTCACGGATATGCACCTGACCAATGGCTTGCCCTGGTCTATTCCCATCACCCTATCTGTAGAGGAAGCCGTAGCAGCCCCCCTTAAGGAAGGAGAATGGGTTCGCTTAAACGATCCGAGTGGGCGCTTTATTGGGGTCTTGGAACTTACCCAGAAATATCGCTACAACAAGGCCCACGAAGCAACAAATGTTTACCGCACCGATGAAGACAAGCACCCAGGCGTTGCGGTGGTCTACAAACAGGGCCCCATTAACCTGGCGGGGCCAGTGTGGCTGTTAGAGCGAGATCCCCATCCCCTCTTTCCTAAGTATCAAGTGGATCCTGCAGAATCCCGCGCCCGGTTCGCTCAACTTGGCTGGAAAACGATCGTGGGATTTCAGACTCGCAATCCCATTCACCGCGCCCACGAATACATTCAAAAGTGTGCTTTAGAAACCGTCGATGGACTTTTCCTCCATCCCTTAGTGGGGGCAACCAAAAGTGACGACATTCCAGCGGATGTGCGGATGCGTTGCTACGAAATTATGATGGAGCACTATTTCCCGCAGGATCGGGTCATTCTCGCCATTAACCCCTCTGCCATGCGCTATGCCGGCCCACGGGAAGCCATTTTCCATGCCCTCATCCGTAAGAACTATGGCTGTACTCACTTTATTGTGGGTCGGGATCATGCCGGAGTGGGAGATTACTATGGCACCTACGATGCCCAGTACATCTTTAGTGAATTTGAACCGAGCAAGCTGGGCATTACCCCCATGATGTTTGAGCACGCCTTCTATTGCAAGCGTACTCAATCTATGGCAACCACGAAAACCAGCCCTAGTGCTCCGGAAGAGCGGATTCACCTGTCTGGAACCAAGGTTCGAGAAATGCTCCGTCGGGGTGAGGCTCCTCCGGGAGAATTCTCCCGTCCTGAGGTGGCCGCGGAGTTGATTCGGGCCATGCAGGCTTAACTCCAGCGTCTTCACGGATACTGAGGCAGCGGGGGCAGCGGGTGCTATGGGATTAGGCTATGGTTTCGGATCGCCCGAAACATGCCAAATCGGCACAATCCGCTGCCAAAGGCTAGGCGCATTAATAATAAAGTGGGAACTTCCCGGAGAGACTTCAGGAATCCCGATACGCCAAATTTCACTAAACCCGCCGGTCGAACAATGCCCTGCCAGATGGAATCCAACCAAGATGGCAGGGTTTCTGGTGTCCAGTCTGCGGTTGTTACTTGCCCTTCAACCCCACCGGTAGAGATTAATTGCTCAGAAAATTCTTCAATACTGGCAAACTTGGGATGAGCCCATTGATCTAAGAGTTGTTGCATAATCAATCGCTCTAAAAAATTTAAGGGGGCAGCGCGATCGTCCCGTTGATTCCAATCCGCAACCACAAGAATTCCCCCCGGTTTAAGCACGCGCAGCAATTCCTGGGCAAATTTTACCTTGTCCGGCATGTGGGGGCCCGCTTCCACTGACCAGACCACATCAAAACTAGCAGCGGGAAAGGAAAGATCCAGAGCATCATCCACTTTAAACTGAGCCGTGAGGTGAGATGGGGTTAATTCCTGGGCTCGCAGCACTTGCTGGGGGCTAATGGTCACTCCCGTGACAGCAAAGCCATAATCCTGAGCCAGAATCCGACTACTGCCCCCAAAGCCACAACCCACATCCAAAACCGTTGTGCTCGGTGCTAAGCGATCTAAACCACCCCAACGGGCCATTTCATGGACAAAATCGATTTTGGCTTGGCGAAAATCTTTCCGATGCGGAGGAGAACCATAATGTCCTAGATGAATATGATCACCCCAGTAAAACTCTAAAATCCCATCCTCAGTCCATTGATCATAAGAAGAAGCGACACTGTCAGTGGATTGATAACGACGGGGGGTCAGAAGATAGAAGAGGATGCCCAACGCGAGCAAAGCCAGGATAAGTCCCACCAGGACAAGCAAGAAATTCATTCCGATCCACACCATTACAACGATCCTTTTAGTCTATCAGGGGGATTAGAGCATTTTTGGGATCCTTACCCCTCGGCTCCCTGCCACTCCCTGAGCAACAATCTGAGAAATCATCCCACAATGTAAAGAAGTGTTACAGAGTCGTCTCGTTAATTTCCGCCTCAGCACCGAGAACAAATCGTAACAATTCGTAATGTATTTCGTTACGCCCTCAGGGTATAAATATCAGTGGAAAGGCTCGAAGTCCTTGGCAGAAGAAGGCTCTAGTAATTGAGGGTACGCCCACAGTCCAGACCTCCCCCATACCAAAGACCTTCGTTTATGACAAAGAAGTTCACAAAGCTTTAACAAAATTGATGAATTTCTTAACAAACATTAGAGCCACTTCCAGGTTAAATGAGAAGTATGCAAGCGACGGCTTGATGCTGGAGCTAAACAAAAACCTCCCTTGCTTCTGGCAGGGATTTGATTATCTAGTCGAGAATTAGGAGTTTATTTCAATGTTCGACGCTTTTACAAAAGTCGTTTCTCAAGCTGATGCACGCGGCGAGTTCCTGACCACCGCTCAGATCGATGCTCTTGGTGCTATGGTTTCCGATGGTATGAAGCGGATTGATACCGTTAACCGTATCACCGGTAGCGCTTCCACCATCGTTGGTAATGCTGCTCGTGCCCTCTTCGCTGAGCAACCCCAATTAATCCAACCCGGTGGAAATGCTTACACCAACCGCCGCATGGCTGCTTGTCTTCGTGACATGGAAATCGTTCTGCGCTATGTAACCTACGCTACCTTCACTGGCGATGCTTCCGTTCTGGAAGATCGTTGCTTGAACGGTCTGCGTGAAACCTACGTTGCTCTGGGTGTTCCCGGTGCTTCCGTAGCTGCTGGCATTGCCAAAATGAAAGAAGCTGCTATTGCTATCGCTAACGATCCCAACGGCATCACCCAAGGTGATTGCAGTTCCATCATGGCTGAAGTATCTGGCTACTTCGATCGTGCTGCTGCCGCTGTTGCTTAATAATCTGATTACATCTCAGTTTTGCAACCAACCTTTATTTCTTAAGTTCTGAGCCACGCTTGGAATTCTTATCATTCAGTTTGACAAAAACAAAAATCGGGAGATACAACCACTATGAAAACCCCTCTTACTGAAGCCGTAGCTACAGCTGATTCTCAAGGTCGCTTCCTCAGCAGCACTGAGCTGCAAGTTGCTTTCGGTCGTTTCCGTCAAGCCACTTCTGGTCTTCAAGCTGCTCGCACGCTGACCGAGAAGTCCAGCAGCCTGATCCAAGGTGCTGCTCAAGCGGTGTACAACAAATTCCCTTACACCACCACCATGCAAGGTTCTAACTACGCTTCTACTGAAGTGGGTAAAGCAAAGTGTGCTCGTGACATCGGCTACTACCTCCGCATGATCACTTACTGCTTAATTGCTGGTGGTACTGGTCCTATGGATGAGTACCTCGTTGCTGGTTTAGATGAAATCAACCGCACCTTCGAGCTTTCTCCTAGCTGGTATGTTGAAGCTCTCAAGTACATCAAAGCTAACCATGGTTTAACTGGTGATGCTCGCGATGAAGCTAACTCCTACATCGACTACGCAATCAACGCTCTCAGCTAATTGCGTTTAACCCTTAGCCCGGAACGATGGCTAACTAAGTTCATTTGAGGCTTGGTTAACCGTTTTTCCGGGCTTTGATGTATCTAGTGTTCCTGCTGCGCAGGACTAGGGAGACTCTTCAACGGCTTCATCTCTTATCTTGTTCAGCGTTTGAACCCTATTTTAAGATCACTTTAATGTTTCGTAAAAAAGAGGGTGTGACGGGGGATCCCATTGCACACCCTCAAATTGATTTAGTTTTCCTTTAGGAGAATAGCAAAATGTCAATCACTGTTGCAGCTTCTCGCCTAGGAACATCTGCATTTAGTGACATGAGTCCTGTGGAACTCCGTCCTCAATGGCAGAAAGAGGATGCAGAGCAAGTTATTCGTGCTGTGTATCGTCAAGTTCTGGGTAATGATTATTTGATGACTAGTGAGCGTTTGGTAGGGGCAGAGTCCTTACTCATGAACGGTTACATCACTGTCCGGGACTTCGTGCGTAGTGTGGCGAAGTCTGAACTCTATAAAACCAAGTTCTTCTATCCCCATTTTCAAACTCGGGTGATTGAGCTGAACATCAAGCACCTGTTGGGTCGTGCGCCCATCGATGAGTCTGAAGTGATTGAGCACCTCGATCGCTACGAGAATGAAGGCTATGACGCGGACATCGATTCCTACATCGATTCTGCCGAATATGACGCTAACTTTGGGGATAATGTGGTTCCCTACTACCGTGGTTTTGACTACCAGGTGGGTAACCGCACCGTTGGTTTCACCCGGATGTTCCGTCTCTATCGCGGTTATGCCAATAGCGATCGGGGTCAAGTTGAGCGTAAATCCTCTCGTTTAGCGGCTGAACTGGGTCGTAACTCTGTTTCTGCGATCGTTGCACCTTCTGGTGTTGATGGTGGTGGCTGGGCTTATCGGGATTCCGTGAAAGGTCAAACCCCCAATATTGCCTTAGGCGGTTCTACCCCTTACGGCAACAATGCGGCGGGTCGGATTTACCGGATGGAAGTAGCGGGTATGGTTACTCCTGGCTATCCCAGTGTACGTCGTAGCAGCCGGGCCTTCCTCGTTCCCTACGAGCAACTGCTGACGAAAATGTTGCAAGTCAAAAAGCTAGGCGGACGGATTGCTAGCATTACCCCTGCTTAGGGTTTGATATTGTCCCGTTTTGGATAAGGCCGTAGAGGGTTTACCCTTTACGGTTCTTTGCTGATCATAATTTGTTTTTATCCCCAATTCTAATTATTTTTTGAGGAGAGTTTTTGACGATGTTGACACAAAATCCCCGAGTGTTTGTTTACGAAGTGCAGGGCTTACGTCAAACGGAAGAAACTGAACTACAATCCCATGACGTTCGCCAGAGTGGTAGCGTATTTTTCAAGGTTCCTTTTTCTCGTATGAATGCTGAAATGCAACGCATTGTACGCTTAGGGGGAACGATCGTTAATATTAGTCCGCTGGCCTAAGCGATCATTCCTGATTAAAATAACGCCCCCAAGAGTCAAACTTTTGGGGGCGTTATGATTTGTGGAGAAGACTGTTTAAAAGCCTTCCAGAATCATTCAATTACTGAGCCGACAGAGACAGGGCTAACATGCCCACCGCAACTAAAGACAAAGGCAGTAAGACTGCGGAAACCATCGGCCAGTTTGCCCGTTCTTGAAAAGCTTGCCAACTAAAGGTTTCATTTTGAGTAAAGAGACCATCAGCCCGAGCCTGAGACCACCAGGGCAGGCTTCCGCTGGGTTGGGGTAATTTATCGCGATAATCCCGACCATAGCGAGCGGTGTGAGCAAAGGTGACCTCTCCTTGAGCCCGCTGGGGTAAAATCCGACGGCGTTGGTAGGGAACGGTATTTTCGCCAAAATTTTCTTGGTATTCTGGACTGTTGAGCAGAGCTTCGACAAATCCAGCTAATCCCTGAGTTGCAATGACGATCGACCAGGCAATTTTTTCCTGCTGACCATATACTTGACGACCCAAAAGACGCTGAACACAAATTTCAACGAAGCGATAATTATTATTGGCTTGAAAGACTAAGCGTTGAAAAGAATCAGAGAGTACCAATCCTCGAATAAAGTCTTTGACGGTAATATTTCCCGATCGAAGTTGGGACTCCAGCAGATGTTGCCGGTGGTGTTCCAGCATTTGTTGTTCATTAAAAATCTGCCGATAGCTGGTTTGAATGATGGTATCCATCTCTACCTGAGAGACCACTCCATTTGTGGTGTAAAGACGTGGAGTTTCATCGCCAGGAATTTCAAAATTCTGCACACGCTCATTCTGAGAACTGGGTACATAATCTAATAGGGTGAGCGGCATAAGTTAAGTCTCCAAAAATTACCAATTGTCAAAAATTTTTACAAAAGTTCAAAACCAATTCAAACCTGTGGGTGCCTCGAAAAATCCAAAAATAGGTTCCTCTTTCTAGGCAAGCATAGAGATTGTGTCGGGGACAACATTAATTGAAAGTCCCTTGTGATTGGTTCAGAGCCTTCCCATTATCCTGTCTTGAGGTTGAAAATCAAAAAGAGTAGGTATAAAAACTTCAAACTTTGAAACCTGGTTATTCTCTATTCCTGATCAATTCGGTATTCACTAGAATTGCAACAGCCTTTTGTGATGGGGATTCTAGGGATTTTTTGTTCTTGATATTAGGGGCAGGCGAAGTTCTAATCCGTTTACAATCCCCTCTTTTTCTGTGAAGAAAAGTAAAGAAATTTATCTGATTATCTTTAGAGTTAACGTTTTTTGTCACTCAATTGATCCTCAGAGTCTCATAGGCATAATGGAAACAGTCATTATTAGCCCTACAGCAGTCCTCAGTCAGTTGTGAAGACTAGACTGCTGAAACCATTGTGTGGTGTACACCCTCCAGGGGCATACCACATACGCCCATTTAGGATTGCTATAAAGTAAGGATGGTTTTTCTATGACAACGCTATCTCCTGAACTGGTGTACGAGCACTTAGAGCATATTGCAGAAGTTGATGCAAATGAAGGTGCATCCTATCGTCAAGAAGCATTTGAAGTGATTACGGATGAAACGGTGAGTCCTCAATGGCAAGCCGCCATCTGCGATCGTTTAAATGAAGCGAATCACGATCTCGCCGTAACTCAAACGGGTAAAGAAGAAAGTTATTAATGACTTTCTGTTAAGATAGACGACCTCAATCAGGATCAACTTCATGCAGTAGAGTGGGCACTATGTGCCCTCGCTACTGTTATTTTTTTGGCTTGATAATGTGTTCTCAGAGCCCAGTGATTTACCCCCTTTAAACCAATAAAATGTGCGTGCTTAAGTTAATAACTCAAGCTTATTTCAGTCGGACTTGAAGTTGCCCCGGCTTCGATCGCTCTCCCTCTAGGACGACCCAACGGTTATTGGCATCGAGGTGACGCAAAATACGATAGAGAGTCTCTGTGGCTTCGGGGTGACCCATTTTTTCGGCTAAGGCGGCGATAGAAAGAGGGGCAGGGGCGGATTGTAAAGTTGCCAGGGCTTGTTTCTGGAGTTCTAAAACCGCTGCTGCTGCTTTTTTCCCCGCTTCTACCCCCGGTTGGTGATAGGCATTGACGTTAATCAAAAAGCCGTAGAGTCCCACCGCCCGATCGTAGAGGGCAATGAGGGCACCTACACTTTCTGGGGTGACGGCGGGAATGGTGACGGTGAGGGAGTCCCGGTGGTTTTCGTAGAGGGCTGCGCGGGTGCCTTGCAAAAATCCCGATAAGTAATCACCACTGGTCACGCCCGGATCAATATCTGGAGAGGGCCCGCTGCGATCGTTCAAGACTTCGATAAAAGTCATGAAGAAATTGGGAACGCCTTCCCGTAATTGCTGTACGTAGGCATGTTGGTCGGTGGATCCTTTGTTGCCGTAGACGGCAATCCCTTGGTAGACGGTGTTACCATCCAGGTCTTTCTCTTTGCCTAGGGACTCCATCACCAGTTGTTGCAGATAGCGACTAAACAGCAAAAGACTATCTTTATAGGGCAGAACCACCATATCTTTTTGACCTTTGCCATTACCGGCAACGTACCAAGCCAGGGCCAGGAGCGCAGCGGGATTTTGCTTTAGGTTGGGAATGCGTGTGGCTTCGTCCATCAGTTTGGCCCCGGTCAACATTCCGTAAATGTCGATCCCCAACAGGGAGGCAGACACCAGTCCCACCGCAGAGAGTTGAGAGGTGCGCCCTCCAACCCAGTCGTGCATGGGAAAGGTGGTAATCCAGTTTTCCTTCAGGGCTTGTTGTTCCAGCTTGCTCCCTAATCCGGTGATGGCTACCGCCTGTTGAGCGAAGTTCAAACCCCGGACTTGAAACGCTTGTTGGACTTCTAACATACCGTTGCGGGTTTCTGGGGTTCCGCCGGATTTAGAAATCACTAACACCAGGGTACTCCTGAGGCGATCGCCCAAGTGATTAATGACGTGATCGATACCTTCGGGATCGCTGTTATCGATAAAGTGAATGTTGAGCAAACTATCCAGCGGCGTGAGGGCTTCTGCCACAAATTGAGGACCGAGGGCCGAGCCACCAATGCCAATGGAGAGAATGTCGGTGAAGCGTGAGGCGGAGGGGGGACGAATGGCCCCACTGTGGACTTTGTGCGTAAAGTCCGTAATGGCCACCAGGGTTTCATCAATATCTTTTTTGAGGTCAGGGTTGGGGGCCAGTTCAGAATTCCGCAGCCAATAATGCCCCACCATCCGCTGCTCGTCGGGGTTGGCGATCGCTCCGGCTTCCAATGCCGCCATTTCGCTAAACGCTTTGTCAAGCTTAGGTTGGAGGGCCATGACAGAGGCATCGTCAAAGCGCATCCGACTCACATCCACGTAGAAACCGAGACGATCGTGGTAGTAGAGCCAATCTTGATAACGTTGCCAAAGTGCAGCGGCATCCATAAGCGTTTCCTTTCGGTTGCATTATGGAGATCACTATACCCTTGGGATGTCCCTTCGCATAGTGTTCCCTATAGCTAATCTTGCAAAAATCTTTTGGAGGCAGAGCACTGCGACGAAGGAACTGTTTAGCCCCACGAGCATGAGTAAAACCTCGTATCCTAGGGCCAGAAGCGGATCAATATTCACTAAAATTTGCGCGGATAAAATCAAGGGCAGGCTAACTAAACCGAGGGTGGCAATCTGCTGTACCCGTAGCTTTAAAACTTGGTGTAATATGGTATGCCAAACCTGCAAAAGGTCTGGTGAATCTTGGGGTACGTTCTCTGGGGGACGGTTTTCCACCTGTTGCCGTTGCCAGCGTTGCCAAGCCCCATTCCCCACCTGCAAAACGATCGCTGAGGCGCTACTGAAACTGAGGCTCAGGATCGGAATCCAGACCTGAGGGGCATAGAGGGGAACGGGACGCAACACGAACAGCACAGTGTAGAGCGTAGGGAGGCTGGCGGCCAAAGCTAAAAGGCCGGTCAAGGCGAAGCGATCGAGGGGAAAGGTACAGCGACTGAGGGTAAACTGAGTTGCAATGATCAGCAAAAGCGGTGCAAAAATGATGATTCCCCAACCTGGAAAGTCCATTGCCAAGGTTAGCCCAACCACCAAAACCGTTAGCTGCAACAGCGATCGGGCGATCGCGAGGGCAAATGCCGTCACAAGATTTACTCGCAAAAGCCCCAAAAGCCCCAAGGCCGTTGCTAAAAGCCCTACGCCAAGGATGATTTGGCCAGGCGTGCCCGCAAATTGTAGTCCCTGATACAGAATTTACCCTCTCAAATTGGTGCAATCTAGAACATCCTAGTCGTTGACCGCGATCACTGTCCAACTTTCCAGTGAACTGTTTATCGCTCTAGCGTTTCTCAAAGTCAGAAGTATATCGGTAATTAAAGTGAGCAGGTGGGTGGTCTGAGAAGCTTGCTCCTTGCTCTAATTTTTCTACTGCTATGACTCTGGGTTGAGGATGGGTCTTATACGGCGGGTCATGGTTTGTGGATGTTCAAAATTTGCATGAGGATTCTATTGTTGCAATGGTACAGTTGACAGCTATTCGTAGACGAAACCAGAGGACAACAACAACACCGGGAGCTTTTCGCATAGAAAGGCTAACTCGTGAGCTCAAGAGACTTTTCCCCTCCTTTACCTGGAGTTGGGCTGCTTGCGTCCCTCTGGTGCTTCTCCTGTTAGGGATTTGGAACGTGTCTGCCCATGCTCAAGAGGGTGCCTTAACCCCTGAGGATGTACAGGCAACCTTAGACAATATCTGGATTTTAGTCGCAGCGATCCTAGTCATTTTCATGAATGCTGGATTCGCGATGCTCGAAACGGGGTTGTGTCGCCAGAAAAATGCCGTCAATATCCTTGCGAAAAACCTGATTGTCTTTGCTTTAGCCAGTCTGGCCTTTTGGGCGATCGGGTTTTCCCTAATGTTTGGTTCAAGTGGCGGCGGCTTCATGGGAGCCGGTGGGTTCTTCCTGTCCGGGGACAAAGCGACCTATGGGCTTGACGAAAGCACGTTAGAGATTAGCGTCTTTTTCCTCTTTCAAGTCGCATTTACCGCTACCGCTGCAACGATCGTGTCTGGCGCAGTAGCTGAACGTATTAAATTTGTAGATTTTCTTATCTTTAGCGTCTTGTTAACCGGGATTGCCTACCCCATTTCTGGACACTGGGTTTGGGGGGGCGGCATGCTCTCCGACATTGGCTTTTTGGGGGGCATTGGCTTCAGTGACTTTGCAGGTTCTACCGTGGTTCACTCCGTCGGCGGTTGGGCTGCCTTGGTGGGTGCTGCTTTGCTGGGACCTCGCATTGGGAAATATCGGGAAGATGGGACTCCTACCGCTATTCCCGGTCACAATATGAGTCTGGCGACCCTGGGCTGTCTCATTCTCTGGATCGGCTGGTTTGGCTTTAACCCTGGTTCTCAATTGGCGGCTGATTCTGCCGTTCCCTACATTGCGGTGACCACTGCATTAGCGGGTTCTGCCGGGGGTGTGACCGCCACCTTTACCTCTTGGATTAGCACCGGTAAGCCCGACTTATCCATGGTCATCAACGGTATTTTGGCCGGTTTGGTGGGCATCACCGCTGGGTGTGCCGGGGCAAGTTTTGCCGGCGCTGTCATCATTGGTGGCATTGCGGGTGTGATCGTTGTTTTCTCTGTTATTTTCATTGACAGCACTTTGAAAATCGATGACCCGGTAGGCGCACTTTCTGTTCACTTAGTGAATGGAATCTGGGGAACCCTTGCTGTTGGTCTTTTCGATCAAAGCTCTGGGTTGCTGTACGGTCATGGTCCTAACCAACTGATTGCCCAAATTCTCGGGATTCTCACTATTGGTGGTTTCACAGTGTTAGTGAGCTTCATCTTCTGGGGCGCTATCAAAGCCGTTCTGGGCATGCGTGTCACCGAGGAAGAAGAACTCATAGGCTTAGACATTGGCGAACATGGCATGGAAGCCTACAGTGGATTCCTCAAAGATACGAGTGGAATGTCTGCAATGAAGTCTGAATAATCCTGAGGATTTTCAAGCATCTGCCTAATCAATTGAAAAGTAATCCGTCTGGATATCAACGCCAGTCGGAAGCGTGCAGCGCACTCTTCCCTTCAATTTTCTGCTTTCATTGAAAAGCTATGCTCCTCACTTTTCCATTTAAAAAGTGAGGAGTTTTTGCTATGATTAACAATCCGACCTCGACACAGGTTCAGGATGAATCACCGACGGGAAAAAAGACAACATTCTCTGAACTGTCTACCGAAGGCTTTGTTCTGACAATTGTCTAGATCGCTTGATTGATGGCTGTCCGTTTAAAGCGGAAAAATTTAAGGTTAGGGTAGAACGCTCCCTGTTCTATGCTAATGCCTTAAATGGATAGCCTTGTTCACTAACTTAATGAATCTGTGCCATACAGCGCGGCCTGTGAGTTCTTTGCTTATAAGGTCTAGCCGCTTATCTGGCCAATGAGGGGATAGGTATGGAAACGTTACTATCTGGCCAATTGGGGGATAAAGCTCTTGCTCCGGTCGGAACCCACTGCATTTTAGAACTCTATGGATGTTCCAGTTGTTTATTGGATGATCCCTCTTTTGTACAACGATCGCTTCGAGATGCAGCGGAGGTGTGTGAATCTACTTTACTCGGAGAAGTGATTCATGAATTTCATCCTCAAGGGGTTACGGCCTTAGCTTTACTGGCAGAATCTCATATTTCTATTCACACTTGGCCGGAATTAAGGTATGCCGCGATCGATATTTTTACCTGCGGAGCATCTACGAAACCGGAAGAGGGCTGTCAGTATTTAATTGAGGTTTTTGAATCGACCTCCCATACTTTAAATACCCTGTCCCGTCATCCCCTTAATCCATTGCAACGATCGCCAAAGGTGTAAAGTTCGAGGAACTGACCGGAGGGCTAGAGGAGAAGAGATTCGGGTAGCGTATCAGGGATCTGAAAACTCAAAACAACTGCCACTCTGGGGTATTGAGGCGTTTGAGTTGTTCCAGCCGCTGGGTGAAATAAAAATCATCCAAACGGCTATACTGATGCAATTTTAAGCTCTGTAAGTGAATTCCCCACATCCAAATGTGGGCAACCTGGGTAAAGGCCTGGAGGTTTGCTTCCTCCCAATCCGTCAGGGGAGCGATCGTGTTATAGCCCGATAAGAAGGCATCCCGAATCGCCCGTTTAAGCCCGGTACGGACGGCAACTTGGAGAAACTTGGCAATGTCAAAGGATCGCCACCCGTAGCCACATTGATCAAAGTCAAATAGGGTCAGTTGATGATCGAGCGTAAAATGCACATTGCCACTGTGGGGATCGCCCCAACAGACGGTCCAGTAGGGCGACTGTTGAGGTAAAGCGGCTAATTGTTGATGCAGAGCCTTGACGCGGCGTTTCAGGTAATTCCAATCCTGAAGGCGTTGGTGTAAAAAAGGCTTGATGCTTTCTAAGGACTGCTCCAATAAGTGATCGAGATGAAGGGACTCCCGATCGTGAAGGGAACTAAACTCTAAACTACACTGGTGAATCTGGGCCAACACCTTCCCCATCTCAAAAGCCTGGGTCGTATTGAGATCGCCAACGGGAATATCTCCAGGGGCATAAATAAACAGTGCGGCGGAACGAATTCCCTCCGGTGCTTCTAATTCTATTAACAGATCGCCGTTCCGAGTCCGCAGGGGATAGGCTACGGAAATCCGTTGTTTTTGGAGAAAGTCCAGCCACTCTAGTTCAAAGGCAACCTCCGTTGTGGAGCGCCAGTGGGCATGGGAAACCCGCAGGATATAAGTACTGGCTTGGGTTTCGACCCGATAAATATCGCTAATACCCCGATTCCAAAATTGACAAGACTTTATTAGCCCAAGATCGTACTCAGACAATACCCGGTCGATCAGTGCTTGGGCCGAGAGGGTGGAATAAAGGACAGGAAAGGTATCGCGGGCCATGAATGGCGGCTGCACAGGCACAAGCGGGAGGTTTTTGAAAATCTGCTTTATCCTGTCAGTTTTTGCCCAGGGAAAAGGTATTTAATGTTACGAATAGATCAGGAATTTTGGGCTATGACCTTAGCTGGGGAGGTGTGCATGGCATGATGCAGTTTGGTCGAGATTGGAGCGAACAAGGGGAGCAGCGGGAGTGGCTCGTCACCAATGGCATTGGCGGTTATGGGGCGGGAACGATCGCTGGCGTGTTGACCCGTCGCTATCATGGCTTACTCATTGCAGCCCTCAAACCACCATTGCAACGCACTCTGCTGGTGACCAAGGTGGAGGAAACCCTGCTGACGGAGGATGGGCAGTATCCTCTTGAGGGCGATCGTCGAATTGAGGGGGAGGAGACCGCCCGGCCTCTCCAGAGCGATCGTTTCTTGGAAAGCTTTCATCTCGATCGTCAGGTTCCTTGTTGGCGCTACAGTTGGGGGCTGACCCAAATCGAAAAACGCATTTGGATGGCTCAAGGGGAGAATACCACCTATGTTCAATATGAGTTAGTGCGGGGCACAGAGCCCGTTACCCTCGCCTTCGGCATCCTCGTCAACTATCGCAATCACCATGCTACAACCACAGCCCACGGCTGGCGCATGGAGGTGACTCCGGTGACTGAGGGCTTGAGGGTTCAGGCCTTTGCGGAAGCCCAACCCTTCTTTTTACTCAGCCCCACGATCGCGTTGGAACCCTTTCACCAGTGGCAACGGGGCTATGATTTAAGCCTAGAACGATACCGAGGGCTACCGTTCTTAGAGGATCACCTTAAAGTTGCGACGGGACAGGTGACCTTATCGCCCCGGCAACCCGTTGCCTTAGTTTTCTCCACCCAGGCACGCCCTTCGTTAGATCACAGTCAAGCCCTAGTGAATCGCTATGCCCATAGCCAAGACCTGCTCGATCGAGTATTGACGAGGATACCCCAACCGCCAGTAGCGCCCCCCCCAGCCTCGCCGGAACCTTCAACTCCGTCTTGTCTGCCCCAACTCCTGCTCGCAGCGGATCAGTTCATTGTCGATCGCTCTACCCTAAACCCTCTCACCCAGCAGCGAGAACCTGGAAAAACCATCATTGCCGGGTATCCCTGGTTTGGGGACTGGGGACGAGACACCATGATTAGTCTGCCGGGTTTAACCCTCGTGACGCAGCGCCCGGAAATTGCCCGCCCCATTTTACTGACCTTTGGGCGTTACCTCAGTGAGGGGATGTTGCCGAATGTTTTTCCGGAAGCCAACGAAACGCCGCAATACAATACCGTGGATGCCACCCTGTGGTACTTCAATGCCATCGCCTACTACTGCGCCGCAACCCAGGACTGGAGTTTACTCGAAGAACTCTTTCCCGCCTTAGAGACGATCGTAGCTTGGCATCAGCGGGGAACTCGCTACCGGATTCACTGGGATGCTGAGGATGGACTGATCTATGCGGGGGAACCGGGCGTTCAACTGACCTGGATGGATGCCAAAGTGGGGGATTGGGTGGTGACCCCTCGCCAAGGCAAGCCCGTGGAAATCAATGCCCTCTGGTACAACGCCTTAATTTTGATGCAGGGATTTGCCCAGCAGTTAGGGCGATCGCCTCAACCCTACGGGGAATTAGCCGCCTTAGCCCGAGCCGGATTTCAGCAGTTTTGGATTCCAGACTTAGGGTATTGCTGTGATGTCATTTCCAGTCTCCATGCGCCCCAGGGGCGAGACACGGCACTCCGGCCCAATCAACTCTTAGCGGTTACCCTACCCGCCCCTCACCTGGCTCACACTGCGCCCCGTTTACTGAGTCCCCACCAAGCGAAAGCGATCGTGCAAACCTGTGGCCGCTGGTTACTCACTTCCTACGGACTGCGATCCTTATCCCCCCAGGATCCTCAGTATCAAGGCCACTATGGGGGCTCCTTAGTGGAGCGGGATGGAGCCTATCATCAAGGAACCGTGTGGGGGTGGTGGGTTGGTATCTACGCCGAAGCTCACTTTCAGGTCTATGGCGATCGGGATCAAGCGTTGAGTTTGTTAGCCCCCATGGCGGATCAACTGCGATCGCAATGTGTGGGGACTTTAGCGGAAATTTTTGATGGCGATCCCCCCTTTGCTCCTCGGGGAGCCTTTGCCCAGGCCTGGACGGTGGCGGAGGTTTTACGCAGTTGGGCAGTCATTAGCGGAAATTAAGCCCGAGTTTCTGGAAGTTAAGC
>JBMTZC010000039.1:0-18427 GCA_049455215.1 Prochlorotrichaceae cyanobacterium
AGGAGAAAAAAGCGATCGAAACTCTCGTTCAAAAATGTCTCGATGCTCAGGGAAAAAACGTTGCCCCCTATGAAGCTGAAATAGAAGCGATCGTTGCCCGCCTGTATGGGTTAACTGAGGCAGAGCGGGTAATCATTGGGGGCAGAGGAGAATGACGCAGAGCTTCAACGATTACCAAAATCGTTCCATTCGCCTCACCGATGAACGACTAGCCCACATTCTGGATCATCCAGAAATGCTGGAATTGGAGTCTCAAATCTCAACGGTACTTCAAGAGCCGCAAGTTGTGCGTCAGTCCAGCAGTGATAGTCAGGTTCAACTTTACTATCGCTACTACGAACAAACGATGGTAGGGGCAAAATGGTTATGTGTCGTTGTCAAGCATTTATCCGATGATGCCTTTATCATCACCGCTTATCTCACAGACAAACTCAAGCAAGGAGTAGACCTATGGCAAAATCTGTAACCGTTTGGTTTGACCCAGAAGCCGATTTTTTAGACGTCAAATTCTCTGATGCTCCCGGCTATATGCGCGAAACTGACCATGAAGCCATCATGGAGCGCGTCAATGCAGACGGCAATGTGATTGGCTTTTCTATCCTCAATGTCAGTCGTCTTGCCAAAAGTCATCCGCTGGTGGCACAACTTACTGGCGCATGAGGTGTCCGTTAATCCACAAATCCCGATTGATTATGGCGCAGATAAAAATCTACTACGAGCCAGAAATGGAATTACTCACGGTATTTTGGCAACCACCACGCAAAAATCAAATGGCGACCGAACTGGGTGATGGGGTGATTTTAATTAAAGATGAAACCACAGGGGAACCTATTGGAATGGAAATTCTCGCTTATCATCCTAACGACGATCGATTTGATACCGTGAGTGTCGAAATGGGACGGCTCGCTGAAATTACCTAGCCCAGTAAGATATATGGCAAAACCCGTAACCGTTTGGTTTGACCTAGAAGCTGATTTCCTAGAAGTAAAATTCTCTGATGCTCAGGAAAAAAATGTCAGCCCCTATGAAGCCGAACTGGAAGCGATCGTTGCCCGCCTGTATGAACTCACCGAAGCAGAAAAAGCGATCGTCTGCACGTTGCTAGGTATTGCCGAAACGTTAAAAAAATGCTAAGGTTAGACTCCCAGTTGCAATATATCTAACTGAGCACTCACATTTAGTGTGGTTTCTTTAGCGTAGCTTGAAGGGTTAAATCATTGCAATATCCCTTGACTGGATACCCGTGGCGACCCCTCTGGTATCTGGATATACAACTAAAGCGCAGACGACAGGTAGATCCAGGACTGTCATGGATCGATCGCTGTGAAGCACCTAGTACCGTCTGACCGATCTGCAACTTGAGGGTTGTTCTTTTCTGGTTTACCAGCCTAAGTTTAGCCAGAACAACCTGGGTCGGTCAGTCTCTACTCAGAGGCGATCGTGCGGCTCTCCTTAAAATTTTCTTAGTTTCATTCTTACCAATCAATTGCGTTGTGCTTCGGTGGGGCGATCGATCGTTGGCTCCCTTCGTAACGTTGTGTTGCGGTTTTCTCATCTGGCGATACCGTTTCTCCTCACCCTAGAGAATCCCCAGATTAGTCTGGGAAGCGCTGCGGATCCGCATTACTCACCTATCCCCGTGTCCTAGACAGGGGGCAGGCGTTTTGCCGCAAGGATTCCCACGAAAAGGGAACCCACCGTCAATTGAGACTCTCAGTAGCCTGAACAGAGAATGAAAGCACTAGCCGTTCACGACTTGTTGCCAAACGTTTAAACCTTAGCCCTATGTCTTTCTGGTGACTGACTCTATCCAGTCCCAGGTTTGTTTCTTGGAGGTTGATCATGTCTCGAATTCTCAATCATCGCATTGCTCCTGCACCCATTCCGGATCACCTAGATGTTGCAGCCCTTGTTGATGGATATTTCACGGCCTATAATTCCGCCCGACTGCGGGAAATTTGTCATTTACTCAGCCGCGAAGTGATGCAGCCTGGTGTGACCGTTGGCTTGAGTTTGTCCGGGGCGATGACTCCCGCTGGGATGGGTGGTGCCGCGATCGTTCCTTTGATGCGGGCTGGTTTTGTGGACTACATCATTAGTACCGGGGCGAACCTCTACCATGATATTCATTACGGTTTGGGCATGAGCCTATACGCTAGCCATCCCTTTGTGGATGATGTCAAACTGCGGGAAGAAGGGCGGATTCGCATTTACGATATCGTGTTTGATTACGATGTACTGCTGGAAACTGATGCCTTTATTCGCAAAGTGTTAACGGCTCCAGATTTCCAGAAATCCATGGGAACTGCAGAATTCCATCACCTATTAGGGCGGTATGTCTGGGAAGCAGAGCAGCGTCTCGGGGTTCAAAATTCTTCCCTACTGGCCACCGCCTATGAGTGTGGGATTCCAGTGTATACCTCATCCCCTGGGGATAGCTCTATTGGTATGAATGTGGCAGCCCTGGCTCTGCAAGGATCGGCGCTGGTGATTGATCCCTCCATTGATGTCAATGAAACTGCTGCGATCGTTTATGGGGCTCGTCAGTCCGAGCTGCCGGGAGTAGAAGGTAAAAGTGCAGCGGTTATTCTCGGGGGGGGCAGTCCTAAAAACTTCCTGCTCCAAACCCAACCCCAAATCCATGAAGTCTTAGGGTTAGAAGAACGGGGTCACGATTTCTTCGTGCAGGTAACTGATGCGCGGCCCGATACCGGCGGACTCTCCGGCGCAACCCCCAGTGAAGCCGTGAGTTGGGGCAAAGTGGATCCAGAAGAATTACCCAAGACGATCGTTTGTTATACCGATAGTACGATCGCCTTACCGATTCTGACGGCATACTTAATGAGTCAGTGTGAATCCCGTCCCCTCAAGCGTTTGTACGATCGCCGTGAAGCCTTAGTGCAGAAGCTACGCCTGGATTACGAAGCCGTTCAACAGCAAGAAGCCCTCACTCCAAAGGGGGATAGTCCCAAACCCGGTTCGGCAACCGTTGCCACCTATCCCTGCGGAACCCCAATTTTGCGGTAGTTCCCCCGATCGGGACAGGTTGGGGAAGCCAAACACCGGGAGGGGATCCTATGTTTGCGATTCGATTGCGAGTGCAGCATTTTGGGTTGCACTCGAGCCAACTGCTACCGTGAGAAGACCCCACTGATCAAGACAACCGTCGAGAGGAGTGGGGTCGTTTCTAGCTGTAAATTGTGCGGTACACTCAAGGTATCCTACAGGGGGATGAAAGAATGTCCTCAAGCACCTACAGCCCCATTATTTTTATTGGTCGTGACTCGGAACAACAGGCATTCCGAGAGATGCTACAGCGCCCTCAAACGGAGTCTAATGCCCAGTGGATTCTGTCCATTCAAGGGGAGGGCGGCATTGGCAAAACCCAGCTTCTGTATCGTTTTATTCACCTCATGGTGGGTGGAGATGGGGGAAACCTCAGTGCCCCGGAGTCCCTGACCGCAGCCTCGGCAGAACCTCAGCCCCTCCCTCGCCGGAGTGCTCTGGGAACGGAGATCATCTACACTCCCGATCCCATTGATCTATACCTAACCGCTCACCAAACCGTTACGGGACTCCTCCGGGCTTTAGCCATTAAACTGACCCGTACAGCCCCCGGTCACCCTTTTCAACCGTTTTTTTCTGCTCTCGATCGGAGCTTTAAGGCTGGGGATGATACGCCGGATTTAGAGGATGTTTTTATTCAGTGTTATCGATCGCTGCAGGCGGATCACATTGTTCTCTTTTTCGACACCATTGAACTGATTAACTCTGCAACTCAACGCTTTTTTCAAGTTATATTGCCGCAACTTCGCTCCCCTCAACAAGGGCAATATGGCACTTTAGTGATTGCAGCGGGTCGCAAGTTTCTCACGGATTTCTATCAGGATTCCCAGATTCAAACGCGCCATCTCACGGGCTTAAGTCCCCAAGAAATTCGTAATTATTTACAAGAATTATTAGAAACCCGATATCCCCATCCCATTGAACCGGAGTTTGTTGAACGGGTTAGTACCCTGTCCCAAGGTCGGCCCATTTTAGTGGCTTTAACGGTGGATTGGCTCAACTATGGCAAAACCCCTCAGGAATTAGAGGCTGAAACCCCTGAGGAATTTGAGCGGTTAATGGTGCAACGGATCCGAGAACTGCGCAATCCCGAAGATCAGGCCATTTTGGCCATGGCTCATCTCAAGCGTCGCTTTGATGCCGGTTTTCTGGAGTTTCTGTTAGGAGAGCCCCGCGAACAAGCGGAGCTTTTAATTCAGTCTTTAACCCAGTTTTCCTTTATTAAATCCCATTACAATGCCCAAGGTGAGTTAACCAGTTGTTTGCTCCACGATGAAATGCAACGGTTAATCAACCTTCATGTTTGGCCACTTTATGATCCTGAGGGAGATCAACGCTTAGAGTGGTCTGAACACATTCAAACCTATTACGACCAACTCATTGTGGAGAGTAAAACCAGTTATTGGCCCCTCCAAACTCAAATTCTCCAACAGGAACGACTTTACTATACCCTACAGGCCAATCCCGATCGTGGTGTAATTTATTGGCAAACGTTGCACACTCAAGCCACGCCCCTTGATTTTCAGGAAGCTTTAAATCAGGAAGTAGAAGCTTTTCGCGATCGTTTAGACAGCAGCGATCGACAATGTTTAGATTATGCCTGGGCAGAGTTAGCCTACGAGCGTGGTCAATATCGAGAAGCCTTAACCCTCCTGGAAGCCCTCTGGATACAAGCGCCTTTGTCCCGCTGCTTGGAGGGAAAAATTCGCCAAAAACTGATCTATTGCTACAGTCATTTGGATGATTACAACCGAGGTATAGAAATTGGTTTAGACAGCCAAAAATGGTTCCAGCACAAACTCATTGACCCCACTTTGCCTCAAACTGAAAGAATTAACTTAGCCTCCAGTTTTGGAGAGAGCTTAAACGCCATCGGTTGGAGTTATCGTCAACAAGATAACTTTCAAAGTGCCATTGAATACTATGAACAATCCCTAGGCATTTTAGAAAGTGTACCGGGCACAGAAGAAAATCGAGCCTCCACGAAAACAAACTTGGGCTATTTGTTCCATCTCATGGGCAAGGATCGAGAAGCGATCGCCCACGGTAGGGGTGCCCTGAAGCTCAATCAACGCTTAGGCAATGGCAAGCAGGAAGGTCTAACCCAGAATGTCTTGGGCATTATTGCTGCCAACTCTCTGCGGGAACAACAGGCGGTGCGGCACTTTCAAGCGGCCCTAGCCTTGTTTGAAGAGATTGGCTATAGCCGAGGGATTGCCCTCGTGAAGGTGGCCTATGGTCGCCTCTATCGCCAAATTGGTTGGTACAAAGTCAAACCCGAACGCAGGGTCGCTACGGCCGCCCAAAGCAACTATGACAAAGCTGCCCAATTCCTCAATCAAGCGGAACTAACGATTCAAGCCAGTTCCCAGGTGATTTTGGCAGAAATTTACAATGAAAAAGGAACTTTACTCCGAGAGCAGGGAGATTTTGCCGGAGCCATTGACCTCTACCTAGAAAGTTTAGATATTGCCCAACGGCTGGGAAATACTCGCTTTCAAGCCGACAATACCCAGGATCTGAGTGTGGCCTATTACCTAGCGGGAGACTTTGAACGGGCCGAGGCTACCGCCAAAGCGGGGATGGTGTTGGCCAATTCCATGCCCTCCCCACATCTCCTAGGACGATCGCAACGGACGTTAGCGAATGTTCTCTTCCAACGCCACGAATACGAAGCTGGTGCATCCCTCGCCTTTGAGTCCTATGTCAATCTGCTGACCCTCGATCGCTTTAGCCCGAACAACAGCGCGGCGGTGAAGGAAATGCTTAATGAGGAATGGCTGACCTGGATGACCGATGACCTCCTGGAGTCTATTGAAGATCCCCAGCGTCAGGAACAGATTTGTCGATCGCTCTTAAAACAGTGGCAAAATACCCGCATTGGTGGCCGGCCGTTAATGGAGGGCTATCCAGGTTTTGGGATTGTTTTGGAAGATCTGTTAACTTTTCTCCAGATTGATTGAGGCTCTCCCTTCCTGGCTCATCAACTCCTAGATGCTGTTCGGCAGCCCCTGTCCTCAAGACCCTCACGTTATTCGTAAATCTTGCTCCTCAATGTTTTAGGTAGATTCTTCACCTTCTGATAGCCAGTCCATCATGATTGCCAGTCCACCTCCGCCCATTCTGTCCTTTCAAAATCAAGAGGCTGCCTTTCAGAAGGTAGAAAGTTCGATCGGGCAATTGCTGGTGCTGGATGCGCTGCCGGGATATGGGAAAACCGCTTTTTTAGAGAAATTGGAAGAGGAATATCACGATCGGGTCAACTGGTATTGCCGTCACCTTAGGCTACGGCGGGAACGAACCGACGTTGATCTGATGCTCGATATTTTGGAAGCCTTGGGGGATACCCATTTCCAAACAGCGGATCCAGACCAGATTCAACCGATTGAGGCTTTGATGGCGGTGCGGGATAGACTCCGGCAATGGAATCAAATACCAACGGGCAACAAAGCGATCGCTTTATTCTTAGATGATGTTCACCGCCTCAGTTCCCCCGCCCTAACCTGGCTACGAACTCAGTTTTGCGAAGAACTGCAAGGCTATCTGGCCCGGGCCACCCAGCAACAATTTCTTTTAGTCGTAGCGGGACGGAACCTCCGCCAAGCGGGCCCCTGGCCGGGCCATAACTACGTTTACCTCACCCCTTTTCAGCGGGTTACCCTCCGGCGGGTGTTGGATCAGGCCCAGTTACCCCAACTCACCCATCACCTCAACACCCAATTTAACCAAGCGGTTTACAAGACCCGTGAATTATTTACCAATCGCATTTATCGCCTAACCGGGGGACATCCCAGCACTTCAATTAAGCTGGTGCAAGCGCTACAACGGGAGACCTGGCAGCCGGAAGAAGGGGGCATGCTGGTCAATCACATCGATTTTCAAGCCTTTGAAACCTATGTCGCTCAGGAATTGGCACAGTTAACCCAGGGGTTAGACCGTCAGCATACCCGCTATTTCCCGACGCTTTTGATTTTCCGAATGCTCAATTCTTCGATCGTTCAGGCGGTACGGCGTAAGTTGGGATTTAAGGAAGCCAATGCGCCCCTCAAGCAAATGAAGTCTTTAACGGCCCACAGCTTAGCGATCGAAGAGTCTCGTACCACGTACCGGCTCAACCCCGTCCTCCGCCAGGGACAACTGGCCCAGTTGATGTTAAGTCAAGTCCCGGATCACCAACAGACCTATCAAGACTTGCACCGCTTTGCCCAGCAAGTCTACCAAGGGCTCAATCTCAAAACCACCGATCCCGGTCGGATTCAGGACTATCTCAAAGAAAGCCTCTATCATTGCCTCTGTCTTTATCCTGAGGGGCGTTGGACCAGCCTGATGCAGTGCCTCCGGCAGGGGCTCCAGGCCGCCGCCCATTTAGAAGAGGATTTTCAGGAAGATCCCCAAGATATTTTAGGGGACTTAATCCGGGATGATGAAGATATTCAAGCCCTGCTGCAGGAACACAATTTGCTTTGGGAGCGTGTGGTGGAAGGGGCGCTGGAACTCTGGCATAACCGACCTTGGGGCAGAGTGTTGGCCCCCACGGGGGAAGCTACGGCTGCTCCCGCAAACTACAGTTTTTACCGGAACTGCCTCCAGCATCTCAGCGTGGCCCTTGTAGCGGATCAGCAGATTCTGGGCACAGGCTTCTGGGTTCAATCTCAGCAGCAGCCGATTTTGATTACCGCTGAGCATCTGTTGCGGGCCGTGAATTTGACCGTGGGGGATCGGCTTGTGGGGCAAACCTTTGGGCTCAATTCCCAGGAATTAACCCTGGAAATTTTAGCCTATCCCCAAACGGGCAATGCCCAGATTGCACTCCTCCGCCCCACCGAGCCTACCTTGGTGCAGTGGCCGGCTCCGTTTTTGGATCTACAGTCGGCGGAACGGAGCCAGTTACATCCAAAGGGCAATCACACGGGCATGAGTCTCTATGGGTTTGGCTTTCCCCGGAGCAATGCCCGAGGCGAAAGTCTGGATCCCCTAGTGTGGGATCACCCATTGGATCAAGGCTTCCTGCGCCTAGTCAACTTGGGCAAAACCAAACTAGAGCAGGGACTGAGTGGAGCGCCTGTGGTGGATTTGGAAAGGGGTGAAATTGTGGCGATGGTTCAGGCTCAACCCGCAGATCTAGAGCACGATCGTGAAGGGGTGCGCTGCATTCCGGCTCCAGCCATCCTGCAGGCGTTGACGGAGGTGAAACCCCGCATTTATTCGGCCCAGTGTTTGCAGCACCTCAGGGTAGAACGGTTAAACCGGGAAATTACCCAACTCTTAGCGGAACGGGAAGCTCTGATGCAGCGGCGATCCACCACCCTAGACGTTGTGGCAGAGCAACGCTTAGGCAGACACATTGAACAGCTTGAACTCAAGATTGCCGAACTTGAACAAGAACGACAAACCCTGTCCCCCGAGGTGGATCATGGTTAAATCACACCCCCAGACCCCACGGCTGTCTATCTCCCCCGAGCCTCTGCTCTGGGTGGCAGAACCAACTGCCCTGACTGGGGAGGGAGATTGTGATTGTGCCTGCTCCACCACTCCTTTTGCCGTTGAATTCAACCATAACGATCGAGACAGCGCTTTTCAAG
This sequence comes from Prochlorotrichaceae cyanobacterium, assembly GCA_049455215.1. Taxonomy (GTDB): domain Bacteria; phylum Cyanobacteriota; class Cyanobacteriia; order Prochlorotrichales; family Prochlorotrichaceae; genus JBEAPM01. The sequence goes on from JBMTZC010000039.1 coordinate 8,649, forward strand.
CGGTTCCCCAAACCTATACCACACCGTTAAACAGCGATTTTTACTTAGCCTTTAGTCCCTTTGCTCCAGGAGGGCCAGCGGTTCTAAATGGGCAGGGCTGGCAACGCTATCAAGACTTTTGTCAACGGGCGCAGCCAGTGGTAACCCCCTTCGATCGTCAACTGGTACAGCAGCAGTTAATTGTCCCCGATGGGCCGATCGGCCCGCCCTCCCTGTCGTCCGGGGATCCGCTGACTCAACTCACGGTTTGGCTCCACGTTACCAATGCCTGCAATCTGGACTGTCCCTATTGTTATGTGCGCAAGTCCAGCGCCAGGCTCGATCGCGATCGAGGCTATGCCATTCTCGATCACCTTTTTCAACTCGCGGTAACCCGAGGTTTTCGCTCCCTCAAACTCAAATATGCCGGGGGAGAAGCAACCCTGGAATTTACTCTGATTCAGGATTTGCATCGCCATGCCCAGCAATTAGCCTTAGAAACGGGCATCCACCTCCAGGCGGTAGTTCTCAGTAATGGCACCACCTTAAGTTCGGACCTCGTCAACTGGTTGGTGGAAAATCGAGTCCGCCTCATGGTCTCTTTAGATGGCTTAGGGGATGTTCACGATCGCCAGCGCCCCTATCGCCAAGGTCAACCCAGCTTTAGCCACATTGCAGCAGGTCTCGATCGCTGGGTCGCGGGCAGTCCGGTGGATTGCCAGGTGAGTGTGACCGTTACCGCAGCCAATGCGCCGTACTTGGGCGAAACCGTAGCTTGGATTCTGGCGCGGGGCTGGCCCTTTAGTCTCAATTTTTATCGCGTCCCCCCCCCGGAAGCGATCGAAACGGCAGAACGGCTAGAAACCCTTGCCCTAGAGGAAGAAACCATCATTGCTGGAATGCGATCGGCCTACAAAGCGATCGAAACCCACTTACCCGATCGTCCCCTCTTCCAGGGCTTGTTAGACAAAGTTCAAAGCCAACCCCACCTCCAGACCTGCGGGGTAGGGCAAAGCTATATTGTCGTCACCCACACCGGACGAATCGCCCAATGCCAAATGCAGTTAGACTCTAGCCTCCCCGCCGCGCCAGACACTGGTCTGGACTGGTTGGAAACCCTAGCCCAGGGGAGCATTCAAAATCTAGCTGTGGATCACAAAGAAGGGTGTCGGAGTTGTGCCTACCGTTATCGCTGTACCGGGGGCTGTCCCGTGGAGACATTTCGCTTTACAGGGCGCTGGGATTTGCAAAGCCCCCATTGTCAGATTTACAAGACGTTATACCCTGAAGTGTTGCGGCTGGAAGGGATGCGCTTATTGAAGGTGAATGGATTCATAAGCTAGCTAAGGCTGTTGCTCCTGAGACAGGGGAACCGATCGTAAAAGTTGGGCCAGGTCTTCCCGACGGAAGGGCTTGGGGAGAAAATGATGAACACCCAACACCCGAAAGCCTTGTAGATCCGTTTCATAATCACTGGCACTGAGTACCACAATCACGGGGGGATCGGGATAGGTTTGCAGAATGTGCTCGGTTGCGGTGAGACCATCCATCTCGGGCATGTGCAGATCCATAAAAATGAGATGGTACGATCGTCTTCGTAGGGCTTGGAGCACTTCTAGACCGTTGTTCACCACATCGGCCCGATAGCCAATTTTGCCCAGCAAATGGACTGCAACTTTTTGGTTAACGAGATTATCATCTGCGACGAGAATGCTCAGGGGAACGGGAGAGATCTCGGGGCTGGGCTCAGTTGCGGGCAAAGTGTTGGGGACAACGGGGGCGTTGACCGCATCTAAAAGGGCCTGATACAAATCTTTTTGCTTCACAGGACGGTAGACGATCGCTCCCCCCACCTGTTTACTGAGCTGACGTTTGCCGAGGGGCAATAAAACGATCGTGCTTAATGGGCAGGAGGGCTGTCGTAGAGCCTTGAGGAAGTCCAACCACTCTGGAGCATCACTGCGCAGACTGACCATAACCCCTTGGTACCGCTGTCCCCAGTCTTGAATATGGTTTTGAAGGGAATCCAGCGTAGCGGGTAGGGGATTCCCCCCCGCTTCCAGCACAAGCCCCAACCGCTGCATTTGGGCAGTTAAGGACTCTCCTAAGCTGAGGGTTTCATCCACCAGCAACCAAGGTTTCTGGGGAAAATGGGGCGGAAGAGTCCAGGGAGATGCGCTAGACTCGGCGGGCAAGGTTTGAAAAGAGAAGGCAAAACAGGAGCCCCGTTGACCGGGAGTATGGGTGCTCCGCTCCCAATAGGGGGGAATGGATCCGGCACTACTCACCCGATCTTGATCGTCTCGGCTCACCATCCACAAATCTCCTCCCATACCCTGGGCAAGGCGTTGACTGATCACCAGCCCTAAACCCGTTCCACCGTATTTCCGCGTTGTCGATCGCTCCACTTGGGTAAAGGCTTTGAAGAGGCGATGCACCCCCTGGGGGGAAATCCCAATCCCCGTATCCGTCACACTCATCACGATCGTTTCGCCCCGCTCTCCTCCGCTTTTTCTATGCCACTGGCTCGGTTGGGGACTAAACCGCTCCACTTTGATTTGAACTCGTCCGGTGGGAGTAAATTTGACACTATTACTCAACAAATTCAGCAAAATCTGACGAAGACGGGTGGGATCTCCCATGACTGTGGATAGGGTTGGATCGATCCAGTAGACCAGTTCTACGCCTTTTTCCACCGCGTTTACAGCAATCACTTCTAGACAGTCTTCAATGAGTTCCACTAAACCCACGGGATAGGATTCTAAGACCAGATGCCCCGCCTCAATTTTGGAGTAGTCCAAAATATCGTTGACGAGGGCCAAAAGCGCTTCTCCACTACTGCGGATGACCTGGGTGTAGTTGGTTTGTTCGGGAGTCAGGGGCGTATCAAGCAGCAATCCCGTCATCCCCATCACCCCATTAATGGGGGTTCGTAGTTCATGACTCACCATCGCTAAAAATTCGCTGCGGGCTTTGAGGATTGCGTTCGTCCGCATTTGTTGCGTGACGATCGCTAAGGTGCTGGTGGTGGCAAAGAAAACACTGGGAATCACCACGGGCATCCAGACATTTTGAGTCAGGGCGTATAAGCCCAATGGAAACCACCCCAAGGTTGCGATCGTTCCCCAGAGCACTTGACGTTTTAAGCCCAAGCCACTGAGCCAAAAACTAAAGCCAATCCCTAAAATCCATAACCCCCAAGGGATCACGCGGGGAGAAACCCGGTACAAGTCGTTATTTTGCAAGAGATTACTGACGATCGCTGCATGGAGGTAAACCCCGGAGGTGGGCACTTCTTGATCAAAGGGCGTTTGTAACACATCCACCCCCGTTAGATCGGTCCCGATGATCAGAATTTTGTTGTAGAGCGCCTTCGGGGGAACCGTTCCATCCACGACTTCCGCAAAGGAGTAATGCTGGGCACTGTTGGCATGGCCGGGCCAATTCACCCACAGTTGGCGGACAAAAGCACTGGCATTGAGAAAAGTGGGGGACGGCACCTTATCGGAATCGGGATTAACGGTATTCCCTAAATTGCTGAGGTAAAGCTGCACTAAGGCAATGCCCAGGTTAGGCACCTCTCCCAGGTAGGGATAAATGAAGCGAGTGATCCCATCGAGATCAATGCGTTTGTCCACATGACCAGCCATGGCGACGCTGTTAAACTGTGCAGCCCAAGGAATGGTAACGCCCTGGGTGTCTGCGGCTTTGCCTAAGACCACTCCCCCTTGCCAAAGCATGGCTTCGGCTAAGGTCTGATCCTGGGGGGTAGATTCGGCAAAAATTAAATCAAACCCGATCGCTGCGGGTTGCGCACTCTGTAGGATCAGCAATAAATCTGTATACCGCTGCCGTGACCACGGAAATGCTCCATAGCGATCGACACTGGTTTCATCAATTTCAATCACCACCACCCGATCGTCCCAGGCCTGTTCACCGCGCAAGCGAAAGAGCAGATTGTAAGCCAGATTTTCCATGGGTTGCCAAGCTCCCATCTGGAGCAGAGCCCCCACCCCTAGACTGGTCAAGGCACCGGGCCAAATTCGTGCCCAGGTCGGTTGAACGGCCTGCCATAGCTTCCAAAGGGGCTGACGAAGACTGGGGGGAAGACGCAGAAGCATAACCGTTATTCCAAACCTCGTTATTATGGTGTGTTGTTATTGTGCGCTATAGCGATCTTACTTGTCTTGGAAATGCCAGACCCCTTGCCAATTTTCTGGAACGCCATAGGTGCGGAAATAGCTAATTCTATCCAAATAAAGCCGAGTCGTTAAGTCAGTGGGGTTAATGCTTAAAACCCTCGAAAAATGATCATGAGCCTGGGAAAAATCTTGATTAAAGTAATACACTAATCCTCGCTCAAAGGTCGTTTGACAAACAGTTTTAAGCTGGAAGGACTTTTTCGGTTCCCCGTCTAACACCTCAAAAATGGAAATGGGCTGCGATCGGCCTTTGACAATGACCTGATCCAACAAGCGAGTCCGATATTGATCGGGATATTCTAAATCTAAAAGTGTATCTCCAGAAATAATAATCGAAGCCCCATAACGCTTGGTCAAAGATTCTAGGCGAGAAGCTAAATTTACGGCATCCGATAACACATCCCCTTGCATGCGAGATTCTTCACCGATAATGCCCAACATCAAATTGCCGACATGAATCCCAATGCCAATTTCAATAGGACGCAACCCTTGCGCCTTTAATTCCACATTATATTCCGCTAACTTTCGTTGTTTTGCGATCGCTGCTTTGAGACAATTATCCGTATTACTGGGAAAGATTGATAAAATGCTATCTCCCATAAACTTGACGACAATGCCATCATAGTTACGGATTTCGGGACTTACTTTCTGAAGATAACCATTGACAAAGTCAAAGGTTTTTTGCGGGGTCATGGACTCAGATATTGAGGTAAAATTCCGAATATCAGAGAACATAATTGCCATTTTACGACTAGTATGATCCCCTAATTCCAAGTCGAGAATACTTTCTTTCCCTAAAAATCGAATATAGTCAAAGGGCACAAAACGGCTATATTTATCATTGAGGTGCTTCAGGGTTTCATTAGCCTGTTGCAACAGATCTCTCTGCTGGGCTAAGGTTTGGTAAGACTGGTTCAAACGATACCAGAGACTCGCTAAAGCACTGGCTAAGGTACTGATAATTAAGGCTAAAATGGGGGTAAAGAGGAGAATCACCCAGCCTTGCAAAAATAACAGATAGGCAGTCCCCACCGCGATCGCGATGCCGAGAATTAAGAGACTTAAAGTAGACCATCGATACCGGACATACAACACCCCCGCAAAGGTGCCATAGCTCGTCCAAAAGATTAACCAACTATAATCTAGGCTAGCCACCGGACGTTGTAAAAAAGGGCGATCGTTTAAGGCGGTATCAATCAAATGTGCCGCCATATTGGCATAAATCACAACCCCCGGCATTAGTTGTGCTTTTTGTCCAAACCCATTATTAAAGGGTGTCCGATAGTTATCATTTAAACTAGGGGCTTTGGACCCTACTAAAACAATGCGATCGGTAAAGAAATGATCTGGAATTTTATTATTGATCACGTCCCATAAGGAAATGTTGGGAAATTGCTCTAAATGGGCTGAATAATGAATCAGAATTTGAGTATTATCAATCTCCTCAGGCGTATAGAGGACATTTTTGCCCGTCAAGGGGAAAAAGCGCACTTCTCCCAGTCGATAGCTATTGCGAGCGCGATCGATCAGATCTAGGTGAATATCTTCTCCTTCTAAATATCGCAAAGCGGCATAGGCCCCAAATCCTTCGACTGCTCGCCCCTCTTCATCCCGTAACTGCACCAAACCCCGGCGAATCACCCCGTCGCGATCTATGAGGGAGTCACTGGCACTGACCTGCCCTTTGGCGGCTAAAACGGGGGGAGGTGCAATGGTCGGCTCCTTCACTTGTTCAATCCCAAAGAGATTGGGAGTGGTGGCAAAAAACTGCTGCAGTTGGGCATGCCCCGGTTCTACGGGTAAATCGCGGTAAATATCCATACCGACGACGCGGGGCTGCTGTCGAAAAATATTTTCAAACAAGCGGAGCATCACCTCATCGGTCATGGGCCATTTCTGCACCGCAGTAATATCCGACTCATCAATGGTGACCAGAGCAAAGCGTTGTAAGGTGTCAGAAGACTTCCGAGGCAGGCTGAGGCTATAAAATTGATCCGTCAGGCTCCACTCTAAAACTCTAAACACGCCGACTTTACTGCCCGCAATCATCGTACCCGCGACGATCGGGATAATGATTAAACTCTGCACCACACTGTGGCGCTGCCCAAGACTTTGCACCTTTTTCCAGAGGGACTTCATGGTATCTTCCCCTTGATGTGGAGTAGGGAAGAACAGTGTGGGGTCTGAGACTTCAGGACGGAGGGCGGAGAGACATCAAGTCTGATGGGTAGTTGAGGCAATGACATATCCTTATACTCTGGCCAGCATTACAGGGTCCATGTCCAACGACGTGCATTTAAATAACTCAACTCCACGGTTTGAACCCAGGGTAAAAGGTTAGACCGAAACTGAATGAGGTGCTCCACCACGGCGGCCACGCGATCGTTAGCACGGGCACGTTCTTGTAAGACTTGCCCGGTCAAACTTTCTAGGCGTAATAAAACCGATTCTGGAAACGTCCGTAACTGCACCCCATGTTGGGAAGTGAGGAGACGCAGAGCCTGCTGATTTTGGTAAATTTGTTCGTGTAATAGGGTTTGATTAAAGGCAACGATCGCTGCCTCAAGTCCCGCTTGGATATTAACCGGCAAAGCCTGCCAAGTGTCAAGATGAATGAAGAAGTCGAGCAATGTACCCGGCCGTTGCCAACCAGGAAAATAATAAAAAGGAGCAGATTGGTGCAACTGGGCTTGGAGATCCTGCTGAGGGCCCACATATTCCACCGCCTCTAGACGATCGTTGGCAAACTGCCGCTGGAGATCCGCTAGGGGGAGAGTGAGCACCTCTGCCCCCACCCCTTGCCACACAGATGCAGCTAAACCGGAGCTATTAATTTTCAAGCCCATCAGCGCACTGAGATCCGTGATTTCTGTCTTGAACCAGCCCCCGCCACTGAGCCCTAAATTGCCCCCCGGAAAATACTTGCACCCCATAGCCCCGTAGATTTCATCGGCAAGGGCTTGTCCCCCCCCTTGGGTGAGCCATAACCACTGCTCTTCCGCCGTTAGCCCAAAGGGAACCGACATCAGATAGGGGGCTGCCGGTAACTGAGATTCCCACAGCAGGGGCATCCCGTGGCCCATTTCCAGCTTGCCTGCCCCCACCTGCCCCAAGATGCTGCGCGGATCGTTGGGCACCGCGAGTTTAAGCCGCAACTGACCCTGGGTTTGTCGTTCCACTTGGGTGACAAAGCGCTCTAAATAGGGATAGAGAAAGCTATTCACATCCCAAACGCTTACCAAAGTCCAGGTGTAACCTTCAGCGGTAGGTTCCTGGGCTTGGCTGGGCAATTGCCATGCCGCCGTGGCGATCGTAGCGGAACTTCCCAGGGTGAGTGAGCGGATCAGATGGCGACGAGAAATGGGCATAGTACAGTAGCAGGATGACACACTCAACCGGAATAAATTTTTCCGCTCCTAAGGACGGAAAGCAACCCGAGCATCCAGCCCCGCATCCCGTAATTGTGTACTGAGATCTTCGGCTTGGCGACGATTGGCAAAGGATCCGGCATAAACATAAATGCCTCGGGCAGATTGGGCTCGATAAGCACCGGGTACGATCGCTTGAGCTGCTTCCACCGTGGAATTGCCCCGATCGGGTATGGCCACCACATAGGGAAGGGAAGACCCACTGGTTTGCACCGCATAGGGATCCTGTCCACCAATGCCCAAATTACCACTGAGGTTACTAGAGGCGATCGGTACTCCGGTATTTAAGGGGGGAATGGCAGCCACGCGATCCGTAACTTGAATGGGAACGGTTTGTAGGGCTTCCACATAGGTGCGATCGGGATCGTTCTGCACCAAAATACGACCCGTTTCGCTGCCCCGTTGAACCACAATGGCATCTTGATTATTTTGTACCGTCACTCGGGTCGCTCCAGAACTGGGGGTTGCCTGAGCGGTAGAGCCTGTCGTTTGGTTTTCCGGGATGATGACCGCAGTGGTTGACCGCGTTGTTCCGTTGCTAAAAGCCACTTCTAAGGCTTCCAACGTGTCAATGCTGGGCACCCCATTCACGGGTAAACCGACATCAGCTTGGAAGCTGGAGAGCGCCGCCGCAGTGCGATCGCCAAAAATGCCATCGATCGGGCCAGGATCGTACCCTAAGGTAGCGAGGTCTCGTTGTAATTGAGCCGTAATGGGGTTGGCTTGAGCCGTTTCTGCAATAGAGGATGACGGGCTAGGGGCAGGAGAAGGGGCGGAGGCTACGGGTGCGGAGGGCGCAGCGGGTGTAGTTTCAAAAAGGGCGGCGAGGGTTTGAGGACCTGCTACACCATCAACTTGCAAACCGTAATCTTGTTGAAATCGGGTGACGGCCTCTTGAGTAATGGGGCCAAAAAAGCCCGTCGAGGAGGCTTCAAAATACCCTAAATCCGCTAGACGATCTTGGAGGCGGGTTACTTCGCTCCCGCTGTCATTCAAGTCTAAGGTCGCAGTTTGGGCTGAAGCGGGGGCAGGGGCAAAAACAGCCGACCCTAAGGCCAGGGTGCCCACCATTGCGGTTAAGGTGCGCAGGCGATCGTTAGAAAGTGATACCGAATCTTGAGGTTCTCGGGTCAGGGTGAGATGGGAGTAAGCGAGAATTTCCATAGGGGAACCGTCCTAAATCCATTACTAGCAGCGGCAGATTGTCTAAAGCGGGACTCTATAGCCAGTATAGCCCATCAGAGTTTGCCCTCTTGGCTAGAGCACCTCGATTCATAGTGATGGGCGGCGTAGCGGCCCGGCACCATCCCTATTCTTGCATGGGTCTTAGGACTCTCGTCAGTTAGCAATGAAAATTTCTGAATTTTTTGAGGTGCCCCTAGAAATTGGCCGGAATATCCATCGAAAAGTCCTGCGTCATACCTCGCAGACGGTTCAAAAACCAGTCATAGCGGGTTTTGGCTAAGTGATAGTTGCTCAGCACCTCGGGGCTGGTAATCTCATCCAGGGTTTGTTCGTAGGAATAGCTGTTGCCATAGCCGAGCAGAGAATCGGCTGCTCTCAGGCGATCCGAGAGGAACATGGCTAGGGAACGGTAAAAACTCGCAGAAAAATGAATATCCCGTTGTAGTCGATCGCTCAGATCATTTCTGAGGAGCGAGAGCACCACACAAGGTTCCGCAGCGGTGACCGTAGCAGAAGGGGAACGGGAGTCCAGAAAGGACATTTCACCAAAAATTTCTCCGGGGTGTAGCGTTGCCAAGATCTGTTGATCAACGGAGACTTTCACTGTGCCATCTAACAGGACATAGAGCTTATCCAGGGGAGAGCCTTCCCGGATCAAAACCGCACCGGTTTCTACCTCCTCACGACAACTGGTTTGAATCATCCAGTCAATATCGTCGTCACTGAGTTCCCCTAAAATAAACAGCAATTTTTGCATTGGTCGGATCTCCCAATTGTTCAAGCAAGGTTTTCTGACTGAAGGTTTCAAAGCCTCTGACTTGCCCCTCAACGCTCAATGCGCCTAGGCATTTGAGGGCTGCACCCACCGCACTCTACCACTCATCTTGTCCCGCTGGACGATGAAGGGGGGAGAAGCAGAAACCTTCTCAATGATGCTTTCAGGATCACAATTCTACCGAATTTTAGCTGATCCCGATCAGTACCC
>JBMTZC010000040.1:0-18362 GCA_049455215.1 Prochlorotrichaceae cyanobacterium
TTAACGGCGATCGATTTTTTTGCCCCTTGATTAAAGACATGGGTGACTACACCAATACCAAAGGATCGATGCAGCAATTTATCCCCCACTTGCCAATTTTCAACTTTGATTGCTTTTTTAGTTTTAGATTTTGCAGCGATCGTTGGTTTGGCTGAGAGGGAACCGGGCCCCGAAGGTGCAGAGGTGACTTCACTGGCTTGAGGCGAGTTGTGACCCGCCCGACGGCGAGGGAGGCCTTTAATTAGTTCTGGAGGCAGTTCATGCAAAAAACGGGAGGGTAGGGCCGTTTCTCGGGAACCCCAGAGTCGTCGCTCCCGGGCATGGGTGAGAAAGAGATTTTCCTGGGCTCGGGTAATGCCCACGTAACAGAGGCGACGCTCTTCTTCCATGGCGACGGGATCCGCCGTGGAGCGATAGTTGGGGAAGAGACCTTGCTCCATGCCGACGAGGAAAACTACCGGAAATTCTAAGCCCTTAGAAGAGTGCAGGGTCATCAGGGAAACCCGATCGCTTTGTTCCGGATCGTCTGCGGAGGAGGATAGAGAGGCATTGCCTAAAAAGTTGAGCAAGGTCGGATCGGTGGTTTCTTCCTCAAATTGTCGGGCTGCATTGTACAGTTCTTCGACGTTTTTACGACGCTCTTCTGCCTCGTCGGTTCGTTGTTCATTTAACTCTCGTAAATAGCCAGAATTGTCAATAACTTTCCGTACAATTGCCGCTGCAGGTAGTTCATCTACGTCGTTTTGCCACCCTTTAATTAAATTGGCAAAGTCTAAAACCCCCTTGGCCGATCGTCCGGCATAGGTTTTAACCATACCTTCATCATTGACCACTTCCCACAGGGGTAAATTCAGTTGTTGAGCAGCAGCCGTTAGGCGATCGATTGTACTTTTACCGACGCTACGTTTAGGGACATTAATCACCCGCAGCAGACTAACGGTATCGAAGGGATTGGCGATAACCCGTAGATACGCCAAAATATCCTTCACCTCTTTACGATCGTAAAAGCGAAGACCCCCCACGATCGTATAGGGAACATTCCACTGCACTAAAATATCTTCAAAGGCCCGGGATTGGGCATTGGTACGGTACAAAATAGCAAAATCTTTCCAACTCAATTCAGGATGATCGTGAACTAACCCCCGCATATAATTCACTACATATTCCGCTTCTTCCGTTTCGTCTTCGGCTTTATAACAAACAATGCCTTCACCACTTTCGCGGGTGGGTCGCAAAATCTTATCAATGCGCTGAGTATTATGGGTAATTAAGGCATTTGCCACCTGCAAAATGTTCGCTGTGGAACGATAATTTTCCTCTAACTTCACCATCGTCTGGGTTTGATCATCGGGCAAACGATCGCCAAAGTCATCTTGAAACTCCATCAGGATCGTAAAGTCTGCCGCTCGGAAGGAATAAATGGATTGATCGACATCTCCCACAACGAAAACCGATCGCTTTTCCCAGTTCTGAAACGATCGAGGATTCTCTCCATTGGTCACTAACAAACGAATCAGATCATACTGGGTGCGGTTGGTGTCCTGATATTCATCCACCAAAATGTGTTGGAAGCGGTGGTGCCAATAATCTAGAACATCTTGATTTTGACGAAACAAATAAACTGGGATTAAAATCAGGTCATCAAAATCTAAGGCATTATTAGCGGAAAGTTGCTGCAGATATTCTTCATAAACCTGAGCAATGACCCGCCCTTTATAGCCCTTTTCTTCCGCCACCTGGGCTGGACTTAAACCTCTATTTTTAGCATTACTGATGGCGTAGCGAATGGACTTGGGTTCAAATTTATTTTTATCGAGATTAAGCTTATTGATGACAATATCTTTTACCAGAGCTTGAGCATCGGATTCATCAAAAATAGAGAACTGTTTTGTCCATTTTCGTCCCTGCTCATCTTGGTATTTTTCAATATCAAACCGTAATATTCGCGCACAGAGAGCATGGAACGTTCCCACCCATAAATCTTTAATATAAGTCCGGTACACCCGCGATCGGAGTTGCACTTGTTCCGCTTCCGACAGGGTTGAAAAGGGCTGCCCATACTCCACCTCCGCCACCTGCTGGGCAAAGAGCCGCTCAATGCGTTCCCGCATCTCTTTCGCCGCTTTATTGGTAAACGTCACCGCCAAAATTTGTCTCGGTTCGATTTGATGCTGACGGATTAAATGGGCAATGCGAAAGGTTAAAGCCCGGGTTTTTCCCGAACCCGCCCCCGCGACCACCAGTAAAGGGCCATAAACATGCTCTACAGCGCGACGTTGCGAAGGGTTTAAGTGGGCGAGGAAATCAGACATGATGATTTAAGTAACGGGTCATAGAAAAGCAATTGCGATCGTTATGGCGAGTATAGGACACCTGATCGGAAACTTCTTGGATAATTTTTAACCCCCTCCCCCCTTCTTGATCGGGACGAATGTAGTGGGGTAGAGAGTTAAGATGGTGGATTAAATCAAAGGATTGTCCCTGATCCCAAACCTCTAGTTTTAAGGAATCTGGGTATAAATCAACAATGATCTCGATGGGAGTCTCTTCCGGGTAATCACGGTGAGCATGGCGGACGGCATTCGTAAAAATTTCGACCAGCGCGATTTCACATTGCAACCAAAACACCTCATCAGCAGATTGACCCTTAAACTGCGAAAACCACTGCAATACTTTTGACAGGGCTTGCAGCGTTGAAGGAACCGTAAGGGTTGAATGATAACGATGATGAGTCAAGGTGAAGGAGAGAAAGAAAAAGCAATAGGAGACCCACCGCTAGCCCTATCCTGAGCATTGCAACAGGTCATTCTTTAATTTGAGTTTAAAAGTTTAAAGCGCTTAGCGCCCAAATTCAGTCAACAGGATATTTTTTCATTGTACGCAATGCCGTACCGATTCTCATCCTATGTATTGATGACTACCCAAAAATCTACACCTAAGAGCAGTAGGGTACAGCCCAACAGAATGAAGTACATCCAGGGTTGCGCTAATGGTTTGATGTCCTGAGTGTCTATACTGGTCTTGGCTTCTACCCAACTGAGCAGACGGGCAAATCCCGCAATGCGCATGGGTAGCAAATAGGCACCCTGAGTCCGACTGACAAAGTAATAAACAATACCTCCTTGCCCCGTCCAACGCGGTTTAAGACTCTCCACCTCTTCCCAAGCTAAAAACCAGCCCCGTCTCAGTACTCCCTTGACCCAGCCGGGATAGGTAACGGCAATGCCTTCCTCACTGACCACCACTTGTTCCATTAAGATCACATAGAGGAAGATCCCCCCCAAGACTAACGCTGCGCTGAGTCCCCAGGGGGGGACAGGAGCCGCCGTGACCTGGGCTAAGTAGGGCAGGGGCAAGGTTAGGGCAATATAGAGAAGCATTAACGTTAAGCGAATCAGGGGAGAAATATGAAACACTTGCAGAATAGTCATAGTAGTAGCCAAGCAAACAGTTGAGGAGGAACGATGAAGTTAACCATTTCGGTGGAAGGGGCACCTGCGGCAATTGACGGTATTTTGGGGCGGATTTTAGAACAAATCCGTCAGGGCACAGCCTTGAACTTTTCCTCCACCCTCCACCCAGAACGATCGCTAGGGGTAGAAGGTATTGTGGAATGTAAGGCAACCTTAGAAGAACTCGCCCTCTGGAAAAAGGGATTAGCCCTCTTCGCCCAAGGACAAGCCGAAGGTCTACACGGCCCCGAATTCGATCGCTGGCTCATTGCCCAACTCAAAGCTACCGAGTTGCCTGAAGAAACCCTCATTCCTATTTTTGCGCAACTTTCGGCATTGGAGCGAGAAGGAAAAGCATCTTGAGTTTCCGAGCCGATCGTCCCCCTTCGGTATTTCTATTTATCGAAGCTAATATTACTTTATCGACATATAATAAATATTGACTCAATACAGGAGGTAGAGACATAGCTCATGACCACAACGCAAAAACGTATTCTCATTATTGGCGGCGTTGCCGGAGGGGCCTCCTGTGCCGCACGGGCCCGTCGCCTCTCGGAAACCGCTGAAATTATTATTTTTGAGCGTGGTCCCTTTGTCTCCTTCGCCAATTGTGGTTTGCCCTATTATGTTGGCGATGTGATTGCGGATGAGAAAAAGCTGCTGGTGGCCAATGCAGACTTATTCCGCGATCGTTTCAACATTGATGTGCGCTTAGAGAATGAAGTGATTGCCATCGATCGCCAACAGCAACAGATTACCGTCAAAAATCGTAAGACCGGTGAAACGTATCAAGAAGCCTATGATGCCTTGGTGTTGGCCCCTGGTGCATCGCCCATCCGGCCGCCATTGTCGGGTATTGATTTGCCCGGAATTTTTGCCCTACGCACCATTCCCGATAGCCGTCGCATTCGTGGCTGGATTGAGGATCATCAGGTCAATCAAGCGGTGATCGTTGGCGGTGGCTTTATTGGTCTGGAAATGGCGGAAAACCTTATCCATCGTGGCATTGCCGTAACCGTGATTGAAGCCCAAACTCAGGTGATGGCTCCCCTCGACCCGGAAATGGTGGTTCCCGTGCATGAGCGGTTGCGTGGGGAAGGGGTCAATCTCTGCCTCAATGATGGCGTAGCCGGATTTGCCGCCAATGCCAAAGGGGGAATTGATGTTGCCACCCAATCCGGCGCAACTCACCGAGCGGATTTGGTGATTTTGGGTATTGGGGTGCGCCCTGAGGTGGCCCTGGCCCAGCAGGCGGGACTAGAGATTGGCGATCGTCGCGGCATTCGGGTTAATGATCGGATGCAAACCAGTGATCCTGGCATTTGGGCTGTGGGGGATGCGATCGAAGTTAAAGACTTTGTGACGGGGGAATGGACCGCCATTCCCTTGGCGGGGCCCGCCAATCGTCAGGGACGGATTGCGGCGGACGTGATTTGTGGACGCAAGAGCGACTTCAGAGGGGTGCAGGGGACTTCGGTTTGCGGGGTATTTGGCTTAACGATCGCTTCTACGGGGGCCAATGAGAAAACCTTGAAGCGCTTGGGATGGGAGTATGGCAAAGTGTATCTCCATCCAGGGCATCACGTTGGCTATTATCCCAACGCTAAACCCATTGACTTAAAATTGCTGTTTTCCCAAAGCGATGGCCGCATTTTGGGAGCCCAGGCGGTGGGAGAGCAGGGCACCGAAAAACGCATTGATGTCATCGCCATGGCCATGCAGATGCAGGCTACGGTCTTTGATTTAGAAGAAACCGAACTGTGTTATGCCCCCCAATTTGGGGCAGCCAAGGATCCCGTGAATATGGCGGGCATGATTGCAGCCAACGCTCTGCGGGGAGATGCGCCCCTGGTTCACTGGGATCAGTTATCGACTTTACAAGAAGCTTGCCCAGCAGGGGTTTTGTTGGATGTACGCAACGAAAGTGAATTTGAGGCGGGCCATGTGGCGGGAGCCGTCAATATTCCTCTCCCCCACCTGCGCGATCGTCTGCAAACCTTGGATCCAGAGCAGGACATTTGGGTCTATTGCCAGGTAGGGCAACGGGCTTACTATGCCACTCGTGCCTTACGGCTCAATGGCTTTAAGGCGTACAACTTGAGTGGTGGCTTCAAAACCTACAAAGCCGTCTTTCCCGATTAGGATGCATCCAGGCGTGTTGGCAGGAGCGATCGTTTCTCATCGTCCTTGCCCCGGAAACCCCGGAAACCCTGAAGTTTAGGAGGTTTAGTTGTCTGCTTCTAGGGTACGGAGTTTTTCCAGCGAAATCTTGGCCGCGGTGGCAACCTGTGGCTCACTGTCCTTGCTGAGGTATTCCAATGCCGAGCGGGTTTTGGGGGAGGGTAAATTGCCCAGGGCATCCGCTAAACGCTGACGCACCAGCCAGTCCTCTGCATTGGCAAACCGTAAAATTTTCTCCACTGCTTCCACTGCCCCAATTTCTCCCAAGGCAGCGATCGCGGCCTGTTGCAGCAAGGTCTCTGAACTTTCTAGAGCCTCCAGTAAGGCCTGCTCTGCCTTCGGATGTTTCAGGTTGCCCAACGAGACTGCCGCACTAAAACGCACCAACCAGTCTGTTTCTTCGTAAAAGGCCCGCAGCAATGGCTCTAACGCCCGGGCATCTTCCAAATAGCCTAAGGCTCCAGCGGCGGAAGCCCGAATGCTGTAATCACTGTCCGTATCCAAGACATTCACGAGTAAATCAAAATTCTCAGCGGTTTGTTTAATGCCCAGGGCAAAAACCGCCATAGATCGAATTTGAATATTTTCATCGTGAATCACTTTTTTGATCAACGGCAAAGCCTCATGGGCCGCCACATCCCGTAAAGAGGCTAAGGCAATCAAACGATCGCGGGAGTGGGGACTTTCCAACTGTGCGGCTAAGGCTTCTAAATCGATGGAGGTCATAGATTCCCTACTTGTTACAAAACTTAATACTCTTAATGCTCTATTGTATACAGAAGCTAAATTCGTTGGGGGAGGCAAACCGCCCCTAACTGCTAAACCTATACGTCAGTCAAGAAGGAAAATTTTCATGGCTCGTGCGAAAAAAGTTGTCTTGGCCTACTCCGGTGGTGTGGATACCTCCGTTTGTATTCCTTACCTAAAAGCAGAATGGGGGGTGGAAGAAGTCATTACCCTCGCCGTAGATTTAGGTCAAGGAGCCGAATTAGATTCTGTAAAGCAAAAAGCGCTGGACTCGGGAGCGTCCATTTCTTTAGTGGAAAATGTGCAGGATGAGTTTATTCGGGATTATGCCTTCCCTGCCATTCAAGCTAATGCCATGTATGAAAACCGTTATCCCCTTTCTACCGCCTTAGCCCGCCCCCTCATTGCCAAACTTTTGGTTCAAGCCTCGGAAAAATACGGTGCCGATGCCGTGGCCCACGGCTGTACCGGGAAGGGGAATGATCAGGTGCGCTTTGATGTTTCCATTGCCGCCCTAAATCCCAACTTAAAAGTGCTCACCCCAGCGCGGGAGTGGGGCATGAGTCGGGAAGAAACGATCGCTTATGGAGAGCGTTTTGGTATTCCGGCCCCGGTGAAAAAGTCTTCTCCCTACAGCATTGATGCCAACCTTTTGGGTCGGGCAGTGGAAGCCGGTCCTCTCGAAGATCCTTGGACGGAACCCACGGAAGATATTTACACCATGACCCGCTCCGTAGCCGATGCGCCCAACGAGCCGGAATATGTCGAAATTGGCTTCGAGGAAGGGATTCCCGTCAGTTTGAATGGCGAAACCCTGGCTCCTGTGACCCTAATGGAAAAAATGAACGAAATTGCGGGTCGTAATGGGGTCGGGCGCATTGACATGATCGAAAACCGCCTCGTCGGTATTAAATCCCGCGAGATTTACGAAACCCCCGGTATGTTGGTGCTGGTAGATGCTCACCGGGACTTAGAGAGCTTAACCTTAACCGCCGACGTAACCCAGTACAAGCGGGGCATTGAGCAAACCTATGCCCAATTGATTTACAACGGCTTATGGTACAGCCCCCTAATGGATGCCCTCAAAGCGTTTGTTAGCCAAACCCAGAAACAGGTGACTGGCATCGTCAAAATGAAGCTGTTCAAAGGCAGTTACACCGTCGCCGGTCGCAAGTCCGCCAAATCCCTCTACTCTATGGACTTGGCCACCTACGGATCAGAAGATGTCTTCGACCACAAAGCAGCGGAAGGCTTCATCTATGTTTGGGGCATGCCCACACGGGTCTGGTCTGAAACTGTCCGCAAAGGTTAAGTTTCCTGCTACCTCTAACCCGTGCACACACATCTTGATCAAACCGATCGATTTAGCTGGATCCCCCTAAATTCCCCTTAGTAAGGGGGACTTCCGAGCCTTTTGATCCGGTTCCCCCCTTTTTCAACTACGGTGTATACACATCTTGATCAAACCGATCAATTTAGCTAGATCCCCCTAAATCCCCCTTAACAAGGGGGACTTTCGAGCCGTTTCTTCCGGTTCCCCCCTTGTTCAAGGAACCAGGGGGAGAAGCGAAACGGGATTCCTCGGTTTCCCTGTGTCCAGTGTGAGCAAGCTACGGGTGAAGTTTTAATCTAGCCCTCAACTGAGGTGGGTTGAGAATCGGTAACCGGAGAACCGATAGAACAGAGGCATGTTTGTATGGGTTTAAGACGGCTGTGGGCAATGGGGTGGTTTGGTTTAGGCTATATGCTCTCCCCCTTGTCCTGGTGGAATGATCTCTTTTTTAACTTACCGATCGCGCTGGCTTTGGGCTCTTTACTAGCCTTTTTTGTGCCCGATTGGTTTGTCCCCGGTACGATCGTGGGATATTGGTTATCCAATGTGGTGGGAATTGTAATGATGCAGATGGGAGTTGTGGACTTTTTCCAAGCAGAGGAAAAACGCAACTGGAAACGGGATCTCCTGCTGGGCTTTGCCGGTTCCACCCTCTACACGATCGTCATTCTGGTCTTGATCTCGGGGAAAGTCTTAGCCCTACCCGAAATCTTCTCTCGACTGTAAAGCTCTGAATTGTCGCGATCGTAACCAGAGGAAGCGAGGGGACTTCGTCGAATCATCGCCTCCCCCTGTCCGGGCGCATTCGTATTAAAAAGTTGTTAAACTAGAAGCTCATTAAACCGTTCGCTTGACTCCCCTAATCCAGACCCCTATGCTTCAAGTTCTCTATCTCATTATCTTTGCCATCCTCACCGTGATTGCGGTGACGAATTTAGTGCGCAACTTAATGATGGTGGCATCCGATAGTCGCCGTTCCCTTTCGGGGCCCCAACAACAATCGATCGCTCCCCATCCTGAGTTATTCGACAGTTCCGGGAAGGTCGTCAATGAACCCTTAATGGTAATGCGATCGGCTTCCGTAGAAGATATCCGCGATCGTCTGGATGCGCTTTACGATTCCTCACCGGGAGGTCAAGTCAAAGAAGACGAAGGGTAAGGCTAGAGCGAGATAAATCTGTCTGTAGAGGCTAAGACTTAAGACTCTGAATCTTCTACCACAATATCGATCGTCTTAGGTTCGGGGGGAGAAGAGGACTGACGATTATGAGTCGGAGCGGAAGGAGCCTGAGCGTTTTCTAAAATATTATCCACAAACCGTTTTGCTTCTTCTGTGGTCATTTCGCCTCGTCGCACCAGTTCTTCTGCTTTTTGCTGGGCTTCTTGAATAATCTCTGTAAAGCGATCTCCTGCTTTTTCCCCAGCATAACTGGCTAAACCCACACCCAAGTAAACTGCTTTTTTCAGGAAACCACCGAAATTATCCATGGGCATTCATCTCTGCTGAGAGCCTAGCGCTTCCATAAAACAAAAGAGACCCGGAGACCACGCCTACCTCAAGCATCCCGTATTGCTGCTACCTTCCGGTTCTGACAAGGTTAGGGCGTTGCGATCGCATGGATCCGAGTCAGACTTTATTATAGCATCTCAACACAATTCCGGGAGATAACGCGGTGAAACTTTCTCGATGGCTCATCCCCCTATCCATTGGTGTGCTAGTGGTGATGGGAGTTGGCGGGGGCGGATTTTGGCTGTCTCGGCAGCGTAATGCTGATCGGGAACAAGATTTTTCCAAGCTCCTATCGCCGGTTAGCCAAACCAATTTACAACTGGAAATTACCACCAGTGGAGTGGTACAACCCCTGAAAACCGTAAACCTCAGCCCGAAAACAGCAGGAATCCTCACGGAGTTGCGGGTGGAGCAAGGAGATTTTGTCCAGGCAGGTACTGTGTTGGCCAAGATGGACGATCGAGACTTACAGGCACAATTACGGCAAGCTCAGGGACGGGTCGCCGAAGCCCAAGCTAGGCTCGCGGAGTTAGAAGAGGGCAGTCGGCCGGAGGAAATTCAAGTCGCCCAAGCTCAAGTCCAACAAAGTCAAGCCCGTATCGAGGAAAACCGCGCCCGTTTGGCCCTAGCTCAGGAGCGCTTACAACGGAACCAGACCTTGTTTGGCGAAGGGGCAATCACCCGAGACGATCGGGATGCCAGCCAAACGGAGGTGGAACAGGCCCAGGCAACCTTGAGCCAGAGCCAAGCCCAACTCCGAGAGGCAGAGCGGCGCTTAGCCCAGCTTGAAAATGGCTCCCGCGTCGAAACCATCACCCAAGCTCAAGCTCAGTTAGAAACCGCCAAGGGACAATTAGCCGCCCTACAAGTGCAACTGGAAGATACCCTCATCCGCGCCCCGTTTGCGGGCACTATTACCCAACGCTATGCGGATCCGGGGGCTTTTGTCACCCCCACCACCTCTGCCTCTGCCACCGCTTCCGCAACGTCAACGTCGATCGTGGCCCTGGCCCAAGGGTTAGAAGTGTTAGCCAATGTTCCAGAGGTGGATTTAACCCAAATTTATATCGATCAGCCCGTGCAAATTGTGGCGGATAGTTATCCCAACCAAGTGTTTCAGGGAAAAGTACGCCTGATTGCACCGGAAGCCGTCAAAGAGCAAGATGTCACCTCTTTTCAGGTTCGGGTCAGCCTTGTGGAGGGTCTGGGGGAACTCCGATCGGGCATGAATGTCGATGTGACGTTTCTCGGGCAGGTCCTCAAGTCAGCGATCGTTGTCCCCACCGCAGCGATCGTCACCCTAGAAGGACGTACTGGCCTACTGGTCCCCAACGCAGACCGTACCCCTGTCTTCCGCCCAGTTGTCATCGGTAGCACCGTCGGCAATCAAACGGAAGTTTTAGAAGGCTTAGAACCAGAGGAACAGGTCTTTGTCGATTTACCGCCAGGGGTGAACCTAGCCGATGTCCTGGAAGAGAACTAACGGTTCGGGTCAGAGTCTTTGCATCCCATCCAAGCGGCTCTGATCCACCCGAATTGTTAGACAGCAGGTGCAGAAAACTCAAAGCGCTGTTGACAGCGTACACAGAAAAAGCTAGACTGTGTACAGCATCAACAGCAAGGATATAGATGGATTTGATGGACTTAGTAGGAATTTCTGAGATTGCTGCACTTGCTGGAGTTTCTCGGCAAGCTGTCTCGAATTGGCGATCACGTTCAAAAAGCTTTCCATCTCCTATCGCTGAACTCTCTAGCGGTCCGGTTTGGCATAAAGAAGGAATTGAAGAATGGCTAAGAAACAAGGAGGGCAAAATGACTAAAATTATCAGTTTTATCAACCTGAAAGGCGGCGTAGGGAAAACAACAACAACAGTAGCCATCGCAGAGTTTTTGGCTCTTGAACATCAGCAACGTGTACTAGTTGTCGATCTTGACCCCCAAACAAATGCAACTATTGCATTAATTAGTGAAACTGAATGGGCAAGAAGGGATCAAGAAGGTTTAACCTTATTGCAGATGTTCAAAGATAAACTTGACAGAACGAATAAGTTTGATATTAAGAAAGCTATTATTGACAAAG
Source organism: Prochlorotrichaceae cyanobacterium (assembly GCA_049455215.1). GTDB lineage: Bacteria > Cyanobacteriota > Cyanobacteriia > Prochlorotrichales > Prochlorotrichaceae > JBEAPM01. The sequence goes on from JBMTZC010000040.1 coordinate 11,304, forward strand.
CTTCAATGCTGAAAATTCCTCGACTATCACTATTGCCATCAAGCTTAGGATTAATTGACATTCAGGAAAACTATATTTTCGATCTTAAGATTCGCAACTCTTCTGTTAATGAACATAACATTCTCAGAAGTGTGTTGAAGTCTGTGATTAGTGATTATGATTATGTATTAATTGATTGTCCTCCCAATTTGGGATTTATTACCAAGAATGGAATTAATATTAGTACAGGTTACGTAATACCGACAATTCCAGATGTTTTATCCACCTATGGAATTCCTCAGATTTTAATTAGTATAGAAAATTTTGCTGATGAAAATGGCTTCGATATCCAGCCTAAGGGCATCATCATCAGCAAAAAGAGAGGGATAGATTTGCATGATTCAAAACTTCGGCAGCTCAAGACCGAGGCTGCTGAAGGTAAAAAGCCTCCAATTTTTGAGACGATTATTCCTGAGGCTGCTGATATTGCAGCGTCTCCAGATAGCACTTCTCCAGTTAATACTCTTCGCCAAAAATATGGCTATAAAAATTATCCAGTATATTCAAAACTAACTGAGGAGTTTATTCAGAGATGTCAGTAGATCCCAAACAAATCCGAAAGGTTTTACGACAGATTACCGATGTTTTAGCAGATGAAGCCGAACGCAATCCTCATTTTGCAGAAGAATTAGCAAATGCCATTGGAATTGCTTCAAAAGAAGACAAAAATACACGTAAAAAGAATAATAAATCAAGTGTATTAGAAACTTTATTTGATCCTTTTGAAGTGTATCTTAGTCAGGGAATAGATGGATTACGAGAAGGATTACTAAGCTTAGATACTGAACAATTGCGTAGCATCATTCGTAAAAATCGTTTTGATCCCTCAAGAGCCAGTAGCAAATGGAAGGCAGAAAATAAAGACCGATTTGTTTCCTTAATCAGTGATGCAGTAGAGGCACGTACTAAGCAAGGTGAAGCATTCAGAAACTATACTTCACAAAAAGATAAGTCTTCTAGTGAGGAAAACAATGCTGGGTAAGCTTGAGGATGCTGCTGTCTAACTCGTTATTAGTCCGGTCTACGGGAGGGAATTCACCGGATTCACTGGAGTTTCTAGATATAAGGGATCTGAATCTGTTGCCCCAGGGGCGGAGGAGGGAGGCTCCGAGACTTCCGGCTCCCCATAAAAAGGATCATCAAAAGAGTCTGAATTGACGTTAGGAAGGGGCTCAAAAGGATCTGGGCTGATTTCAGAGTCAGAAGCCCCCTCTGTCTGTGCCGGGTCGGCAGGAATGAAGCTAGGTTCTGGCTCAATCCTTTCCTCTTCGGGAAACACCGGGGCGAGAGAATCCACGGATCCGGAGTCGTAATAAGGGTAAGAGTCATAGCTATCCCCTGAGTAGTCAGCTTCCGGCACCGGCGCATCTGCGGGAAACTCTAGTTCTAAAGTACCGGGCCACGCTTGGGGCGGAAAGGACTGATCCTTCTGAAAAAAGGACTGGGCAAAATTATTCTGCGTTCGTTGCCAGCGGAAGATTCCTCCGACAGTAAACCCCACCCCCATCGCGATCGCCATAACCCACAGTCCTGTGAGCAGCGGACGCAGGGATGCATTGGCGGATTGGGAGGGAGTCGTACTGGCGGAAGTCGTTGGTTGTCCCTGAACCGCCACTCGGGTTTGAGCGGTCTTAACGCCGAGATCTCTCGGCATAATTTCATTGCTAGGAACAGGCTCCGCCGAACTCAGCGGAGCAGACTCTGGGGTTGCCAGGGACGCTGCTGCGGAAGGAGAAGTCTGCAAGTTCGGCAACTGAGCGGGGGAATAGGGTTGAGGCAAAGTGGTTAACCAGGCTTGAACGCTATTGGGACGACGATCGGGATTGAGATCCATCCCCTGTAAAATGGCTTCCTGGGTCATGGGGGTGAGATCAGGCTTTAAAGTTTGGGGAGGCACCAAGGGGGTGGTCAAGCGTTGAGCCGCAGAAATGGGGGGATGTCCCGTCACCAAAGCATAGAGACAGGCCGCTAAGCTATACACATCTAAACTCGCCCGTAACTCTGGGGGCATAAACGGTTCAGGGGCACTAAAGGAAGAGAGGGGCTGACTATTCCAGCCTTGCCAAAACAGCCCCCAATCCACCAGAACGATCGCTTTACTGTGACGGTGCTGAATCAGATTGTGGGGTTTAATATCCCCGTGAATTAAGCCGCGATCGTGAAGTTGCTGTACCCCTTGGGCAATCTGAAAGATGAAACGGAGAGCTACGGCTTCCGTCAGGGCTCCCTGGGTCTTTAAATGCTGCCCCAGAGGCATACCCGAAATTTGCTCCATCACTAAGCAAGGAACGCCCTTTTCCTCCAGGTAATCGATCGTTTGGGGAAGATAGGGATGCTGGAAATGGCCAATCCGTTGCCAGATATATTGAAAACGTTGTCGATGGGCCGAGAGCAAGCCCTGATCCTGCAGCGGAAATTTGAACATGAGGGGCTTCCCGCTAGAGACCTGAGTTCCCTGTAACGTCAAGCTCGATCGCCCCTGTTTGACTAAACGATCGAGAACATAACGACCATTTGCTAAAGACATGCCGGGCTGCAGTATTAAAGAATCAGGCATAGTTGAGAGGGCGATGTTGCTGTAAAAAATTTTAGATTATGGCTTGACGTTCAGTAGTAGGTTATGCTTAAGGAGTTAAGAAGCATCTAACCTTCTTTCGTCATTCTTACATCATACCGATCCATACCCTACTTTATGACTGTTTCAACAACCTCAGACAAACTCAGTATCAGTTGGGAGACCCTCCTGTTCATGGTTGGTGTTCACCTGGTTGCTTTGCTCGCCTTACTGCCACAATTTTTTAGCTGGCAAGCGATCGGAGTCGCCCTAGGTCTGCACTTTATCACCGGATGCCTCGGCATTACCTTGGGCTGGCACCGTTTAATCGCCCATCGTAGTTTTCAGGTACCCCTGTGGTTAGAGTATTTCTTTGTCTTTTGCGGTAGCTTAGCCTGCCAGATGGGCCCCATCTCCTGGATTGGGTTACACCGTCACCACCACCTCTATTCCGATCAACCCAATGATCACCACGATGCCAACAAAGGATTCTGGTGGAGCCACATGGGCTGGTTGTTCTACGAAGTTCCGGTCAAGAACGAAATTCCTCGCTTTACCAAAGATTTAAGTGAAGATCCCGTCTATCGTTTCTTTGAAGATTACTTCTTAGCAGTTCAAGTTCCCCTCGGCATTTTGCTATACCTATGGGGAGGCTGGAGCTTTGTGATTTGGGGGATTTTCGCCCGGTTGGTTGTGGTTTATCACTGCACCTGGTTTGTCAATAGTGCAACCCATAAGTTTGGCTATCGTAGTCACGAAACCGATGATAAATCCACAAATTGCTGGTGGGTTGCCTTAGTCACCTACGGCGAAGGCTGGCACAACAATCACCATGCCTTTCAATACTCTGCCCGTCATGGCTTGCAGTGGTGGGAAATTGATACCACTTGGATACTGATCAAAACGCTAGAAACTTTGGGGTTAGCGAGTAACGTTAAGGTTGCTAAACCGTCCTAAGCTGAGGGTACCTCGGTTCATTAATTTTTTGCGATCGGCTGCGCCGATCGCAAAAAATCTCATTTTTGTGAAGTAAGTTGTTATTGATTCGTTGAATTTGTCACCTGATTTTTCAGATTGCCCCACTTGTTGTAGTCAGGGCTTTAGCCCTCAAACGTGCAGTCTCAGTGTCGATCGGCGTAGATCGATCACCTCAACACATTTTCGATCGTTCTAGAAGCTGTCATCAGTTGGCTCTATCCCTATGTAAGGAAGATCCAGATTTAAAAATCTCTCAATCACTCGGTGAAGGGTTATAGCCTTTAACTTCATGCTTGGTTGATAACACCTGCCTAGGGCGCGTCATCAATTAGGTCTAGAAGCCTTGCGACATCAAGGTTACCGCGCCCGCTTCAGCAAACATAACTAGGGGCTGAAACGACTGCCATATAAACACTTCAGCGCTAAATGATGACAGCCCCTAGTACGACTTCTCATGGTTGAGTAATCATCAATTAGACTTCAGAACACCTCGAAAATTTTGCGATAGTACCCACGTAAGAACAGGGACTGCAGCGGCCTACACCGCCGATCCCCACTATTCACCGAGATTTCCTTCCGCTATTTTGAAGCCCCGTAGTGAATGGTTTTGATCCACTTTAATCGCTTGGGTAAAACCGCCATACGCAGATTAACGAAGCCGATAATCGTTAACCAGTGCAACATATACACAAAGCCCAAAAGGGTACGGAAAAACTTCTGAAACCCGAAGAAAACAGGCTCACCTTCAGTATTTAAAGTAGCGGCTTGAACACGATTGCTCCCCACCCATAAGGCCGTTAAAGTTAAGCTCAAAGCCAAGCCACTAAAGGGCACCAAAATAGGCAGACGATGTTTAACCAGCGATAAAAATACGTCTGGAATGAGTACCGATGGCATGAGGTATTGGATAAACCAAAAACTAATCACATCGATCGTTTTCAGGGAACCCATGTGATTCTGGAAAATCCAACGCCAATAGTCTAAATACCGTTGATAGCCCCCCTCACCCCAACGATTGCGCTGATTCCACAAATCTTGAAGTTTCGTGACCCCTTCTTCCCCCACCGCTGGATGTAGGCAAAATTCAATATCCCAACGATTCAGATGCAATCGGAAAGTCAGATCTAAATCATCCGTAATGGTTTCTTCATTAAAGTTGCCGCACTCTGCCAGGGCAATGCGCCGAATAAATTGACCGTTGCCTCGCAATTCCCCAATTCCGGTATAGCTAATGCGTTGTTGCTGGAAATAGGAGTCCAACATCATTTCCACCGATTGCCCCTTCGTCCAAAAGTTAAGCTCACTATTGGCGATCGCTTTGCGCGTTTGAACAGCCCCAACCTGGGCGGAAGTCTGGAAAATAGGCAGTACCTGACGCAGCAAGTTGGGTGGGATCTGGGCATCCGCATCAAAAACCGCAATAATATCTCCCTGGCTTTTGCCTAAAATCGCATTTAAAGCCCCGGATTTGCCTCCATTTGCCATTTCCGCCGATCGCCGAAAGACATTTAGTTGAGGGTATTTTTGCTGCAAAGTTTGGAGAATTTCGGGGGTACGATCGTCGCTGTTATCGTCCACAATCCACACCTCAGTGCGATCGGCGGGATAGTCCAAGTTACAGAGTTGCTCCACCAGATTGCCAATGACCGCTTCTTCATTTTTAGCCGCAGCCACGAGGGTCACACTAGGCCCCGTCAGGCACTGAGCATCAGAAAAAACCGGCGGTAACACATGGGGCCGCGCTTTGATCAGCCGCACCGCTTGCAGGCTCAATAAGGCCGTGAACCCGATCACAAAGGAAGATCCCCAAGAAACTTGGTAGAGCGCAAATACAGCTCCCCAGGATAGACTGAGTACCAACGCGGCCTTCACCCGCCGGTAACGAAACCCCTGTTTATAATCCTGTCTCTCAGTCACAATGGACTCTACAGCCTCTGGATCGGAAGGTGAGGGAAAGGAGCTAAGGGACTCACAGGAATCCTGAAAGTTACTTGCCATAGATATTCTGCGTCGATTGCAATGATCTTCTTTATCCTCATACCATAAGGGTTTATGGCAACAAAAGGCTAGTATTCGATCGGAGTAAACACTTTGAGCATCCCCCCTCGTTGCCGTAATGGCTTTTTCCTGAAAGCCAAATAAGCACAGAAGTCAATAATACTTTGCGCCACAGACTTCTGCCTTTCTAGCTTAAGTTGATCTTCCGGAACTAACGTTATCTGTTATAATGAGCACCCAAGCGGATATGGCGGAATTGGTAGACGCGCTAGATTTAGGTTCTAGTGTCCTCGTGACGTGAAGGTTCAAGTCCTTTTATCCGCATCCTCCTCCTCATCAAGATTCCTCGATAGTGATGGATGCAGTATTGCAAATGTTCTCTAGGATCTGCTTGATGATCTCGGTTGATCCTCAATGATCTTGCGAAGTCATGCTAAGTTAATTTATGCCAGGCGCTAACCTTATAGAAAGCAATTTTAGCCTCAAACCGCCTTCGATATTGACTCCCTGAGGGTTACACTATAAGACTAAGCCAACTCAGTTTGGAACATCCATGCAACTTCTGCTCATCGAAGATGATGAATCATTGATTCAACTCTTAGTTCCTGCCCTAGAAGCCCAAAATTATCGGGTAGACGTGGCTCAGAGTGGGGACAGGGGTAAGACTTTAGCAGAAACAGCAGCTTATGATGTCATCCTCTTAGATGTAGAACTCCCGAACTTGGATGGGATTACTATTTGTCAGCAGTTACGCCGAGCAGGTCACTTCACACCGATCGTTTTACTCACCGCTCGCAATAGCAACACCGATAAAGTTTTAGGATTGGAATCTGGCGCTGATGACTATATTGTCAAGCCTTTTCATCTCGAAGAATTGTTAGCCCGTATTAATGCGCTCCTACGCCGAGAAAACCATTTTTTGCACACTCAAGTTTCCAATGCATCTTCAGACAGTGATCTGTTTCAAGATCAATTGAGCCTCATCTGGGAACGCACAAAGGAAATCACCTTTAGCCGCATCCAAGATTTATTTGATGTGTTACAAACCTTGGAAAAAGGAGATCTCAGTCAGACCTTGTGTGAACGCAGTCAACGAACAGCCCATAAATTAGCGGGTTCCTTAGGAACCTTTGGCTTTGAAGAAGGATCCAAAATTGCCCAAACGTTAGAAAAAACCTTTGCCCAGGCAGATAACGTAAAAACCTGTTTAGACCTGGCACGTCCCCTCATTTTAGAACTCCATCAGGTTGTCATTGCCACCGATACCAAACTTCATGCCGCTCAACTCAAGCAAAAACAGCCCAGTCGTTCTCTGCCCCCCCAAAAGCAAACCGTTCCCATCGAATTTCCTGCTTTGCCCGAACTCCCCAAATTGCTCGTCGAGGATCCAAGCAGTTCTCCTCAGGGAAACAGTGACCTGTCCTTCAAGGATGAATCCTTTTGTTTTCCTCCTACCCGACGAACTGATGCTCAGGAGAATAAAAATCGGG
>JBMTZC010000041.1:0-17946 GCA_049455215.1 Prochlorotrichaceae cyanobacterium
CAGTGAATTTTGGGGAGGGCAAGTAGCATGAGCTATCCCTGTGAACCAAGAATCCTCTCGCCTTTAGGCAGGGGAGTTGTCAACCATCCTACGTTTACTGTAACGCGCCCTTATGAACGCATTGAAATGCCCCATCCTTTCTCGCTGACCTGGAGCCGGAAAAAACAGGATCGCTATTTCACGGCATTGGGGATGACGCTGTTTGCGCTGCTCCTGGCCCTGTTCGCCCTGATTGGTACCGAGATTATCCGTTTTGAGTCCAAACGGCACCGACAGCGGGAGATCGAGCAGGTGAAACAGGATCTCGATGTGCTGGCGACGGCTCTCAAAAGTCGGATTTACGCCAATATCTTCTCTGTCTCAGGTGTGAAATCCCTGGTGGCGATGAATCCGGATCTGACCCAGGAGGATTTCAGCCGCGCCATGGCCGTGCAGTTCAAGGAGCAAACGGATCTACGTAACATCGGTCTGGCCCGCGATATGGTGCTTCGCCTGATGTACCCCATCGAAGGCAACGAAGCGGCCATTGGCCTAGATTACCGTACCGTCCCGGATCAGTATGATGCCGTTAAATTGGCCTTGGAACTGAATCGGATCGTCCTCGCGGGGCCCCTTACCCTGGTGCAAGGGGGGGAGGGGTTGATTGCCCGCATACCCATTTATATCCCCGATGCCGCCTCCGGCCAGGAGCGGTTTTGGGGCTTCGCATCGGTGGTCATGAATTCAGACACCGTTTTTGCTGGCGCAGGTCTCACAGAGCAGCAAACCCTGCGCCTTGCTATCCGAGGGCGGGACGGCAGTGGGGCAGAGGGAGCCGTCTTTTTTGGGGATCCAGAGGTCTTTGACCATCAGCCCGTCACCCAATTCATTGAACTCACCTACGGGAACTGGCAGATGGGGGCCGTACCGGTAGGGGGCTGGACGCAGTATAAGCCCCTGTCCGAGCCGCTGATATGGATGTGCCTTCTGGTGACTGCCGCCATTCTGGCCTTTTCCGCCGCCATTGTGTTTCTGTTGGCCGCAAATCGAAAAGCCGTGGATGCGCTTCAACAGGAGCGCGATCTGTTTGCTGAGGGGCCAGTGTTCACTATCGAATGGGGAGCGGAGCATCAAGGTCATTGGCCGATCAAGACCGTTTCCTCGAATGTCGATCAGATTTTGGGATATTGTCCGGCAGCCATGCTGCAACCCGAGTTTTCTTATATTCATCTGATTCATCCCGACGATGTGGATCCTGTCGTTGATCGGCTCAAACACAACATTGCCCAGCACATCGATCGCTACGAAGATTCCTATCGATTGAAAACTCAATCTGGTCAGTACCTCTGGGTTTATGACTTGACAATTTTGCTGCGTGACGATGCGGGTTGCCTAATTGGTATTCGCAGCTATATGTATGACCAGACTGTGCAACGGCAAACGGAAGAGGCCCTACGCATTGCCGAGCAACGGCTGGAAAAAACCGCCTATGAACTGACAGAAAATATTCCTGTCGGCACCTATACCATCGTGGAAACCGCCGATGGTGGCACACCAAACTTTGCCTTTACGAGTAGTCGTTTTCTGGAACTGTTTGGGGTAACCCGTGAAGAGGTCGATGCCGACCCCAATAGCCCCTTCAAGCAGATTCATCCCGATGACATCGATGCCGTCATGGCGCGCAGTGCCCAGGCTTTTCAGGAGAAAATCCCTTTTTTTGTCGAATTCAGACTACTCTCAGCCAATGATGAGGTCAGATGGGTTACCGCCGAAGCCAGCCCGCGTACTTTGCCGAATGAAATCACCGTCTGGGAAGGTGTGCTGACGGATATTTCTGACCGAAAGCGGGCCGAGGAAGCCTTGAGTGAAAGCTTACATCGCTTCAATGATTTGGTGGACTATGTCTCAGTGGGGGTTTATGTGTTTTGGCACCGGGCCAATGGCACGATGGAATTTGAGTATGTCAGCGATGGTTGGTGTGAAATGAATCATATCCACCGCGAGGAGTTGCAGGACAACCCTATGCTGGCCTGGGATATCATTCATCCCGACGATATGGAAAATTTCAAACAATTAAACCAACAGGTCTTTCTTGAACGGCGGCCATTTGTGTGGGAAGGGCGGATTCTTATCGATGGTAATGTCCGCTTTGTGCTGATTGAATCCAACCCAATGTTCTTTGAGAATGGCGATAGTCGCTGGTTTGGCTTCCAGCAAGACATTACCGAACGAAAACAAGCGGAAGCCACCTTACATGCCACCAACCTCGCCCTCGAACAAGAGATCACCGAACGCAGACTAGTGGAGCAGGAACTCAAGATCAAGACGGAAATGCTGGAAAAGCTGTCGATGCAGGATGGTCTGACGGGAATTGCCAATCGCCGTTATTTCGATCAATGTGCAAACCTGGAGTGGCAACGTACCCAGCGTAACGGTTTGCCTCTGTCGCTGCTGCTGATCGATGTAGATCATTTCAAACAATACAACGACTTTTATGGACACGGGACAGGCGATGACTGCCTCAAGCGGGTTGCCCTGGCGCTGGCAGGCTGCTGCGAACGCTCCTTTGATCTGGTGGCACGCTATGGCGGTGAGGAATTTCTCGTCCTGCTCCCTGAAACGGATATGGGTGGTGCCCTCCATCTGGCGGAGAAGATGCGGGCCGCCGTGGAAGCGCTCTCGATCCCCCATGCCGACTCTAGTACTGGTGCGGTGGTGACGGTGAGTGCCGGAGTGGCCACCCATAGCAAAGACCGAGGCAAGCGCGATCTTCGCCACTTGCAAGATGCCGCTGACCAGGCCCTCTACCGCGCCAAGCATCAGGGGCGCAATCGGGTTCAGGAAGAAGTCATTGGCAGAGTATCTTAGATCAAGCCTAGTACACTGAGGCGTAAGTTTGCCCCCACCCTACATCCCTCTCCCTAACTGGGAGAAGGCCTGGGGAATGAAGGCGGTTCGGAAAGGTATATGGATTTGTGCCGCAGAGTACTAGTGCGATTAGGTTGGGTTGAAGTGCAAAACCCAACAAGCCTATTGTTATTGTTATTTAAGAGCGATCGTTTTGATCAGTGGAATTTTGTGACTATACCGCGCCTAAAGAACTAACTTTCTAAGGGCGAGGATCCTTACAGTATCTGGGATCCCTGGATCCTCACGTTAAATTCTGTAACAAGTTTTTGTCTGTCAGAAAGAAATGATGATATTGTTTTGTCCAAGTAATGTGAGTAATGAGATTTGAGGCGATCGGCTCCAATTGGAGTCCTGGCTACTTACATCTCAGAGCGAGTCCTGCATATAGTTAATCCGTTCCTCAAACATAAGCTGCTGTGGTTGGAATATTTCTTATTCTCTAGTTACTTAGATCTCAAGATAGTTTGGTTATTATGATCGTTGAATCTATCATCTCACTTAGGTAAGCAAGTCGTGAACTTTATAAAATTATGAAAAAACTTATCTCAGAAGTTACAGACACTTTAGGGATGCTTCTCTTTGCTTGTACAGTTGTAGGCACTTGCTTTATATTCGTAAATATTTGGATTGGATTGTTGTCATTTCTGTCTGGTTGTCTTCTTGTTTTTTTATGGATTAACAGTCCAGAAGCTAAAGAAGCAGCTAAGGAACAATCCGAAAAAACTAAACGCGAACAGGAGGAGGCCGAGAGAGACATAAAAAATTTAGATGCTTATTTTAACCTTTTATCTGAAAATCCTACAAATACCCAAGCTCTAGATTCTGTTTTAGGGACTATTAATAATATGAATCCTAAGACCATAAGGGGGATTATGAATAAGAGCATCTTGCCGTTATTGGTACTCAAGCCATTAGACGAAAGGGTTAGAAACACTACCCTTGCATGTGCTCAAAAAGCTATCTTACGGCACACCTCTGATCAAAATATTTCATCACGAGATGTTTATAATACTGCACTTCAAATCCTTGAACAGAACCCAGAACAGACATCTTTAAAACAATATGCTTTAGAGGTTGGTCGTTGGCATTACTCCATGGTTAGACCAGATGGTAAGGTCACAATTTATGATGAGCAATCTATACAAAATGATATTCTTGTTAGATCAAGATAGCATCCCAAAACTTTAGCTCAGAGCTTTTGGTTTATCTTTAAAATCTTAAGTAGTACGATCGTCTCGCCGTAGGTTAGGTTGAGGTACGAAACCCAAAAAGCTGAAGCTTATTATCGTTTAGGAGCGATCGTTTTTTGGGGTATGGATGACGATCGTTCTCGATTAGGTTGAGTTGTGCTAGGAGCGATCGTTCTGGTAGAGTAGAGCAGTTGGAAAGCGATCATTGAGACTGTTCCACACCGCTAAACTCGATCGTTAGGCGGCTTCAGTCCCGCTAGATCAAGAGGAAGAAAAATGGAATGAATTTCAAACAGTTCTCTGAATTTCTTCAATTTATTCGTCGTTATAATTCAACATCTGTCCTAGAAATTGGAACTAAAAAATGCTGGCAAAACTGGGCAGCCAATCCTCTAGATTGGGTACTTGCTAACACTGAACGTAATTATACTGTCCGAATCATTTTACTAGCGAGTGCAGGTAATCCTCACCGGAATCAGAGTATGGATACCCACATATTTGATAATTTAGTCAATACTTACCATAACTGGGGCGGGCATACGATTTCAGACAAACGTATTCTTGATGATGAAGAAAAAATTTTATTAAACTCCATTAAGACATGCGAGGCTAATCGTGAGAAGGAAGTACGTAATTGGTCGATAAAGCTAAGCGAAATTTTAGACTCAAGCGTGGTTCATGCTCATATAGCAGGTTTATTTGTACAACGTCTAGGGGCTTTTCAAAATGCAGGTTTTGGACATCCAATTTCCCGTTTACATCGGACAATTAAATTAATTGAGCTATTAGACAACCAGTCCAATAAAGAGTTTTCAGATACTTTTTCAAACCATGTAGGATTAAGCGTTACAAATTACTTTAGGCAGTTCTTGGCTTGTTTGGCTCTGTTTGGATTTCTTTCCAGAAAAAGAGGATTTTGCAATTTTTCTCGCCTTCCCAATATAGATAATCAACTCCAGGAGTCAGGAATTACCTCAGAGAATCTCAAATTATTTATTCAACAGAATAGTGCCCCTTACTCTGCACAAACCGATACTTCCTTTCGTGGAAAGATTACCAAAACTCTTGATAGTGTTCCTGAATATTATCAACCGCTTTTTTACAATCACTTTCTGGAAATTCCTTTTGTTGAATTAAAAGGTCAAGAGTTCTGTTTACCAGATCCTTTTTCTTTTACTGAATCCTGTTGGAATCAGGTAAGAGGTCTCATTTCCAAAAGCAGCTATGGAGAAAAACTGAATCACTTATTAAGTCGCGCTTTTGAGGATTATCTTGAAAAGGTATTATTTCCTTTTATTTGCGCTTCCTCCTTCAAGAGGATTCCTGAAGTCAAAAACCCTAATTCTAATAAAGATAAGCGTGCTGATTTTCTTGTTGAAACTTCAAATTCATATATTGTAATAGAATGCAAGAGTTGTGTTATGCATTCTGATACAAGTGCCTATTTCCAAGCTGATAGGCTTGCCGATCTTTGGTGCCGCATTCACTCTGCCTTTGAACAAATTGGAATAACGGTAGAAGCCCTCAATCTCCATGACAAGCCAGTGATTCCGCTGATCTTAACTTTCTATGACAGTATTGCTGCATCTACAGTTTTTGAGGAGATGGTAAAGCAAACCGATTATTGCTCTTTGATGAGGGTAAATATGCCACCAATCGTTCGGTCTCTACATGAGTTTGAACATTGGATTTCGGATAGAAGTCTCAATAATTGGTCAGAATTAATTCTCTCAAAACGGAATGCTGATTCTTCTGTAAAGCCTGATCATAAAGGACATGCTTATGGACATTTAAGTAGTGTTTCCATTCTTTAATTACCTCTGATTGAATTCCAATCAACAGTGCGATCGTTCTCGCCGTAGGTTGGGTTGAAGTGCAAAACCCAACAAGCCTATTGTTATTGTTATTTAAGAGCGATCGTCTTGTCAGTGCCCTATCGAACTACCGCAGTTGAAATGTCGGTTCGATGGTTGAGGGGAGATGCCCCGTTTTCACATAAATTAGGGCACCCGATTGGCTAAATGGAGTGTGACGGCTACCACTGGGGTTACGCAGCCAAGTGCCTCGCGGATACACTCCAAATTCATCCTCAAACACACCATCCAGGACAAAGATTTCCTCTCCGCCCAAATGGCTGTGATGCTTAAACTGAGTGCCCGGTGACCACTTCACTAGGGCTACATTTTCAGACCCAAAACTATGCAGTGGCATTACCTCTAACCCGGCTACCAAACCAGGAATCCAATGGGCTTGGCTTGTGTTAACAACTACTCGCTGCTGATCAGCGGAGTGCATTTGCCAAAGTTTGACCAGAATCGTTGTGCCATTGTTGCTGAAGGGGGTATGGGTAGAACCGACGGGATTGCGAACATAGGTTCCGGCAGGATAGTCTCCGTATTCGTCAGAAAAGGTTCCTTCTAAAACAAAAAACTCTTCCCCACCCCCATGCTGGTGGGCTGAGAAATGGCTATTTTCCGCATACCGGACGATGGACGTAGCACGGGCAACCTCTTCCCCATCCCGCTCCAACATGCGTCGCTGCACACCGGGCATGGGAGAGTCCATCCAGGGAAGTTCGTCACTGATGATGACCACTCGTTGGCTCAAATCTGCATGTAATTTCATCGTTGGGTTTCCTACGCGGGGCGGGTTGAGTGGGGTGAAGAAACGGGCTTCTCTGTTCTTTGGGAGTAGAGAGGTAAAGGAGCAAAAAATTAACCGGTTAGGCAAATAGAGGCTAAAAGCTGCTCGGCAATGCGATCGAAGGTCAATTCACTCGCTTCAGAGGCTCGCGCAATTAGTTGAGCCCCCTGGACAGATGCCAGCAGCAGAGACGCTTCATCTTCGGGGGAGAGTCGAGGTTGAAGGCAACCTGCAGACGCTCCCGCTTGTATCAGGGTTTGTAGCCAGGTTTGGGTCTCTGCAAAAAACGTTCTCACCTCCGCTTGCACCGAGGTAGGTAAAACAGCCATTTCAGCCGCTAAGATGCCACATAAGCACATTTGCGACTGGTGCAATCCCTGACGATAGAGGGATAAAAATTCGCGTAACTGCGTTTCAGGAGCAGAGCTAGAGAGAGCAATCTGCTTGAGCTTTTGCTGAAAGGTCATCCGGTATTGTTTGGCCAATGTCCTGGTCAATTCTTCTTTGGAGGAGAAGTGATAGTGGATACTGGCTTTGCGAATTCCCACTTGTGCGGAAATATCGGCGAAGCTGAAACTGCTATACCCACGACGGCGAACCAGTTCCTGGGCGACCTCTAAAATTTGCTGAGCCGTTTCTTTCATGCTTCAATTATTTACCTACTAGTAGGTAGATGTCAAACTATTTGTTTTTGCAACCTGTATTTTTTGTTAGCCATTGCCGGGTTAAGGTACCCCCACCCAACTCATACTGCGAGATTCCCAGTCCAGTAGCCATCAGCAAAGTTGTGAGTTTTGATCTAAAATGCAGAGCTAAGCTTTTCGGGAGGATTCACTATTACGGAAACCATTTACGGCAACCTACAAGGTCTCAAACCTAGTCAACGCAAACAAATTGAACGTTTATATCACCAACGTCTCCCTGGCGATCGCTTCACCACGCCAGAATTTGCGCAGCGCTTGGGTAGCGTCAGTGCAGAAATTGGACAGCCCCTTTCCGCTTATATCAACCGTCGCGGTCAAGTCATCCGCGTGGGAGTGGGTACCCCTCGCCAAACCCAAATTCCCCCGTTGGAACTGCCTCGGTATGGGGCAGAGCGACTGTGCGGCATTCGTTGCCTCACGACGGAATTACAGGATCGTTCCCCCAGTAAAGGGTCTTTGACCGCCATGGTCATTCAACGCTTAGATGCCTTGGTGGTGCTAGAAGTCTCTGGCCAAGGGTTTCAGAAACGGGGGGGAGGATCTACGGGTTATGTGCAGCGCACCTATCTGGCTCACCTCATGCCGGATCCTCAAAATCCCTGGCATTTGTCTGAGTCTACCCATTTAGATCAGTTGGTGGAGCAGGATTTCCTGGACTTTGTGCAAGGACTCGAAGAGGAGTTTCAGCGTCAGGTTCGGGCCCGTCAGGTAGATTCTGATCAAGATCAAGTTTTAATTGTTGGGGTACAAACTCAGGTGATGCCCCGCCATCGCTTTGAAGAAAATCTAGGGGAATTGCAGCGCTTGGTGGAATCGGCGGGGGGCAAGGTTTTAGAAGTGGTGCGCCAGCGCCGTCCCCACCCCCATCCCCAAACGGTGATTGGTGAGGGAAAAGTGGAGGAAGTGGCTTTGGTGGCCCAAACCCTAGGGGCGAATCTCATTGTTTTCGATCGGGATTTATCTCCGGCCCAGGGACGCAATTTGGAGCGCATTTTAGGGGTTCGGGTGGTCGATCGTACTGAGGTGATTCTCGATATTTTTGCCCAGCGCGCCCAATCCAGTTCAGGGAAGTTGCAGGTGGAACTGGCGCAACTGGAATATTGTTTGCCGCGTCTGACGGGGCGGGGGCGGGCCATGTCCCGTTTGGGGGGGGGGATTGGCACCCGAGGCCCCGGGGAAACCAAGCTGGAAACGGAACGACGGGCCATTCAAAACCGGATTGCCAAGCTGCAACGAGAAGTGAACCAATTGCAGGCCCATCGATCGCGCCTACGCCAACATCGCCAAAATCAACAGGTTCTCTCCATTGCGATCGTGGGGTATACCAATGCGGGAAAATCAACCTTGCTCAATACCCTGACGACGGCGGAGGTGTACACCGCCGATCAACTGTTTGCCACCTTAGATCCGACAACCCGACGCTTCGTTATTCCCGCCAGTAGTGGAGCGGAAGATCCCCTGACCCTCCTGCTGACGGATACCGTCGGCTTTATCCATGAACTGCCACCCCCCTTGGTGGATTCGTTTCGGGCCACCTTGGAAGAAGTCACAGAAGCCGATGCTCTTCTGCATTTAGTGGATCTGTCCCATCCGGCCTGGATGAACCAAACCCAGTCCGTGGCCAAAATTTTGGCAGAGTTGCCCCTAGCACCGGGGCCCAGTTTGCTGGTGTTTAATAAGGTGGATCAGGTCAGTAGCGAGGCCCTCGCTTTAGCCCAAGAAAAATTTCCTCAAGCGGTGTTTGTCTCTGCACAGCAGCAGTTGGGGTTAAATACCCTGCGGCAGCGACTGCGGGCATTGGCGGAGACGATCGCTGAACCGCAGAGATTTTTACTCTAGGCGAAGGGCAGGATGTGCTGGAGGGATATGCTCGATTCCCTTGTGAAAGGGCTACGGAACGGGAAGGGCTACTCCCACGTTCCGTAGCTGCTTCTGTGTGCCCAGTAGTGCCTTACTGCTCTGCGCCTTCAATCACCGCAAAGCCCTGACGTTGTACATTCTCCGTGACCGTGCGGGGTTCCAGGAACTGCAACAAGTAATCGGGCCCACCGGCTTTAGAGCCGACCCCAGAGAGCTTAAAGCCCCCAAAGGGTTGCCGGGAGACGATCGCTCCCGTAATGCCTCGATTGATGTACAAATTCCCCACTTCAAAGTCGGTGCGGGCCGCTTCGATGTGAGAAGGGGTGCGGGAGTAGAGACCGCCGGTGAGGGCGTAGTCGGTGCCGTTTGCAATTTCCAGGGCTTCACTGAAATTACTGGCTTTAATCACCGCTAGGACGGGGCCAAAAATCTCCTCCTGAGCGATCGTTGCGGTGGGGGGCACATCGGCAAAGATGACGGGCCCCACGAAGTAACCGGGGTCGGGGGAAGGCAGTTCCAGGACGAGGCGGGCTTCGGTTTTACCGGCTTCGATCGCTTTGCGGATGTTGCCTTGGGCGGTGCCATCAATGACGGGGCCCATCTGCACACTGGGATCCGTGGTGTTGCCCACGTTCAGGGAGCGGGTGGCTTCCACGAGGCGTTCCAGGAAGGCATCGTAAATGGGAGCTAGAACGATCGCTCTTGAGCAGGCGGAACACTTTTGGCCACTATAGCCAAAAGCGGACTGCACGACCCCTGCCACTGCTTGATCCAGGTCTGCACTTTCGTCCACAATGACCGCATTTTTACCCCCCATTTCCGCAATTACTCGTTTCAGATGCTTCTGTCCCGGTTGTAGTTGGGCGGCAGTGGCGTAAATTTGGCAGCCTACTTCCCGGGAGCCAGTAAAAGCGATCGTATGGATGTCTTTATGCTGTACCAAATGTGCCCCGACAACGTGCCCCAAACCCGGAAGGTACTGAATGACTCCCTGGGGAACCCCGGCTTCCACTAGAATTTCCACCACCTTAGCCATGATCACAGAGGCCGTTTCCGCTGGTTTTAGGAGGGTGCAGTTCCCCGCCACTAGGGCCGCCACCGTCATGCCCGTGGGAATGGCAATGGGGAAGTTCCAGGGAGAAATCACCAGGGCCAGTCCTCGCGGTTGGTAGTGATAGCGATCGGTTTCCCCCGCCACATCAAAGGCGTAACCCGCCGCTAAGCGCTCCATTTCACTGGCGTAGTAGTAGCAGAAGTCGATCGCTTCCGATACTTCTCCATCCGCCTCCCGAATTGGTTTGCCCACTTCCAGAACCACCCAGGCAATCAGTTCGTCTCGCCGCTGCTCCAGCAGTTCCCCGGCTCTGCGAATAATGGCGGCCCGTTCCTGAGGCGGAGTCTTTTTCCACTGAGGCAAGGCTGCTTGTGCGGCAGTGACTGCGTCCTCCGCCTGCTCCACCGACACCAGTCCCACCTTACCGATGATTTCACTGGGGTTACAGGGATTTTCTGACGTGAGGTAGTCTAGAGTAGAGATGTACTTGCCATTGATAAAGGGACGGTAGGTCTCCCCCAGTTGACCTTTCACCTTCTCCAGTGCCGTCAGTACGGACTCCCGCTGCGTTGGGTCGGCATAGTCACTGTCCGCCGCAGGACTGAAGCTCAGTTTAGAAACCGTTGGATGGGGGTTAGAGGCTTCGGTGACTAGGGGGGGAGCCAGGAGTTGATCGGGGGAAACATCCTCGAGGTTTTGCCGCAGGAAGGAGGTGTTGGCGGTATTTTCCAAGAGGCGACGAATTAAGTAGGCCATGCCCGGAATCAGATTGCCATAGGGACAGTAGACCCGTACTCGGTAGCCCTTATCCACCAAGGCTTTAGCCAGTTTATCCCCCATGCCGTAGAGTACCTGGAGTTCCCAGTTGCGGCGAGGAACCTTGAGGGCTTCAGCGATCGCTACGGTGTGCCCCTGGGAGCGGACGTTGTGGCTGCCAATGGCGGCATAGAGGTACTGGTGATTTTCCAGGAGTAACTGGGTAATTTTCTCGAAGTTGGCATCGGTTTCCACCTTGTGGGTAAAGACCGGATTGCCCCAGTGTTTTTGCAAGGATTTAATGGTTTCTTGATCCCAGTAAGCCCCTTTCACTAAGCGCACCGTAATCGGTGTTCCCCGTTGCTTCGCCCAGGCAATGAGATCCCGTGCATCCTGTTCCGTGTCCCGCAGGTAGGCTTGCAGCGTCACCCCCACATCAGAACGATCGCGGAACTCCTCTTCCATCAAGATGTCCTTGAGAATCGCCAGGGTGGTGGTTTTGTACTGGTACTGCTCCATGTCGAAGTGGAGTCCCACCCCCAACTCCTTGGCCTTACGCAGTAAAATCCGAGCCGGTTCACTGACCCGGGCCCGACTCCCCTCCTGATCCAAGGCATCGAACTGGGAGTAAAAGGCCGTGAGCTTCACCGAAGCCTGGGCTTTGGGCAAATCCTGGCCATCCGCCCGATCGATTTGCTCCACGGTCGGCCAAGACTGGGCCGCTTTACCCAGTAACTCCAGTAAATTGAGGTAAGCCTCTAGGTAAGCCTTGGCCTCCATTTCGGTGATCACCGCTTCGCCGAGGAGATCCACCGTAAAGGCCATTTTTTGCTTACGCAGTTGCTCCAAGGCCTTGAGAACCTGATTAGCGGTTTCTCCCGCAATGTACTTTTTGGCCAGGGTTTCCACCGCCGTCATGATGGTCGTTGCGGCCAACTGTCCCGGCATGGAGCTAGCTTCCGCAAAGTTGAGCATATTTTTCAGCATGGCGGGCAACTCCACCGCCTCCGCACTCATGTATTCCTGCAAGTGTCGTGCCACTTCAGTTTTACTTTTAAGAGCCGGTAAACAGTCAATAAAGTGAAACAGTTGCACCCGCAGCCCCGGATGCTCCATCGTCCAGCCCAATAACTTTTCATCCAGCCGTACCTGATCCTGGAGTTGGGCAAAAAACGATCGCCCCTCCTTCGTTGCTTTCAATAAGGTCTGGGCAATTTGCTGGGTTTCATTTTCGTAGGGGAGAGAGACTTGAGCCACCACGATCGCTATTCCTCCAAAATTAGGTCACAGTCTAGATTGAGCCGAAGGGGATCCTTCCCTCAATCTCCACAGCCTTTCATCCTAGAGGAAAGAGAGACCCCTGGTGAAGGGAAAGCGATCGGCTTTAGGGGCAGGGGACAGGGGAGGAAGGTCTAGGGGGGCTGAAGGGGTGGGAACGGCCTGACCTTTCAGCAAACTGTTAGACTGAAGACTGACCCTCAAGAAGTCTGGAAATTTTTCGGTGAACGGGTGATCCCCGCCGAAGACTCAGGGCACCTCGAATATGGCGGACGGCCTTGCCGATCGTCATAAACCCTACGACTGCGTAGAGAGAGGAACCCAGTTTTGGATTTTCGAGATGCCCCTCTCAGTATTAAATACATTCATCTGATTTCATGAATTCTAATTCGATTTGTATTCGTCCTGCTCAACTGGAAGATCTGGAAACGATCGTTGCTTTTATTAATGCCCTCGCCCATTACGAACACCTCGAAGATCAGGTGGTGGGCAATCCCGAAGAACTGAAAGAGCATTTATTTGGTCCCCCCCGTTCTGGTCGCCCTCCCCTGGAAGCGGTTTTGGCGGAGCTGAATCAGCTTCCCGTGGGCATTGCCATCTTTTTTCCCAACTACTCTACTTTTGAAATGAAGGCGGGGCTGTATCTGGAGGACATTTTTGTTTTGCCGGAATATCGCAACCAAGGGGTAGGTCGATCGCTCTTTCAATATCTTGCGGAAATTGCGGTGGAGCGGAATTACGGCCGCTTTGAATGGCGGGTTTTAGACTGGAATGATACGGCGATTAGCTTTTATCAACGGATGGGGGCGGAGGTCTTGCCAGACTGGTACACCTGTCGGATTACGGGGGAAAATCTGAAACAATTAGCCGGCTAGAGTGGTGAAGTTTGGCTGTGCTGTTACATAAAGCTGACTGGGTAAGCACGAACGGCTGAATCTACGGTCACAATTATCAGGCTATTGTGTAATGCTTGGCAGATAAGCATTCTGTCAAATGGATCACGATGCAATGGCGGCAGTTTAGCTAATTGAAGCACGCTACTTTCCTCAAGAGCAAGACTGGCAATTTGATGAAGATCGCGCTGTTGGGGTAAGTACGTTTCGGGATGCTCTGGTAAAGGAAGCTTACCCAACTGGTATTTGACAATTGCTTCCCAGACAGAAACTACACTCAGGTAGACCTCATTGTCTGGATCGCGAATTGCATCTCGAACATTCCTTGACAACTGGGCATTGCCACTAATAAACCACAAAAAGATATGCGTATCCAGCAAAATTCTCATTTCCCCTCGAATGCGTTGATTAAATCTTCAGGGAGGGGAGCATCAAAATCATCTGGGACGGTAAACTCACCTGCACAGAGTCCAAATGGTCGTAGTTGCTTACTATTGACAAACGGTTTCAGTTCAGCGATGGGTTTTTCAGATCTAAAAATGACCAATGTCTCGCCCGCCTCTACTTGATTCAGATACTTGAGCGGATCGCGCTGAAGATCATCAACCGTGACATTTAACATTGGCTTACCTCAACAGAACTCAACAGCCCACTAGCGTCCTTAGTCGATCGCTAATTTTCCGATCGCCTCTTTACCCCTATCATTCTAGCCGAACCAACTGACAGGCCCGAGCCGTGATGGCCATTTCCGTCAACGTGGGGTTTTGCCAACCGGAGGAGGGCCAGCAGGCTCCATCCACCACCAAGACATTGGGCGATTCCCAGCATTGGTTCAGGGCGTTGACCACAGAATTCTCGGGGCAGGTTCCCATGGGAGCCCCCCCTACTTCATGGATGTAATAGCCCGGACGAGCCGCCGCCATCGATCGCTCTTCAATGCGGTTCAATATTCCCCCCATCAAGGGGGCGCGTAACAGTTCAGAAAGATGGAGGGCACGCCCCCCCATTTGGTGGATCAGGGTTTGAATCTGTTCTTGCATGTGGGCTAACATGCGCTGCTCATTGTCTCGCCAGGTAAAGTCGATATGGGCAACGGGAATGCCCCAGGCATCCACCCGATCGCGGCTGAGACTAACATGATTGTCTAAATGGGGGAGCACTTCACCACAGCCCACCAGAAAGCCGATCGCTTCGTTGCCCACTTGGCTGAGGAGGGGGGGAATATCCACCCGCTGAATGCCGCCCCAGATGCCATACCCCCGCAAAAAGTCCTCGGTAGTTCCGGCCAAATTAGAGAAGCGAGGGATAAAAAAGCTATCGCAGCCCGAGAGGTCAAAAACAGGAGAGGGTTGGCGAAACTGGGGCAGGCTAAAAAATTGCATGGTGGAGACATGATCCATGAGGTTACGTCCCAATAACCCCGAAGCGTTGACTAAGCCCCCCGGTTGATAGTGTTCCGTGGAGTGGAGCAAGATCCTCACGGACTCGATCGTAGAGGCACAGAGAACAATGAGCTTCGCCTTGACCCCATGCAGGGTTTTCTCTTGGCGATGCACATATTCCACCCCCTCCGCTTGGCGGGTTTTGGGGTTAAAAATGAGATGACTGACCACCGCATCCGCTTGAATGGTCACTTTGCCGGTACTCAGAGCCGTTTGCAGAGTGGAACCTAAACTGGAGGAGCGCGGCCAGATTCCTTTTTGGCGATGCAGGGCAAAGCCTCGGGAAACAATCAACTGCCGATCGCCCCCCATTTGGCGAACTTGGCTTTGTAAATAGGTTTCAGCGGGGGTGAGGTGGGGAATAGCGGCATACTCCCCATCCGGTAACTGGGGGAGCCCATCGCGGTTGCCCTGAACCTGAAAAAAACGCTCTAACTGGGCATAGTAGGGGGCCAGTTCTTGATGACTCACGGGCCAGGGTTCGCCATAGCCATCCGCTTTGGCCGCCTTAAATTCGTAATCGGAGAGGCGCAGGGTAATCCCCCCCCAGGTTAAACTCCGTCCCCCCACTTGGCGGCCCCGAATCCAGTAAAAGGGTCGATCCGGCGGGGTGGAATAGGGATTGTCCTGTTCATTGACAAACAAACGAGGATTGGCTTTCCAGTAGCCTGGGTGCAGGGCTTGATAGGACTGGCGTTGGCTGACTAGATTAACCAACCGCTGTAAGCCTTGCCAAATTTTGCCCTGAGAGACTACCCCTGGCTTGAGTTGGGGCCCGGCATCCAGCACCAACACCGACAACCCTCGCTCCGCTAAGGTTTGGGCCGCCACTCCCCCCGTCGCACCAGCCCCCACCACGATCGCATCATATTCAGTCATATTCGTTACGATTCTGTTTGGGGCAAGATTACCGTATAGCGCTTACCCATGTCCTCTGGACTTTCCATCGTAAAAGTCCCCTTTAACTTTTCCACCAACTGTTTGCAATAGGTCAACCTCAAAGGCAGGGGAGGCGGGAAATCTGGCTCCAGTTCTGGCTCTGCGTCCGGATCCTTATTGGGATGGGGATCATCCACCCACAGACTCAAAAACCAGAGGGTAAATTTAATCTGATGGGGGGGATAGGAGAGATGCAAATGCAAGGTACCGGGGTCCTGAGTGAGGGTAATGACCCCCTGGAGGAGATGGTTCAAAATTTGTCGGATCTGTTCAGGATCGCCATACCATTGATCCTCGGTGGGCTCCGTGGAAAAGTCTAAGTCAATATTATTTTCCTGGGCGATCGGTGTGAGTTGTTGAATTAAATTCTGGGCAACGAGCCCCAAATCCGTGGGCAAAATACTGTGCTGGGCATTGCGTTTGGGCAGGGTCGAGAGGCTTTGGATTTCCTGGGCTTGTAATAAGAGGGTTTGGCTACTTTGGCCAATGACTTCTACGTATTCCCGTTGCTTGGGGGTGAGGCTGCCATAAATTTCCTGCTCTAACATGCGGGTCATGCCCAAAATCGCCGTCATGGGATTGTGGCAGGACTGGGTGAGATCATGAATGGTTTGCAAACGGATTTGAGCTTCCGAAAGACTTACCGCTTCCCCTTCGTTAGAGCCCCGAGCATTGGAGGAACCTGGCGGCGTGGTGAAGGCACTGGCTAAACCATATTCACTCATGCACCAGCGGGATAAAACTTGAATCCATTGCCGATCGCTAGGTAACAAGCGGCGGGGGGTTCGATCCATCAGCGCGATCGTTCCCAGGCAATAACACTCTTGCTCCTCATTCGTCCAAATTAGGGGCGCACCTAAATAGCTGCGGATACCATAGGTGTGGGCGAGGGGAGATTCGGCAAACACCGGATCAGCAAAGGTATCTTCAATGATTAACGCCTTTTCACTATCCACCACATAGGTACAAAAACTATCTAAACGGGGTAACGATCGCTGCTGGGAGAGATTATGGGTTAAGCCAAGTTCACTCAGCCCCAGGGTACATTGCAGCCGCAGCACATTCAGTTCCATCAAGCCAATCCAGGCCAGGGGAAAATCTAAAAGATTGGTAGCCGTTTCCAGTAACTCCCGTAGCAGCGGGGGAGAACTGAGGGAGAGTAAACCACTTTCCTCCAAACACAGTAAACGGCGCTGCTCCCGCCCCTGCAAAGTTGAGCCATCTAAACGACAAAACAAAATTGTGTTCGGGTCCATAAGCTAAAGTTTCCCAAAACGACGGTGGCGCTGCTGATAGGCAATTAAGGCTTGATGAAACTCCTCTTGGTCAAAATCTGGCCAGAGGGTGGAAGTCACATAAATTTCTGAGTAGGCTAATTGCCAGAGCAGAAAGTTACTAATTCGCATTTCACCACTCGTCCGAATTAACAGGTCAGGATCCCCAACATCTTGGGTATAGAGATGTTGAGCAAAGCGGGCCTCCGTAATGTCCTCCGGAGCCAAGGTTCCCGCCTGAACCTGCTGAGCCAGGGCCTGGCAAGCTTGAATAATTTCTTGACGACCACCATAGTTGGTGGCCACATTAAAGCAGATGCCCTTATTATGTTCCGTTTCCCTCATCGCCCGACAAATTTCCGTCTGGAGGGATTCCGGCAGTTCCGCTAATTGGCCAACAAAGCGAATCCGGACATTTTCCGCCAAGAGTTCATTGAGTTCTCGCCGCAAGACCCGCTCAAACAACGCCATCAAAAAATCCACCTCCGCCGTAGGTCTGCCCCAGTTTTCCGTAGAAAAGGCATAGGCGGTTAAAACTTCAATGCCCCAGCGATCGCAACAGCGCAGCAAAGACTTTAAAGTTTCGACCCCCTTGCGGTGTCCCACAATACGCGGCAGACCTCTCTGAGCAGCCCAGCGACCATTGCCATCCATAATCACGGCAACATGTTTCGGTATTCGTTCCGGTAACAGATCTGTAGGACGATCGCTGGCAAGACAATGCTGGGTAGCCATGGAGGGTTAGAGTTTAAAGAGTCCAGAAGTCCGGGCAGACGTATAATCTCAGGAACGCCAAGGGCCAAGGGAAAGCTGGAATAGCACCCGGTTCCTCATGGGTATCATCATAGAACATCTCTAGAACATTGCTGAAATTGACCGGCTGAGGGTTGTTCGCTTGCGATCGTGCATGAGTCCGATCGACAGCTCCGGCAAAATCTCCGGTGAGGGCGCGGGCTAAACCTTGAGGATCCAGACAGATTATTACTCCGCATGGACTAGGGATTACTACCGGAAAATTGTCGAA
>JBMTZC010000042.1:0-17825 GCA_049455215.1 Prochlorotrichaceae cyanobacterium
AGCGGTAATGATGCTTTTGTGCTAGTGGGAGAGAATAACCTTGCTGCCGAGAAAAACGGCTTTCCACTGAAAGCGGAAAAATTTAATGGAAGAGTGCGGTGCTCCGCGCCGCCCCTCTTCCGCCTTAAGTTGGTAGCCAGAAAAACGTATCATCTTGTAAAGTTCTAGGGGGTTATGAAGCAGTCAAGGTGTATGCTCAGGCTAACGCACACTTATACACACTGGTACTTTTATGATTAACAAAATCCTGTTGGCAGACTCGGGAACAGGACAAACAGAAGCCATGTTGAGAATGTTGCTGGAAATTCCGGCACTCAAGTCTGCAAAGGTGACGTTACTCCATGCGGTTCCGCCTCAGATTACCCCTGAAGCCCTGTCGGAGAAATGGGAGGAAGGGGCAAAAATCCTGGCTTCTGCGATTCAGTCTACCCACCTGGATCCGACTAATGTCCTCACGATGCTACGCCAAGGGGATCCGAAGGATGTGGTCTGTGCTGTCGCAGATGAGATTGAAACGGATCTGATTGTGATGGGGTCCCGGGGGCTGCAAAAATTACGGGCCATTTTGGAAAATTCTGTGAGCCAGTATGTGTTCCAGTTGTCTTCTCGCCCCATGCTCTTGGTGAAGGATGACATTTTTGTGAAGCGCATTGGTCGCATTTTAGTGGCGATCGATAAGTCTGACTCTACCCAACGTTGTTTAAATTTAGCGCTCTTTTTAGCCAGTGGTTTGCAAGGGGGACAAATTGTCTTAACCCATGCGGGTTCTAGAGATGCTTACAGTAAGGCAGAGGATGATCCCGTTTTAGCCACAGCGATCGAGCGGGTGAAGCGGTCTGGAATTTCTTACCGATGCTTTAGCAGTACAGGGAAACCGGGGCCTATTCTCTGTGATGTTGCAGAAGAAACAAAGTCTGATCTGATCATTCTTGGCTCTCCCGATCGCCGTCCTTCTATTGCTAAGAGTTTAGTGGATCTCGATCGTTTGGTGGGCGGTTCTACCTCTGATTATGTGCGGATCAATGCAAATTGTCCGGTGTTACTGGAACGGATTCCGGTATAAGTTGAACCCTTTCTGATCGAAAGGGTATCTTGATGAACACTTGATACATTGTGTCGGGCGGCTCAACCGCCCGCGCCGCTCATCGGGAGCTAAACTGAACTTGTTGAGGGCTAAAGCCCTCACTACAAACTCAAGGAGCGAAGCCGTGATTTTTAGCCTTGAGTTGTCTTGAGTAATTGTTGAAAACGATCGTTCATTTGAGCGGGATTTAAACCTTGCAGGCAGTATTCGATGATTAGGGTACCGAGGGCTCTGGCGCTCTGCTCGGGAGGAATTTGGGGAGTGAGTAAGAGGGGGAGAATTTTGCTGAGGGTACTGGCAATATTGAAAGATTTGGCACCGAAACGATCGCTTTCGAGGTTTTGCTGAAAGAGGGCTAACAATTCATAGGACATTTGCAATTTGCCGAGAACGGTGGGGAGTTGTTCTACGGGAATTTGATCCGCGAGAATCATGCCCCATTCAGGATTTCCAGTGTAGAGGGTGGAAATAAATTTGAGGGTTGGTTCTTTCATTAAGGCGGTTACCCCTTGGGTCGTTGCCATCTGGCGGCTATAGCGATCGATAATTTTAGCGGCGGCTAAACTCTGAGCATTTTGATGTTTGAGAAAGCGAGCAAGTTTAAGTTGTTGCGCTGGGCTGATGGAGTCTACTAAGGCCAGTGCTAATTCATCCAGCCCCCAGTCCGATCGCTGGGTGGTTGGATCATAGGTCACTACGGGCAGCACGAGGGCAGTGAGGGATCCAAAAGCCTGGGCACGATATTCGACGGCTTCTCGAATATTGACTTCCTTGGGACGATCGCCCGTTTCCCAGTGGTAGGGGGGCTGCCATTCTCGCCAGGGACGGAGACGATCGACCTGACTCACGACGGTAATGATGGGAACGTCAGGAGACTGAGCCTTGAGGTCTTGGAGAAAATCTAAATCTATTTGCAAGGCCGGGTCTAAGGCGGGCGTGACGAGTAAGATGAGGTCTGCCTCAGTCCCGTAGTCTAAGACCTGTTGCCGGAGTTGGGGGTTATTAATCTGCTCGTATCCTGGGGTATCCCAGAGGTGTAGGGCTTCTACTGCTTCTCCCGCCAGTTCCAACTCCCACCGATAGGTCTGGAGGGTTTCCGTACTGGGCAACACATCGACTTGGGCGAGGGCTTCGAGAAAGAGGCTGTTGATGAGACTACTTTTGCCCGCACTGGTCCGTCCCACAACTAAAATGTTGAGGGGTTCCTGGGCTGGAGACTTTGCCTGGGAAAGGATTTTGTGGATAGCTTGTTGTAGTTCCTGAGTAGAAGCTGTGTTCTCTCGTTGGGCTTGGAGTGGGGTGACAACAGCGGTCTCCGTTGCTGTAGCTGTTGTATTACTAGAACTGCTGCTGGAATTACCCGTGTTGCTATAGAGAGCTACGGCCTGCTGGCAAAGAGTTCTGAGGGCTGCTTCCCGCAGGAGTTGACCAAAATTGATCAGTAACTGTTGGTTGGCATCTAGGCTATAGCGGCGGCTAGCCGTACTAACGATCGCAGCAATGGGGTTAACGACCCAGCGAACCCAGCCACTGACCCAGAGGGCTTTACGAATCCAGGGGCTCCACTGTTGATAGCGCTCATAGGTCTCATATAACTGACCAATGGTGAGTTGGTTGAGTAAAGGGGAAAGCTGATGGAGCCAGCGATCGAGGTCGTCTACTGTACCGCGAATTAAGCTATAGCCCTGGGTAATATAAATATTGAGGAGGGGATATTTGACGGTGGGATGGTACAGCCCGGCAACGGCACTCACGAGGGTTTGGCAACGGAACCAAAAGGTGTTCCAGTCTTCCCAGAGGGGCAAGTCACTACGACTTTGCTGAATGATGTTCTTTAACACCGCTTCAATGTCTTGGGACTGGACTTCTGCGGTAGTTATAGTGGCTTGGAGTTCCCGGAGTCGTTCTGCGGAGTAATCTAGGGCATCCGTTGGAGGGGTGAGGGAACGGAGCCAGCGGGCCAGCAGGACTCGCCAGAGCACTCCCACTAAAATGAAAATCCCCCACAACCAATTGAGTCCCCAGGTATGTAACTGCCAGCTTGCGATCAAAATCACGGCAAGGACGATCGTGGCGGGGGGCAAGGTAATTAAAATCAGTTGCCAGGGTTTTAACTGTCCCATAAGGCTTCCGGTATCAGAATAAGCGGGGTTTAGAATCGCTCGGATTCTGGGGGTGCGCCATCAATGCCACGATCGAGGAAGAGATTTTTAGCGGCATCATTTTGATAGATACATTCAATCTCGGGCTCTGCCTCTAGTGCCCCCACAAAGCCAAAGGTATTCATCCGGTTTTTACATTCCCGCACATCTTGATTGGAGACTAAACCCCGTTGCTCTAGGATTGACCAGTTGTTGCTACGTAAGACACAGCCGGGGCGCATGGTGGGCTGGGCCACATAGGCATTGAAGGGGTTGAGGGTCACAAACATCCGCACATCTACGGCAATGGAACTGGCTCCATATTGGGCACAGAGTTCTGGATTGGGGGCCGCCCGATCGATCGCTTCCCGGCTTACCACGTTTTCGGGGGTGAAATTGGTGGAGGAACTAAAGGCAATCCCCACGCCAACTCCGGCAATAAAAATACCGCCTAAAATGCCCAGGGTGGCAGGATTCAAACTGAGACCCGATCGGGGTTCTGCTGTGCTGGGGTAGTTGGATCGTGAAGGGTTGGGATTACGAGCAGGACGACGAGCCATAGGAGTTAGAGGGTAGGAATTAGGGGATAGGGGGGAACTAAGATGACGATAGAAGTTGCTCTATAGGTGCTCTATTTGGATCGCTATCTCCTCTTTAGTAAAACTTAGTAAAACAAAATCTGTCGAATTCCGTAGGCGACGACACTGGTGGCACACACGATCGCAAGTTGAGACGGTAAGGGATAGAGACTATAGCTTAGCAACGATCGCCAGAGGGGGATGGTATCGGAGATTAACCAACTCAAGTGGGTTCCAATGAGCAAATAAAGGAGGCCAACGCCGTGGATGGTGCCCAATCCCGCTAAACAACTCAAGGCGAGGGATTCCAAGCGCAACGGTTCCTCAAAAGCGATCGTTCCACAAACCCAGGCAGCGGGAATAAATCCTAATAAATAGCCAAAGCTGGCTTCGTGAATATAGTCCAGTCCCCCCCCGCTGGTAAAAATAGGTAGCCAGGTGAGCCCCAAAATAATGTAGGCAATTTGGGATAAAACCCCTGGATTGCGGCCCCCTGCACAACTGACGAGAAAGACGGCGGCTAACTGAAAGGAGGTTCCCAAGGCATAGATCTGGATGCCGTCAGGGTTCCACACCCAGGCTGGAGTAGCAATAGATGCTTCAATCCAAGTCCCCCCAATGGTGAGGAGCAAACCGATAAAGGCCCAAATAAGTTCCGTTGGAGTCATGGGTTACTTAACGAAAGACTAAAGTCTTTAACATGGCTTCTGTTACCGCTCCGGTCATAGCCGCCTTCATTTCTCGCACCGCCCGCTCTAGTCCCACCAAAACCGCTCGGCTGATGATGGAATGTCCAATGTTGAGTTCCTCCATGCCTTCTAGTTGGGCAATGGGCTGGACATTTTGGTAAGTCAAACCATGGCCGGCGTTAATGCCTAAGCCGAATTCTTTCCCTTTCCGGAGGCTACGGGCAATCTGCTGCAACTCTTGATGCTGCTCTGAGCCGGTGGCTTCTGCATAGCGTCCGGTGTGGAGTTCGATATACTTGGCTTTGATGGTGGCGGAGGCTTCCACCTGAGCATAGTCCGGATCAATAAATAAGCTAACGGGAATATTGGCGGCTTGCAGGGTCTCTACTACTGTGCCGAGACGATCGCTTTGACTAACGACATCTAAACCCCCTTCGGTGGTTACTTCTTCTCGACGCTCCGGGACTAAGGTTACATAGTCGGGTTTGAGGGCTAGGGCAATAGACACCATTTCATCCGTAGCGGCCATTTCCAGGTTGAGGTGTGTCCGTACTGTCTGGCGGAGAATTTGCACATCCCGTTCCTGAATGTGTCGCCGATCTTCCCGCAAATGCACCGTAATGCCATCGGCCCCAGCTAACTCAGCAAACACTGCTGCGGCTACTGGATCCGGTTCTACAGTGCGACGGGCCTGGCGTAACGTTGCAACATGATCAATATTGACACCCAAGGTAGGCAAAGTCCGACTCCTTTTGGTTTACGGATGAGGGAAATCTAGTCCTCCAGCATCTTAGCGTATTGCCAGGAGAAGTTTTAAGGGCTGGTTTAAGTTTTAAGTTTTGAGGGCTGTGTCTTTCCAGTAAAGCGATAGGGCGGCTGCACCCCCCAACACAATCCCTATTCTTGCGGGGGATTATGGAATTTTTTGAGGTACCCTGTGGCAATTCTGAAAAGTTCTAGTTTTGAGTCAAGAGCCTATTGGGAGACAGTTTGAGGGGTAGGAGCTTGATAACGGCTCAGGGGTTAAGAAAATATTCTTAATACGATACCAAGAGACTCATAAAGAGACTAACAACAAGACAGTTAAGACTCAAGTGAGAGTCCTTCTTGAGGTCTAGGGTATGCCATCACTTAAGACTAGAACTCGTGGCACCGAGCCGTTCTGGGTAACGCTTCTAAGTCAGCACAATTGCCACGAACAACTGGTCTTCCTCCAGAAACGGATTCCCAAGTGAAATGGACTGGTGAACTCTGACACAAGTCAATCTTATCTCATCTTATTTTTTGAGACTTATAAAAAGACTGATAATGCGACCAATAAGACTCAAATGAGAATATTTTTTCAGTCCAGCTTGCACGATCGGGACGCGATCAATCTGCCTGGCTTTTCCGCTGCAGAGCAATTGCTTTACCGGAGAATGCTTCAGTACTTATCTTAAATAAGACTTTATGTCTCACTATAAGTCCTATTATGAGTCTTGAAATCTCTAAAAAGACACAATTCTGGCTAAGACTCGTTGCTGCAATCCGGCTGCCTCAGCCTGAAATCCGGCGATCGTTTCGATCGACTTGGGGTATGGTTAGAAAACCTGATGAGACATAGAAAATACTTATATGTAAAAGACCTTGCTATTTACTTGAGTTATCTATAGTTTAGAGACAGGTCAAACACAGCACTCACACAGAGGAACCAAATCATGTCTCAAGTTCTTACCGTTTTAGAAATCAACCCCACGACTACTCAAACTGAAGCTCAAGTCACTACCCCCCGCAGCGATCGTCAGCCCTCCCTGAGCAATAGATTGAAGGCTGCTCTAGAACATGCCCGCCGCTTGACTGCTATGTATCAAGAGGGTCAAGTTGAAATTGCGATCGCTTGGGAAAACGTTGAGGAATTGCAAAAAGCCCAAGCCAAATTCCCTCCGCTTTCTGGTTTTGAGCAGTACTGCTTAGAAAATCCTGATGCGCCCGAAAGCCGCATTTATGATGTATAACAGCCCTCTTTCCGATGTCAGCGGAACCCTTAAGGAAAGAGTAGCTTTTGACTACGCTGAGGCTACTCTTCTCTTACATTCTTTTCTTCTGTTGAATTGAATCCTCGCATTGAACATCAACATCAACGGGATAGTCCTTGTCCTCTCTATCCTGCCTCAAGCCTCCTTAGAAGCCAGATTACTCTGGCTTTTTATTTTGGCGGTAAAGCTCCCACCACCATGAAGTGAGGTGTCCTTTAGGATAGACAGTAGTGAAGATCAAGACTTTGAGGTTTTTAGATCCCATGAAACGTAATTTTTTTCTTCCCCTGATGGGCGTAACGAGTATTTTGATGATGGGCTGCAATTCCTCGCCAGCCCCCAGTTCCGCCACCAATCCAACGCCTGAGAGTACGATCGCGAGTTCTAGTTTGGCGGAGAGTCCAACCCCTGAAAGTACTGAAACTCAGGCTGAACAGGGCTTCACCATTCTCCGATCGGGCTCGTTCGTAGAGGGGGAGTATCCCACTTCTGGGACAGTTAGCATCATTGAGAAGGATGAGCAACGCCTTCTTGAATTAGATGAAGCCTTTGAAACCTCTACTTCCGGCCCGGATTTATTCGTGATTTTGCACCGATCGCCTGATGTGATTGGCTCAACTACCCCTCCAGCCCACGGGATTGAGGAAGGGGACTATGTGGTTTTGGAGGCATTGCAGGCCTATAGCGGCGCTCAAAGTTATGTCATTCCAGAGGATTTGAATTTAGATGATTTTCAGTCGGCTGCGATTTGGTGCCGCCAATTCAACGCTACTTTTGGGTCAGCCAGACTGCAATAGTTTTAGTCTTAAAAGAGATTAAAAGTCTCAACCTAAGTCCTGAAATGAGTCCCATAAGATACTATGAGATAAAAATTCACTCAAGAATTTCCTTTGGGGATACCCTATGAAATGCCTAATTTACCGGGGCAAAAACGGCTCTGCGATCCATTGCGGTCGATCGTTTCAGAAGACCTTACAGGGGCTTCTGAAGCTGGTGGGATAACTTTTGACCTTCTGCGGGATACGCAAAAGGTCATACCATAGAACTCTTTTCCAGAAAGACTTCCAAGGTCAACAGTAAAAACATGGACTATTTTTGGACTAGATTTTCCCGAATAGTGCCCTAAACGAGAAGGGGGCTAAGAGCCTTGTTTTGGGTGGCATACAGCCCGGCAAGCAGGCATCTTGACCATCCTGACCCCATGCCAAAACGATTGCTTGGTGATGAGTAGCGGACTCTTTGGACTGTGAGGGATCATCAATAATCTAAATAATGGTAAAATCGACTATAATTCCTTGACAGAACCTTTCTACCCTGGACTCCGCCCATGTTCACCGCTGCCACGCCACGCCCAACCCTGCCCACGGATCTCTTTGACGCGATCGACACCCTCAAGCATGAACTCAATGCCGTTATTCTGGCGCACTACTATCAAGATCCCGATATTCAGGACGTTGCTGATTATATTGGGGACTCCCTAGGGCTATCCCAACAGGCTGCCCAAACCAATGCCGATGTAATCGTCTTTGCCGGTGTGCATTTTATGGCAGAGACGGCCAAAATTCTCAATCCAGACAAACTCGTGCTCCTGCCCGACTTAGATGCAGGATGTTCCCTTGCCGATAGTTGTCCTCCAGATGCCTTCGCTGACTTTAAGCGATCGTACCCCGATCATTTAGTCATTTCTTATATCAATTGTTCCGCTGAAATCAAAGCCCTGAGCGACATTATTTGTACCAGTTCCAATGCCGTTAAAATTGTCAATCAAATTCCCGAAGACCAGCCCATTATTTTTGCCCCCGATCGAAACCTGGGACGATATGTAATGGAACAAACCGGGCGTGAGTTGGTGCTCTGGGAAGGAAGCTGCATGGTTCATGAAACTTTTTCTGAACGGAAAATGATCGAGCTAACAATCACGCATCCCGAAGCGGAAATTATTGCCCATCCGGAATGTGAACAGACCGTGCTACGCCATGCCAAATTTATTGGTTCAACCACTGCCTTACTGAACTATAGCCGCCAAAGCTCTAGTGCAGCCTTCATTGTTGCTACAGAACCCGGCATTTTGCATCAAATGAAAAAAGCCATGCCCGAGAAAACCTTTATTCCTGCACCACCCCTGAATAATTGTGCCTGTAATGAATGTCCCCACATGCGCTTAAACACCCTTGAGAAACTCTATCTTGCGATGCAAACGCGCTCTCCTGAAATTACCTTACCTGAAGCCACCCGTCTGGCCGCACTTCAACCCATTGAACGGATGTTAGCCATGAGCTAATTACAAAACTTCATCATACTTACGTAGCCTTAGTACAGTATTGAATATTTGTATCAAACTCTCCGTCCTTTGCTCTAACCCCTTATCGTAGGAGATGAGCCTTATGTTCAATAGGGGAGGATTCAGGTGGGCATGGACATTCAAGAGCTAATGGATCGTTATGAGTATGGTCAGCGGGACTTTTCTGGCGTGGATTTACAGGGAGCCAACCTACACCGCATTACCCTCATCGAAGTCAACCTGAGTGGTGCCAATTTAATGGGAGCCGATCTCAGTCGGGCCTTTTTATTGCGCTCTAACTTAACAGAGGCCTTTTTGAATTGGGCAAATTTGCGCTACCTCAAACTCGGGGAAGGGTGTTTAGCAGAAGCTGACCTCACCAAAGCTGATTTAAGTGGCAGTTTTCTCGTCAAAGCCAATCTTTCACGGGCTAAATTGACCGGTGCTTTGCTCTGTGATGCTAACCTCCGGGGTGCCAATCTGCACCGCGCCAATCTCTGCAGTAGTAATTTACAGGGTATAAATTTACGCAGCGCCGATCTTTCAGGAGCCAACTTAAATTGGGCCAACTTAGAAGGGGCCAGGTTAAGTGGAGCAACCTTGAGTGGAACCTTCCTTCATGGGGTGCGCTTACGCGGGGCCTATATGAATGGCATTGACCTAGAGCGCTTAAACTTGAGTACAACGGATTTGCGAGAAGTTAAACTCAATGGTGCTCAGTTACAAGGTATTAACTTAGCCCAATCTAGTTTGCGCGAGGCTTACTTACGAGGATCCGATCTCTCCAAAGCCGATCTTCATGGTGCTGATTTTTCAGGGGCAAAGCTCTCCCGCGCCTCAATGAAATGGAGCAACCTATCCGGTGCCGACTTTAGCAATGCAAACTTAGAAGACGTGAATTTGCTGGGCGCAAAAACTGAGGATGCTCAATTTGCCGGTGCCTATTTATCCCCCACCACAGAACGATATTTGGTCAGCTTGACTCAGTCGAGTTAAATCTGCTCCGAACGCCCCTAGCACCGACTAACCTTCACGTTAGTCGGTCACTTTTGCCCCATCACCGCCACGGACATAGAGCAGATCAGAATCGAAGAAGGTCTTGCCTATTCGCTTGCCCTTCTCTTGAGATTATGGCGGACTATCATCACTCAAGGGACACAGAATTAGATTGCTATTTAGTTGTCCAGCACGGATCCCATGAAATTGCTGAGATTCGTTATAGTAGCAATGGCTTTAGCTTTTTTTAAGCTTCCTTCTCCTCCTCCCCCCTCATGTTTGTCAACTTTTTTATCAAGCGTCCGGTGTTCACCAGCGTTTGCGCCTTAGCAACCCTGTTGATCGGTCTGATTTGTATTCCCACCTTGCCCATTGCCCAGTACCCGGACATTAGCCCCAAGCAGGTTACGGTCAACGCTAACTTTATCGGGGCTGATGCGGCAACGGTGGAAAATTCCGTCACCAATGTCCTGGAGCGGGCCATTAATGGGGTGGAGGGGATGCGCTACATGACCTCCAGTAGCAGTAATGATGGCAGTAGTGCCATTACGGTAACCTTTGCGGCGGATCGGGATGAGAACGTGGCGGCGGTGGACGTACAAAACCGGATTTCCGTTGTGGAGCCTCAATTGCCGGAGTCAGTGGTACAATCCGGGGTGAGTGTCAGTAAGCAGTCTAATAATATTCTTCTGGGGTTGGGGTTTTATAGTGAGGACGATCGCTACGACAGCACATTCCTCAGTAACTATGCAGATCTTTATATTGTTGATGCCCTGAAGCAGGTGCCAGGGGTCGCCAATATTCGTATTTTTGGGGAACGCAAGTATGCCATGCGTATCTGGCTCAACCCCGATCGCTTGGCCAGTCGTCAACTCACTGCCGATGATGTGATTACTGCTCTGCGGGAGCAAAACCTGCAAGCCAGTGCGGGGCGTATTGGCCAAGCTCCAGTCAGTGACGAACAGGGCTACGAGATTGACCTGCGGGGAGATAGTCGCCTCACCAGTGTGGAAGACTTTGAGGAAGTTGTCATCAGTCGGGGCGAGAACGGCAATCTGGTACAACTCAAGGATGTGGGACGGGTTGAACTGGGTTCAGAAAATTACAATACCTTTGTGCGTTTTCGCGGTAAGGAAGCCGTGGGTCTTGGGATCTTTCAACTGCCGAGCAGTAATGCCCTAGAGGTGGCCCAAGGTGTCAAAGCCAAGATGAAGGAATTAGCGGCCAACTTCCCCGAGGGCATTGCTTACGATGTGGGGTTTGATACCACAGACTACGTTGAGCAGTCCATGAAGGAGGTGGTGAGTACCCTCCTCAAAGCGGTGGGCTTGGTCATTGTGGTGATCCTCATTTTCCTCCAAGATGGCTGGAGCACGGTGATCCCCGCCATTACGATTCCCGTTTCCCTGATTGGGACTTTTGCCTTTGTCAAA
Organism: Prochlorotrichaceae cyanobacterium; assembly: GCA_049455215.1. GTDB lineage: Bacteria > Cyanobacteriota > Cyanobacteriia > Prochlorotrichales > Prochlorotrichaceae > JBEAPM01. Next base: position 11,218 of record JBMTZC010000042.1, read on the forward strand.
CTCTTTGGCTTTTCCATTAATAGCCTCACCCTCTTCGGTCTGACCTTGGCCAGTGGCATGGTGGTGGATGATGCGATCGTTGTCGTTGAAGATATTTCTCGCCGTATTAAAGAAGGTCTGGATGCCAAAAGTGCAGCGATCGCTTCCATGCGGAGTCTGACGGGGGCGGTCATTGCCACCTCCCTCGTGCTGATGGCGGTATTTGTGCCCGTTGCCTTCTTTCCCGGCACTACGGGGGCGCTCTACCGTCAATTTGCGTTGACGATCGCTTTTTCTATTGCTGTTTCCACTTTTAATGCCCTAACCCTAACCCCCGCCCTTTCAGCCCTCCTGCTCCGGAACCACCACCATACCGGAGCCATTGGCTGGTGCTTCGATCGGTTCAACGACTTCTTAGTTTGGACTCAAGGTCTGTACGGCGGCATCCTGGGGGGCTTAGTCAAACTGCGCTGGCTCGTTGTGGCCGGCTTTGCCACCCTGCTGGCCTGCACCTACGGACTCTACGGTATGGTGCCCGGAGCCTTTCTGCCCGATGAAGACCAGGGCTACTTCATTGTCATTGTCGGTGGGCCCCAGGGCGTGGGCTTAAGCTACACCCGGGAAGTCATGCAAAAAATTGAAGAGATTCTGCTGCCCCAACCGGAAGTGCGGGCCACCTTCGCCGTCGGGGGCTTTGGGTTCAGTGGGAGTAGTTCCAACAACGGTGTGGTCTTTGTCCCCCTCAAACCCTGGTCGGAGCGCACCAGTCCCAATCAGTCTGCTCTAGCGGTGATTGCCCGCGTTCAAGAACAGCTTCTGTCGATTACTGAAGCTCGAATTTTACCCATTAACCCCCCTGCCGTCCGGGGCCTGGGTAGCTTTGGTGGATTTCAATACCAGTTGCAGGATCGGCGGGGCACCTTCAGTTTAGATGAGTTGGTGCAAACCTCCGGCAGTGTGATCCAGGGAGCGATGGAGCATCCCAAGGTAATGGTGGCCTTTACCACCTTCTCCGCCAACAGTCCTCAACTCAAGGTGGAAGTGAATCGCCGTCGTGCCAAGGCCTTGGATGTCAACATTGACGATATTTACCGTACCCTGCAAACCTACCTGGGTTCCCGCTACGTCAACGACTTTACCCTGGCGCGGCGCAACTACCGGGTCTATGTCCAGGCGGACGAGCCTTTCCGCAACGATCCCCAAGATGTCGATCGGCTCTATGTGCGCTCCAACAGTGGCGAAATGATTTCCCTCGGCAGTCTCGTCACCCTCACCTCCAGTACCGGGGCCCAAACCATTAACCACTACAACCTGGCCCGCTCCATTGAAATCAACGGATTACCCGCCTGGGGAGCCAGTTCCGGGGACGCGATCTCGGCAATGGAAGAGGTCTCACAAAAAGTCCTGCCCCGAGGTTTCGGCTACGAATGGTCTGGACTTTCCCGCGAAGAAATTGAGTCTGGCGGTCAAGCCCCCCTCATTTTCGGCTTAGGCTTGGTCTTCGTTTTCCTCGCCCTCGCTGCCCAATACGAAAGCTACGTCGATCCCGTCATCATTATGGTGGCGGTTCCCCTCGCCATTCTCGGTGCCTTGCTGGCTCAATTCCTGCGGGGTTTTCCCAACGACATTTACGGACAGGTGGGCTTAGTGATGCTCATTGGTCTTGCCAGTAAAAACTCCATCTTGATTGTGGAATTTGCCAACCAACTGCGAGAAGAAGGCAAAACGATCGTTTCGGCGGCCGTAGAAGCTGCCCAACAACGCCTCCGCCCCATTCTCATGACAGCTATTTCCACCCTGATGGGCATTTTCCCCCTCGTCATTGCCACGGGGGCCGGAGCCGGTAGCCGTCAATCCTTAGGGACAGCGGTTTTTGGGGGAATGTTCTTTGCCACCTTCCTCAGCTTGTTCGTGGTGCCCGTGTTGTACATTGTCATCAAATCCCTGCTCAGTTCCCGCACCGCTCCCAGCCCAAAAGCCTTGGAAGTGGAAGAACTAGAACGATTAGTGCAGTCTGACAGTGAACAAGCTGACGATCGGGAAAAAGTAGGGGATTTGACTAAATAAGTTGGCTAAGTCAGGGGCATTTCGATTTTCTGGCGACAGGATTTGCCTAGGAAAGGGGGTTCCCCTCACCGGTTTACAGGCGCGACGGAGGGGAGTCCATTCGCCGCAAAGCCTCACAAAATGTTAAATTTGACCCCATGACAGCGATCGTTAATTTTTAATTAAGAGACTTCTATGAAAGCTATGATTCTGGCAGCGGGCAAGGGAACCCGTGTGCGCCCTATTACCTACACCATTCCCAAACCCATGATTCCAATTTTGGAAAAGCCGGTCATGGAATTTTTGCTGGAGTTGCTTCGCCAGCACGGTTTCACGGAAATTATGGTTAACGTGAGCCATTTAGCGAATGAAATTGAAAACTACTTTCGGGATGGTCAACGGTTTGGGGTGCAGATTGCCTACTCCTTTGAAGGACGAATTACCGATGGCGAACTGATTGGTGAAGCGATCGGCTCAGCGGGAGGGATGCGACGTATTCAGGATTTTCAGCCCTTTTTTGATGATACCTTTGTGGTGCTGTGTGGCGATGCCCTCATTGACTTAGACCTCACCGCAGCGGTTAAATGGCACCGCGAAAAGGGAGCGATCGCCACCATCATTACTAAATCCGTTCCCCGTGAAGAAGTTTCTAGCTATGGGGTCGTGGTTACGGATGATTCAGGGCGCATTCAAGCGTTTCAAGAAAAACCCAGTGTTAACGAAGCCCTCAGCACCAACATTAATACCGGAATTTATATCTTTGAACCGGAAGTATTGAATTACATTCCCTCCGGTAAGGTCTACGACATTGGCGGTGACCTCTTCCCCCAATTGGTGGAAAAGGGGGCTCCCTTTTATGCCATTCCCATGGACTTTGAATGGATTGACATTGGTAAAGTCCCTGACTATTGGTCTGCCATTCGCAGTGTGCTGCTGGGAGAAGTGAAAAATGTAACTATTCCCGGTCACCAAGTCGCCCCCGGCATTTATACCGGCTTAAATGTTGCGGTCAACTGGGACAAAGTGGATATTCAGGGCCCCGTTTATATCGGCGGCATGACCCGGATTGAAGATGGGGCCCGGATTGTTGGGCCGAGCATGATTGGCCCCAACTGCTGGGTTTGCAGTGGAGCAACGGTGGATAACAGCGTCATTTTTGAATATTCCCGGCTAGGCTCCGGGGTGCGCCTGGTGGATAAATTGGTCTTTGGGCGCTACTGCGTGGATAAAACCGGCACCGCGATCGATCTTCAGGCGGCCGCTCTCGATTGGTTAATCACCGATACTCGTCAAAGCGTGGTGGATGAGTCCATCGATAGACAAGCTATTTCAGAAGTTCTCAACACCCGGACGGAATAAGGCAACCCTAGGGCGCGTCATCAAGCGGCTCTCATGACTCTGAGATTTACATACAGAGGGACAGTCCCGGTAATGATGGATCCTAGAACAGAGCCGCTAACCCAATGGCCACGATCGCTCCGATCGTGGTGTTAATGATATTGACCCGCTCATTGGTGAGCCACGGCAGATCATTTTGCCAGGTTGCGCCAATCACGCTCTCGGCATTGGTGGCCACAAAGGCCGCCACAATACAGATCAGCATCCCTAGGGGCGAAATTAACTGAATACTCCAGGCCACGATCGCAATGACAAGGGATCCCCCCACCCCGGCCAACGTGCCTTCTAAGCTCACGGCCCCCTCCGTCCCCCGGGGCACAGGCTGAAAGGTGGTAATTAAAAAAGTGCGCTGACCATAGGCTTTGCCCACTTCACTGGCGGTCGTGTCGGCTAACTTAGTAGCGAAACTGGCCACATATCCCAAAATCAACATTGGCACCAGGGCCGAACCAGGGGGATAAAACTGTTGCACCCCCCAGGCAACGATCGCGCAAAAGGTAGCGGTTAAAGCCGATCCCCAGACATTTTCCGGGCCCCGCATTCCCGATCGTTTTTCCGCAATACCAGCAGCTTCTTTTTGGGCCATGCCCAATCGGGTGACAGCAGACCCCAGCAAAAAATAAACCATTACTACCAGATACCCTCGCCAGCCCAGGCTACCCCACACCAAAACCCCCAGGAATACCGCATGGGCATAGCCAGCCGGAGTGAGTAATTTCTTGGGAGCCAGGGAAGCGATCGTCCAAAGTACACCATTGAGCCCCAGACCCACCAACCAGTCAGTCCAATTGATTTGCGCCATAAGTTTGTAATGTGTATAGTCAAGCGAACCCCTTCAGGATTGCTGTAGAGCATAACGAATCAACAGTGCGATCGTCCACGCCGCTCTGCTACAAGGAAAGTATTAGCCATTTCCAGCGACCAAATTTGTGGCACGATCGCTTGATTTTGGGTCATACGTTCTAAAATTTGATTGGCATAACTGTTGTCTTCATCCACTAGGCACCAGCTAATAGAAATTGAGCAGTCTAGAACAAATTGCATTAAAATCTTCGTCCTTCTTCGATCATTTCACGGATGCTGTTAGCAGGTAGGGCAATCTCTTTTTGGAGTTGGCGTAGCTTGACAATCGATTCAGGAATGGTTAAGGCTTTTGAGTCTAAGGGTGGGATCTAGTATATAGCACGGGTTTTCGGGGTTGTAGGTGTTGGGATGCTGCGCCCCCAAACGTTGAGGATGCCGCTATTTTTATCACGGCTGATTTGATAGGAGGAGTTGGGTTTGAATTTCTTGGAGGAGGAGATACGCATTAGTTATCTTTTAGTAACCGTTCTAGCAAACTTGGTGCAACCCAGAACCCAACTGCTTGTAATTGCTCAAATGTTATTTTCAAATCCAACAAGTCAAATTGAGCAGCATCTTTCAAAATACCCAGAAGCCCAATAATGTTTAGTCCACGATCTGTGGCAATTTGCCTTGCTGCTTTGTCATCTAAAATCACCAAATTTGCCTTGAGTTTTTCTGCAAGGAGAATAGCTTCTCGTTCACCAGGATCAAGTTTTCCTAGCTCAAACTCTTGAGAGATTTTGATTGATTGTATCTCAAGCCAATCAGGAGGTTGAGCAATCCAACGTTTTACGACAAGCGGAGACTCAGATGCTCTCAGTTCATCTGCAACAGTCTGAGGAATAACAATACTGTTGTAAAGGGCTTGTAATATGTCAATTTGGTTGATTAATAACAGGTAACAAATTGGAGAAGTATCAGAAACTACAATCATTGTACTCTGAACTCTTTAAGGGTCTGAAGATCCTTGTCTAATTCAGATTCGTCATAGTTCAAATAGACACCCATCCGCTTCAGAAAGGCATGGACGCTGAGGCGGGATGGTAACTGAAGGATTTGACGTACTTCCGCAGTGCTAATTTTACCGCTGCTATAAGCATCAGCAGTAATGATTTCTAGAAGGTGGCGGGATAAATCTTGTGGTCGATCGTTTTGGCCAGTTATAATTGGCTCTTGGATCTGGTTATCCATATCTGCGGCAGTGTCAGCAAAGTCTATAAAATCTAAGGGTGGCTTTTGGGCTTTAAGAAAGCGGAGAAATTGAAGCAGTTGCAAGATAATGGGTAGAGGGGTGGTTTCTAATTCTTGGAGTAGTTCTTGTTTAGGGGTCATAATTTAACGCTCCTCTAATGCGGGTAGTTCATTGACAATTTTAAGGGTTTCCATGCTGACTCGCACGATGCGTTTGAGCAAATCCAAAATGTAGCGCGCGGGGTGGTGGGGATGTAGGTGTTGGGGCGGAACGATCGCTACTGATGCTTTTTGAGTAGTTCTTGCAGCAAGCGATCGGATACCCAGAAAGAAGTCTGTTGCAATTTTTCAATCGATCGCTTCAATCAAGATCAAGTAATTGAGTGGAGATGTATTAGAAACAACAATCATGGGGTACCGAGGACTTGATTTAAAGTTTGACGATCTTGCTCCAGAATGTCTCCAGGATAGGGTAAGTAGGCTTGTTCTGCCTTGAGGAATTCATAGGTTTGCCAACGGCTACTGAACCCCAGATAGTGTCGAACTTGAGCAGCACTGAGGTATCCTTGACGATATTGGTCAGCAATCAACAATTCCAGAATACGTCGGGAAAGGGTTGAGGGCGGAGTTATCAGTTGGGGGGGGAGTGTATCGGGCAGTTCGATCGTGATTTGCATAATCTAATGCTCCTCTAGTGGGGGTAGTTCATTGACAATTTTAACGGTTTCTAAGTCTCATTAGGTTTATGGTTAGCTAATCCAGTTTTCGAGGGATAAGTTAGGAACTCTTAAAAACTCACGGGTGTTATTGGTAACCAATGTTAAATTCAAACTTAGAGCATGAGCAGCAATCAAGATCCATAGGCCCGATTAGGGTGCCTTGTTGCTCCAAAGTTCGACGCAATGTACCGTAATAATTATGGGTAGGTAAGTCGAGGGAGAGGACAGGGATACGTTCTAGAACATCATAAATACGATCGCTTAATGGAGGGTTATTACGTTTTTGAGCACCAAAGGAGAGTTCGCAAGCGACAATGATGCTCGTACAAATTGTTTGCGAATCGATACGGGTAATGTGCTGAAAAACTTGCCCTTGGGGATTTTTAATGAGGTCGGTGGTGAAGGTTGTAGAACCAATAACAGCTCCAC
>JBMTZC010000043.1:0-17714 GCA_049455215.1 Prochlorotrichaceae cyanobacterium
CCAACTATCCGTAGGAGCACCATCGGTAATCAGAAAAATCCAGGGGCGAAAATAGCGAATTTCGCTTTCCTTATAATTCTGCTTGCGCTCCTCCACTCGATCCATCGCCACTTCCAGGGCTTCCCCCATGGGAGTATTGCCGCTTGTTGTCAGAATAGGAGGCTGGAAATCCTGAATGCCCACAAAATCCTGCACCGTTGTAACCTCACCACCAAAGGTGACGATCGCTACTTCAATGCTCAACGAAGCTTGGGCATCCCGCAATACATCTTCTCTGAAAGAAGAGAGCCCTCGGTTTAGTTCATCAATGGGTTCCCCGCTCATAGAACCGGAGGTATCCACCAGCAAAATAACAGGGCAGCGTTTTTCCCGATTATTGGCAAATTCCGGCAGGCCGATCGGCATAGCTTATCCTCAAAACTTTCGCATCATAATGTCTCTGTCTCACAAACATTATTGTAAACCCGCAAGGCTACTGCAGTCCTGGCAGGTGTTGGCGGTACTGCAAGGAGGGCGGATACGGAATACGGGGCTGAATTTTGAGAATCCGTCTGAATGCATTAACTTAAGTATAGATTGCTAGCCATTACCGCATAGAAGATTAACTAGAGTTATGAATAGTGCCTTCCTCGATCGCTTATATAGCCCCGATCGCCCTGTCATTGTCTTTGATGGAGCGATGGGAACGAATCTGCAAGTTCAGAATCTGACCCTGGAGGATTTTGGCGGAGCAGAGTATGAGGGATGCAATGAATACCTGGTGGCCACGAAACCTGAAGCGGTGAAAATCGTGCATCGACGCTTTCTGGAAGCGGGGGCAGATGTCATTGAAACGGATACTTTTGGCGGTAGCACCTTTGTCTTAGCGGAATATGGTTTAGCGGATCAGGCCTATGCCTTAAATAAAACTGCGGCGGAACTGGCCAAATCCTGTACGGCGGAGTTCTCTACTCCCGAAAAGCCCCGCTTTGTGGCAGGTTCCATTGGCCCCGGCACAAAGCTACCCACCCTCGGCCACATTGACTACGACACATTGAAAGCGGCACTGATTCCCCAAATCCAGGGCTTGATTGATGGCGGAGCGGATTTGCTCTTGGTGGAAACCTGTCAAGATGTCTTGCAAATTAAAGCGGCCTTAAATGCGATCGAAGATGTATTTGCGGAAAAAGAAATTCGACTGCCCTTAATGGTCTCGGTTACGGTGGAGCAGCAAGGGACGATGCTGGTGGGCTCGGATATTGCCGCTGCCCTCGCCATTTTAGAACCCTATCCCATCAATATTTTGGGTCTAAATTGCGCCACTGGGCCAGATTTAATGAGTGAACATATTAAGTATCTCTGTGAGCAATCCCCTTTTGTGGTGTCCTGTATTCCCAACGCCGGCTTACCGGAAAATGTTGGCGGCCAAGCCCACTACAAGCTCACGCCCATGGAATTTCGCATCGCCCTCACTCGGTTTGTCGAAGATTGGGGAGTCCAGGTGATCGGGGGCTGCTGTGGAACCCGTCCAGAGCATATTCAGTCCCTGGCGGAGATTGGCCAGACTTTAAAGCCACGGGAACGATCGGTTCGCAAACCCACCTCACCTACCGCTAGTCCCTCCCAGGAGGGGAAACCCACCCCTAACCCCTCCCAGGAGGGGGAGATCACCTCTAATTTGGTGGATCCGCGGCCGGCGTTGAATTATGCTCCGGCGGCGGCTTCCATTTATGCTGCCCAGCCCTACGATCAGGACAACTCGTTTTTGATTATTGGGGAGCGGCTCAATGCCAGTGGCTCTAAAAAGGTGCGGGAGTTACTGAATGAAGAAGATTGGGATGGCTTGGTCTCTATTGCTAAGTCTCAGATGAAGGAAGGGGCTCACGTTCTGGATGTGAATGTGGACTATGTGGGCCGCGATGGGGAGCGGGATATGCGGGAATTGGTCTCTCGTTTGGTCACTAATGTGACGTTGCCCTTGATGTTAGATTCTACGGAATGGACGAAGATGGAGGCGGGGCTGAAGGTGGCGGGAGGGAAGTGTATCCTCAACTCCACCAACTATGAAGATGGAGACGATCGCTTTTTTAAGGTCTTGGAATTGGCTAAAACCTACGGGGCGGGTGTGGTCATTGGCACGATCGATGAGGAGGGCATGGCCCGAAGTGCCGAGAAAAAGTTTGCGATTGCTCAGCGGGCCTACCGGGATGCCTTGGCCTACGGCATTCCCCCACGGGAATTATTTTACGATCCCCTGGCACTGCCCATTTCTACGGGGATTGAGGAAGATCGGGTCAATGCGCGGGAAACGGTGGAGTCCATTCGCCAGATCCGGGAACAGCTTCCCGGCGTTCACATCACCCTTGGGGTCTCTAATATTTCCTTTGGGCTCTCTCCCGCCGCTCGGATTACCTTAAATTCCGTCATGCTCTACGAGTGTATGCAGGTGGGCTTAGATTCTGCGATCGTCAGTGCCGCTAAAATTCTCCCCCTCGCCAAAATTGACCCCGAACATCAAGAGATTTGTCGAGATTTAATTTACGATCGTCGTCGTTTTGATGAAAAGGGAATCTGTATTTATGATCCCCTCACCACCTTGACCCAGCTTTTTGAAGGGGTGAGTACCCAAACGGCCCGCTCCAGTGCCTCCTTAGCGGATTTACCCATTGAGGAACGCTTAAAACAACATATTATTGATGGCGAACGGATTGGTTTAGAAGAAGCCCTTAATATTGGGTTGGAACAGTATGAGCCGTTACATATTATTAATACCTTTCTCCTCGATGGCATGAAAGTTGTGGGAGAACTCTTTGGCTCGGGGCAAATGCAATTGCCCTTTGTCTTGCAATCGGCGGAAACCATGAAATCTGCCGTCGCCTTTTTAGAACCCTTCATGGAAAAATCCGAATCGGGCGACAATGCGAAGGGCACCTTTTTAATTGCTACCGTGAAAGGAGATGTTCACGACATTGGCAAAAACCTGGTGGATATTATTCTCTCCAACAATGGTTATCGGGTCATTAACCTAGGCATTAAACAACCCGTAGAAAATATTATCCAGGCCTATCGGGAACATCATCCCGACTGTATTGCCATGAGTGGGCTACTGGTCAAATCCACCGCTTTCATGAAGGATAATTTAGCGGTTTTTAACGAGCAGGGGATTACGGTTCCGGTCATCTTAGGGGGGGCAGCCTTAACCCCTAAATTTGTCAATGATGACTGTCAAAAAACCTACAACGGTCAAGTCATTTACGGGAAAGATGCCTTTGCCGACTTACATTTTATGGACAAACTGATGCCCGCCAAAGCTCAGAACCAGTGGGATGATCTGCAGGGCTTTTTGAATGGCGAGGCTGCGGTTAACGGAAGTTCCAATGCAACAGCAACTCCGGAAAAACCCGCCTCTGATTCAGTGATTGCCAATGCCCAATTTGTTGATGCCGACTCCCGACCAGAGACCCCGATCGCCGTAGAAGATACCGAGCGATCGTCTGAAGTCGCCGTAGACATCGATCGTCCCACTCCTCCCTTTTGGGGAACCCAACTCTTGCAGTCCGAAGACATTCCCTTAGAGGAGGTGTTCCAGTATTTAGATCTGCAAGCCCTGATTGCGGGACAGTGGCAATTCCGTAAACCGAAGGAACAAAGCAAAGAAGAGTATGCTGAATTTCTTCAGGAAAAGGTTTACCCCATTTTGGAAGACTGGAAAGCCCGCATTATCGAAGAAAAGCTCTTACAGCCGCAACTGATCTACGGTTATTTTCCCTGTCAGTCGGAAGGCAATAGCTTACTGGTGTATCACCCGGGGCTGATGAGTGACGAAGCCCTGGAAATTCCCCAGGTCACTCAGCCGATCGCAACCTTTACATTCCCCCGACAGAAAAGTAATAAACGGCTCTGTATTGCCGACTTCTTTGCCGCCAAGGAAACTGACGTGATTGATGTCTTCCCCTTGCAGGCGGTGACCGTCGGTCAAGTGGCCACGGATTACGCCAACTCTCTCTTTGCTGCCGATCAATATACCGACTATCTCTATTTCCACGGGATGGCGGTACAAACCGCGGAAGCCATGGCGGAATGGGTTCACGCCCGTATTCGTCGGGAGTTGGGCTATGCCGCCTTAGAGCCGGACAATATTCGGGATATTTTGCAACAGCGCTACCAAGGGTCTCGCTATAGTTTTGGCTACCCCGCCTGTCCCAATATTCAAGATCAGCATACGCAATTAAGGTTGTTGGAAGCCGATCGCATTGGCCTGCGCATGGATGAAAGCGATCAACTGGAACCGGAACAATCCACCACCGCGATCGTGACCTATCATCCGGCGGCCAAATATTTCAGTACTTGATCAGGAGTTGAGTCAAGCGAAACCTGTACGGTATAGTGGAACCCTGCTTTTGTTTGCTTTAAGGGAGCTTGCCCCGTGCCTCAAACGTTAACTCAGCCTTCTCTCACCCCCCTTGATTTTCTCCAACAAACCGATCCCGATCTGGCTGGAATGCTAGACCGGGAGTTACATCGTCAGCAAACCCACTTAGAACTGATTGCCAGTGAGAACTTTACCTCTCCTGCCGTGATGGCAGCCCAAGGATCGGTTCTGACCAATAAGTATGCGGAAGGATTACCGGGCAAGCGGTACTACGGGGGCTGTGAGTTTATCGATGAGGTGGAGCAACTGGCCATCGATCGCGCTAAAGCCCTCTTTAATGCGGCCCATGCCAATGTTCAACCCCACTCTGGTGCCCAGGCGAATTTTGCGGTGTTTCTCTCCCTGCTCACCCCCGGCGATACCATTCTGGGCATGGACCTCTCCCACGGAGGACACCTGACCCACGGCTCTCCCGTTAACGTTTCCGGGAAATGGTTCAAGGTGGTGCAGTATGGCGTAAACAAAGAAACAGAACAGTTAGATTTTGACCAAATTCGAGATCTCGCCCTAGAGCATCGTCCCCGCCTGATCATCTGCGGCTATTCCGCCTATCCTCGGGTCATTGAATTCGATCGCTTCCGCAGTATTGCCGATGAAGCGGGATCCTTATTGCTAGCAGACATTGCCCACATTGCGGGCTTAGTGGCCACCGGTCACCATCCCAGCCCCATTCCCCATTGTGATGTGGTCACCACCACCACCCATAAAACCCTGCGGGGGCCGCGGGGTGGGCTCATTTTGACCCGGGATGCTGAACTCGGTAAAAAACTGGATAAGGCGGTCTTCCCCGGTAGCCAGGGCGGTCCCCTCGAACATGTCATTGCCGGTAAAGCCGTGGCCTTTGGTGAAGCCCTCAAGCCCGAATTCAAAGCCTACTCCGGTCAAGTGATTGCCAATGCCAAAGCCCTTGCCCAGCAACTGCAGAGCCGGGGACTGAAGCCAGTTTCTGGGGGCACCGATAATCACCTCACCTTGATTGATTTACGCTCCATCGGGATGACGGGCAAACGGGCGGATCAATTGGTCAGTGGCATTAACATTACCGCCAATAAAAATACCGTTCCCTTTGATCCGGAGTCTCCCTTTGTCACCAGTGGCCTGCGCCTCGGTTCCCCCGCCATGACCACCCGGGGCTTGGGAGAAGCGGAATTTACGGAAATTGCCAACATCATTGCCGATCGTCTCCTCAGTCCCGAAGACGAAACGGTGCAAGAAAACTGTCGCCAACGGGTTGCTACCCTGTGCGATCGTTTTCCCCTCTATCCCCATCTTGCCTAATTTGAGGGTACTTCGATTACTGGATTAAGGGTGGCGGGTGAATCACGGGCGGCTGTGTCACCCGCCCAATCCCGAGGGGTACAGTCTGGGACTACCGAACGTGCCCCTAAACGTTGCGCTGAATTTTCTGCTTAATGCGTTGGGGATCCCCTTGATCGACAACCTGCCCCTGCTGGAGCAGAAAGGCCCCATCACAATAGTCCAGTTCATTGAGGCGATGGGTAACCCAAAGGGCCGTGAGGTGACGATCGTAAACAATCTGGCGCACGCGCTGCACCAAATCAATTTGGCTATCGGGATCTAAAAGGGCGGTGGGTTCATCCAGGAGCAGCACTTGACAGTGACGAGCAATGGCTCCGGCAATGGCAACCCGTTGCTTCTGCCCACCGCTGAGGGCATAAATGGGCCGTCGTTCTAAGTCCGCCAAGTTAACCGCCGTCAAGGCATCCTGAACCCGTTGGCGAACCTCAGCATAGGGGAGTTGTTCCTCCACTAAACCAAAGGCAACGTCAGCCCCAACCGTGGGCATCACCAGTTGATGATCGGGATTCTGAAAGACAAACCCCACGGGACGATCGAGGTGAATATGACCGGACTGGAGGGATAACAACTGAACCAAAAGCCGCAACAGGGTAGACTTGCCACTGCCATTGGTTCCCAGTAACATCCAAAACTGGCCTCGGGGAACCGCAAAGCTACAGGATTGAAGAATGGGCTGCCCCGGTTGCCATTGAAAGTTGACATCCTGGACGATTAAGCCATAATCCTGCGATCCGTATTCCTTTGCTGCACTCCCCATAAACCGTGAACCTACTCGGCAAAGGCAAAGCCGGGACGTTTACCGGTCATAGCCGATCCGGATTTTTCGTAGACCTGCACGGCGGTAATTTCGCTTGTCCGCAGGGTCAGCTTTTTCTCGGCTTGGTGTTCGCAGGTTAATTCCAACAGCGCAGGAGTGCCAGATTGCATCGCTTCTAACAGGCGATCGTAAACGGATTGGGCATCCTCCATAGCCTTGCGCTGTACCGAAAACGGCATGGGAGTCATTTTAAGGGAGATTTCAACGATATACATACACAAACCGGGTATCAACTGAAGGGAGTACCGTGGAGCCCAAAGAGTCCGACGGTACGGTTTATTTTTATGGGTTCTGAAGATTGTTCTGAGCAGGGCAGAAAAGTTAACCACAAAGACAGGAAGGCGACCACAGCATAACGGTGGGATCCTGTTTTTGTGGTTAAACCGCAGGAACTTAAAAGACAGAGGGGAGTGTGCCGAGGTTGAGACAGATGGGGAGCTTCTGGAACTTGCCCCCAATCCTCAATGTCCCCGGCCCTTAGCCCGCCTTTTTTAGAAATTGAGCGTGCCATCTCCATTACGGGCCCAAACCACCAGAGCGATGGAAAAGGTAAACATGGTTAAAAGACCGGCCCAGCCCAGTGTAAGAATATCCATAATTGTCAAAAGATTTCCAAGCATTAGTGTTATACCTCGTTTAGTATTGCATAAATTCGTCAGTTGGTAGCCGAACCGTGATCATCAAAACCATCACCGAACGTCTACTCGGAAGCCTGATTTTTTATACGACCCTGCCCCTGGGAGCCTTACCCTGTCGGTTTGATCGCATTGCCAGTTTTGCGCCGATCGTGGGGGTGCTCTTGGGGCTGATTTTAGGGGCAGTCGATTGGGGATTGCAGGGGTTGAACCTGGAGGTATTGCTGCGATCGGCTCTGGTGGTGGGTCTGTGGTTGGGGCTAACGGGGGGCTTGCACTTAGATGGTGCAATGGACACGGCGGATGGCTTAGGGGTGATGGATCCCCAACGCCGCTTGGCGGTGATGAGGGATAGCCGCAGTGGGGCCTTTGCCGTGATGGCCGCGATCGTTATTCTCTTGGTGAAAACCACCGCTCTAGGGAGTTTAGAGGCGGATCGGTGCTGGGGGCTTTGTTGGGCGGCCGGCTGGGGGCGCTGGAGCCAAGTTGTGGCCATTGCCCGCTATCCCTATCTCAAAGCGGAGGGGAAAGGCCGCCTGCATCGCCAAGAGATGAAACAGCCGCAGGATTGGCTCCTGGGGCTCCTGGTGTTGCTGGGGGTGCAAGGGTGGGAGGTCTGGCAGAACGGTCTCTCCTTGCCCGCAGCCCTCTTGCTTGGGATAGCCCTGTCCCTCAGTTTGAGCGTTCCCGCCTACTTCCAACGCCAATTGGGGGGGCAAACTGGTGATACCTATGGGGCGATCGTTGAGTGGACAGAGACGTTGTTATTGGTGGCCCTATGCATCGTGGAGCAGATTGAATCGCTAGCCTAGGTCGATCGCCCCTATCGTCCGCTAGAGGTCTAAACGCAGATTGGGCATCCCGTTGAGCAAGGCATGACAGGTCAAATTGTAGTGTAGGGGAGTGACGGTGATGTAGCCTGCTTTGATGGCTTGAACATCCGTGGGGACTGCGTTGGTCGCCCGATCGTCACAATAGAGATCAGGTTCTTCCACTTCTTCGATGACTTCTCCCGCCAACCAAAAATAGGTCTTGCCCCGAGGATCTACCCGCTTTTCAAAGCTATCAATATAGCGACGAATGCCCTGACGGGTTATTTTCACCCCTGCAAATTCTGCGGCGGCAATGGGGGGAATATTGACATTGAGTAAAACAGAGTTGGGAATGCTTTGAGCCTTCAGTTGTTTCAATAAAGTACAGGCAAAATCCGCCGCCGGTTGAAAGTCACGGTGGGCTCGGCTCACTAAACTTAAGGCAACGCTAGAAATCCCTTCGATCGTCCCTTCCATGGCAGCGGAAACGGTGCCGGAATACAGGACATCCGTCCCTAAATTGGCACCATGATTAATCCCCGACACAACAAAATCCGGCGGCTCATCTAAGATGGCCGCTAAACCTAATTTGACGCAATCCGAGGGATTTCCAGAGCAGGCCCAAGCCCGAATACTGGGATCAAAAAGCCCATCCATCGGCTCCACCCGAATGGGTTCGTGAATGGTTAAACCATGGCCCGTGGCCGATCGCTCCCGATCGGGACAGACGACGGTAACCTCATAACCGGCTCCGGCTAAGGTATTGGCTAAGGTCTGAATTCCCGTGGCTAAAATACCATCATCATTACTCACTAAAACACGACAGGGCTCAACCATCAGTTCACCTAATCTAGCGCTTTCCTTCCTTTTACTTTAATGCGCTCTGGGCCTGATCTGTGAGGTCTAAAATCTGCGATCGTTCCCAAGTGAGAGGCTGGTTCTGATCGGGAGTCTCCACGGCCATGGTGAACCACGCTAAATATTCCACATTCCCCGAGGGGCCCGTCAGGGGAGACCAGGTCAGTCCCTGTACCTGCCAACCCAAGGTTTGGGCACTTTTGAGGACTCCCGCAATGGCATCGGCCTGATCGCCGCTGTTCCGCACCACCCCTTTTTTGCCGACCCGCTCCCGTCCCACTTCAAATTGGGGCTTAATCAGGGTAATCAGTTCCCGAGGGGGCTGCAAAAGAGACCATAGGGCTGGAAAAACCTTACTCAAGGCAATAAAGGACACATCCACAACCCCCAAGTCTGCGTAGTCCTCTTGGGGACGATCGCCATAGAGATCCGCCGGAGTGAGGTAGCGCAAATTCACCCGTTCCTTAAGAATTAAGCGGGGATCCGTGCGTAGTTTCCAGTCCACTTGACCGTAGCCCACATCAACGCCATACACCTGCTGAGCCCCCGCCTGTAACAGGCAATCCGTAAAGCCTCCGGTGGAAATACCGCCATCCAAACAAATCCGATTGCTGACGGTGAGAGGAAACACCGCTAAGGCCTTGGCAAGCTTTTCGCCCCCCCGAGAGACATAGGGAGGTTTTGCCGCCAGAGCGATCGTTGCGGTCACATCTACCGGTGTGCCGACTTTATCCACCACTTGTCCATTAACGCGCACTTCTCCAGCTTGGATTAAGCGCTGGGCCTGCTGGCGTGAGGGAGTCAGCGATCGTTCTACGAGTAAGGCATCTAGGCGTTGTTTGGGCATTGGCGTGATGGATGATCTCTAGTGACGATCAGGGGGCGGAATATGACGACGATCAACGGTTGACGGCAGAGGGGGTGTATCACTGGGCTAGCTCCTCACTGCCACAGCCCGGACTGTTGCAGGAACTCCAGGGCAACTTCCTGGGGATCCCGTTGCTTACCACTCACTTCGTTGTTTAAATCCTGCATCACCTCATCCGTGAGTAAGGGACTGAGTTGGTTGAGACTTGCCGCTAAGGTGGGGAAACGATCGAGGGACTCTTGACGCACCACCGGAGCGACTTGATAGGGCGGAAAAAACTGGAGATCATCCTCCAACACCTTTAAATCATAGGCACTGATCTCCCCATCTGTGCCAAAACCCACCACCACATCCGCTTCTCCGGACTGTAAGCCCTGGTAGCGTAGCCCTGGATCCACCGCCACATAATTTTTTAAATCAAAATCACCATAGGTTTCCTTTAAGCCCGGTAAACCATCTTCTCGCACCATAAATTCAGGAGGGCCAATCATGACTAGATCGGACGCTTGAGCCACTAAGTCCGAGAGGGTCTGAATTCCTAGATTTTCAGCCCGATCGCGATTCATCGCCAACGCAAAGGTGTTATTAAGAGGGGCTGGATCCAGCCAAGTTAACTGAAATTGTGCTTCATAGCCGGCTTTTACGGTCTCAAAAACCTGCTGCGGGTCAGAGGCTGAAGGTTCTTTCAAAACGGTGAGCAAGGCCGTTCCCGTGTATTCAGGGTAAACGTCAATTTCTCCCCTTTTCAACGCTTCGTGGGCCACGGGTGTACCGCCAAGATTTAGCTTTAGTTCAACAGGAATTCCTTGATTTTCCAGGAAAAGCCCGTATAACTGTCCCAAAATAAATTGCTCGGTAAAATCCTTGGAGCCAATACTGAGGGGACGATCGGCGCTTTGCTCTCCACCACAGGCCACCACCATTAGTGCAACCAGGGTAGCCAGCCCCAAACCTTGGAGCCAAGATTTGATCCGTTTCATAGGTCAGCGTATTTCCCCATAACGACATCACTGTGTTCCTCACCCTAACATGAGGGAACCCATGGGGGCACCGCGAAAAAGTCAAGATTTTGCCCTGGGGATTGTCGTCAATGAACGCTGAAATGCCTGTGTTGTATTTGTTTCAGCCCTGGGGGTAAAACTAGGCGGAGTGTTGCAACTCAATTTCTAATGCTTGGGCGACCTACTGAAGACGCAATGTAAATTATTGCGAGATTTTGCAACAAGATCCCAGATTCTGCTCCACCTTGGCTTGGGTAAATTCCCCAAATTGTACTGGGTTAACCTCCTCTTTCTGACCCTGCTCTCTATTGTTTTGTAAAGATTTAGCCTCAAACCGAGAACAACAGGCAATACTGAAAAAGAAAATCGCTAGCGTTTGTGGGTCTAGCCCCTATGCCGCCGACTCGTCTTGCCACGGCAACCGTTGCCACGCCAGAATCCCTGCCCCGTCAATCCCAAGCCTCTCGTGGCGCTCTGCAATCGCGGGCCACGCGCACGGGGATTTATGTGGCTATTCATGGCCATTTTTATCAACCCCCTCGGGAAAATCCTTACCTGGAAAGCGTAGAGCGCCAAGCGGGGGCTGCGCCGTTTCATGATTGGAATGAACGGATTTATTGGGAATGTTACCGTCCCAATGCCTTTGCTCGGGTGTTAGCAGAGTCAGGGAAAGTTTTAGCGATCGTTAATAATTTTGAATATTTGAGTTTTAACGTAGGACCAACGCTCCTCAATTGGTTGGAACGGTATGACAGTAAGGTTTATGAGCAAATTTTAGAGGGCGATCGTCGCAGTGTGGAGCGGTGTAATGGTCACGGCAATGCCATTGCCCAGGCCTACAACCACGTTATTCTGCCCTTGGCTAATGAACGGGATAAACAGACCCAAATTCGGTGGGGCATTGCGGATTTTCGGCAGCGCTTCCAGCGCGATCCGGAAGGGCTTTGGCTCCCGGAAACGGCGGTGGATCAAGAAACCCTGAGGATTTTAGTCCAGGAAGGGATTCGTTTTGTCATTCTCTCCCCCTCCCAAGCGCAACGGTGTCGTCCTCTGCCCACCCCGAGCTATCCCCGTCCCGAATGGTTAGCGGTGGGGGGTGGTCAGATTGATCCCACTCGACCCTATCGCTGTTTTTTAGACCCTGCTGCTCCCGTTGATCCCGCTATGCCAAGGGAGATGCCGGAATTCCAAGCGGAATCCCTCAACAATGGACAGAACCAACCCCTACCGGATCAGCGATCGTTTATTGATATTTTCTTCTTTGATGGCCCCATCTCACGGGATCTGGGCTTTGGGGATTTGCTCGGTAGCTCTCAACAGTTAGCGGATCGGATTAACTTAGCCATTAAGGGGGATCACCGTCCTGCCCAGATCATTGGCTTAGCCACGGATGGAGAAACCTTTGGGCATCACAAAATTGGTGGAGAGAAGTGCCTAGCCTATGCCTTTTTGCATACCTTTCCCGAGCGGAACTGGATCATCACCAATTATGCCCATTATCTCAGTGAAAATCCCCCCCTCTGGGAAGTGGAACTGAAACCGGTCACGGCATGGAGTTGTAGTCATGGGGTCGATCGTTGGCAGGCAGACTGTGGCTGTGGACGATCGGAGGGCACCCATCAACGCTGGCGAAAGCCGTTGCGCCAAAGTTTAGATTGGTTGCGGGATGAACTCGTGGAAATCTTTGAGCAGGAGGGGGAGCGGTTATTCCGAGATCCCTGGAAAGCTCGGGATGACTATATTACCGTCTTGACTAATGGGGAAATCCCCCACCGCCATCCCAGCATTGTGGAAACCTTTTTACAGCAACATCAACACCAGGACATGAAGCCCGAGGATCAGGTGGATGCCCTACGGTTGCTGGAAATGCAACGCCATGCTCTGTTGATGTACACCAGTTGCGGCTGGTTTTTTGATGAGTTATCCCGACCGGAGGGGGTGCAAATTCTCTGCTATGCAGCCCGGGCCCTAAAGCTAGCGGGGGAGGTCACCGGGAAAAGTTTGGAGGCGGACTTTATTGAGCACCTGGCCACCATTCCCAGTAATGTGGATAGCCTCAATAATGGGGCGATGGTTTACCAGCGGCTAGTAGAACGGGACTTTATTTCCCCAGAACACGTAGCCGCCCACTATGCCATTAGTTCCCTCTTTAGCGATCGGGTCGGAATCGCGATGCCCGATCCCCCTGTCCCCAGTTTATCGGCGTTAGTCAGTGCCGATCTCTTACCCACCCTGCAACAACAACGCCTCTATTGCTATACCGTTTATACCGAAGATCACCAACTCCAGCGCCTCGGTTCCTTGACCCTCGGAGTCGGGCAAATTCGCCTAGTCTCCGACCTTACCTGGGAAACAGTGCATTTAGTCTTTGCGGTGTTGCACCTGGGCGCTTGGGATTTTCACTGTTGCATTCAGCCCTTTGCTGGTCGTTTAGCCTATGCAGAACTGAAACGATCGCTGTTTGAGGTCTTAGAGGAAGGCAGTGCAGCCCAGTCCATTTTGGTGATGAATCAACTCTTCCGCGATGCCGTTACCTTTAGCCTGCAGGACTTGTTTACGGAAGAGCGTCACCGCCTCATGCATCACTTAACGGAAGATGTCATTAATAACCTCAACCAGTTGTATACCCAAGTGTATCGGGTGAATTATGGCGTATTGATGGCGTTTCGGCGGGATGGCTTGCCGGTGCCCCATGAGTTGCAGGTGGCCGCAGAAGTGGCCCTCAGTCATCGTCTGCTCCACATTCTCCGCAAATTGGATCACAGTTTAGTGGATTTAGCCCTGAAAGTTCCTCTCAATGGCCAACCCCTGCTGCGAGATTTAGAAGAGTTAGTGCCGGAAGTAGAACAATTGCACTGTCAGTTAAACCTACCGGAAGCCCGCAATATTTTGGAGCGACTGATGGATCGAGTCCTTTGGCAATTGCTCCAAGAGACCAATGCTGGAGTAGCGGCAGGACATTTTCAGTATCTCAGTCGCTTAGTTGCTGTGGGCAAGCGTTTAGATTTAGGGATTTCCCTGGCTAGGGCCCAGGAGATTTTTTATGCCTATGTTGCTCAACTGATGACCTCGAAACAACCCCTGCCTACCTGGGCTGTGATTCGCAATTACCTAGCAAAACTCAGTCAGTTACTCTGGGTGGCACTCCCCCCGGGATTAGAATGACTTTAGCCAGGACTTTATTCCAATAACCAAGAAAACAAATCCTTAACGCTAAGGTCGATCGCACTAGCAAAGGATGGCATGGGCAGGGTTAAGTTTGGCTTGTCTAAGACTTCAACTTCTTGCCCAGCAAGATAGATAAAAACCGTCTGCTCAGAGGGATCGATGAGCCAACCCATCTGAGTTCCATGTTTGAGGCAGTGCAAAATATTTTTGATGACTTTTGTCTGACTTTGATCGGGGGAGAGAATCTCAATCGTCCAGTCTGGAGCTATGTTGAATGCATTCGCAATTTCTCCATTGTCATCTCGGGGAATTCGATCCCACTGAAAAACAACAATGTCAGGAACCGTTGAACGACCACCAAAGGTACACCGTAGTTCAGGGAAAGCCCGAGCAATACGTTTAGCTTTGACTACAATATTGATAGCCAGAACAAGTTCACCTTGAATTGTACTGTGTTTTCCTTGCGGCATAGGCTTCTGGATAATCTGTCCATCAATAAATTCATTGGCAGGCTTTACTTCTGGACATTGCAAAAACTCTGCTAAGGTGAGGGGTTTGTATGGTGCTTGTACCATTTCGGTTTACCGAGACTTTTGCCAGCAAAAATTAATCCTGCAAGATGTCAATATACATTCAGGGGAATTATTATTCTCGTCTACTATAGCAATCCTAAATAGCTTGTGGATAACACAATGTTAATTAACTGATCTGTCCATCCTCTGCTACCAGAATTAGATTGCACCTGAGATTGCAGGGCAAGACAACCCTGATTTGTGAATTAGATCTCCGTAATTGCAGCAGCGGCGCTCAGTCCTGAAAGAAAAGCTTGTTGTACTGAGAGGCTGGGATCAATCTCTTGCTGCTGGGTGGTAAAGGCATCCCCCGCTAGGATTAAATTGGGTTGCAGGGCAAGATGGGGACGATCGCTACAGAGATAATATTGTGCTGGTTGACTGTAGCGCCAACGGTGCAGGTGTTGCGTTAAGACTGAACTCCCCAGCCAGGGTTGAGCAAGGGTAATTAGTTGATTGATAATCCAAGAATCCTCTGCCTCCCAATGCTGTTCACTAAAGGTAGGACTGGCTTGCAGCGTCACCGCATACCCTTGGGGCGAAATGCCACTGTGATAATGGCAGCGCAAGGCGCTAAGTTCGGGGGGTAACTCTGCTTTCCTCAATCCAGTGGCAGGAATCTGACTGGGATTGGCGAGGAGTAACAACACGGTTAGACAGGGATGATAGCGAACATTGTGGAGGTTATGGTGCTGTTCTGGGGTCAGTGGAATTGCTGATTCCTGTAGGAGTACCAAGGTTTGCGGCACAGGGCAGGTCACAATTAAGTGGGTGGGGTGGAGCAAAAGCGGGACGGCAGTTCCAGTGGGATTGAGGGCTGTCAGTTCCCAGGTTTGTGTTGTGGCTTGCCAGTGGATCTGCGTAACGCGGGTTTTGAGGTACAGGGACAGATCCTGGCTAATGCGTTGGGTAAAGGTGCGTAGGCTGGAGGTACCACTGTAGAGATGTCCCAATTGGCCTTGCTCTGCATTGGGGGCACTACTGGGATCTAGGCGTAGTAATCCTTGCTCAACCCAGCGATCGACTTGGTGTTGAAAACGGGGATCGGTCACTCGAAACTGTAACGCGCCATAGTCCGCTACCCCCAAGACTTGGGGATCGGGATCCCAGCGCAAGCGTCGGGACGCTAAACGCCCTCCAATGCCTTGCCCCTTATCCACAACACTAACGGCAACGCCCTGAGACTGGAGGGCATTGGCCGCAGCCAAACCAGCGATTCCTCCGCCCAAGATAGTGCAGTGGGTCGTAGTTTCAGTCATGAGTGATTAGCTTTGATTACGGGGTGGTGTGCGGGGTCCCTGATAAAAACCTTGGATAAACTGTTGTATAAACCAGGCCGCCAGGGAACCTACTAGAATTCCACTGCCAGCCAAGACGGAGACAAAGGCAGGTAAAGTCCCGGCCAACCCCCAGATCAAGGGTAAACTGGCGGCACTCACGATCGCGATCGCGATGCTGACTTGTTGTAATTGCTGAAAACGCTGCAAAGCCCCTCGACAACTGGCACAGTGCTTGGTGTGGGAATGGTAGCGATCGAGGAGTTGTTCCTCCAGTTGAGGAGGCGGCAAAGGGACATCTTGTAAGGGACTGCTACAGTACTGCCGTTGCCATTGGTGAAAAGCTTGGACAAAACGATCCGCTGCGGTGGGTAAGTAAAACGCTTTGGCAAAATGTTCACTACCCCCCGCCTGGGCAAGGGAGCGCTCTTGGTAATGGAGAAAAATTTGATCGTCTTCTAAGACTCGGTTTTGCCCGCGATGGCTATACCATTGGGGCGTAAGCTTCATAATCCGTCCCGGTAGCGCATTGGAAAATTTGAAGGGAAAGCGGGCAAAGAGACGACATTCACCTTTGCGAATGGGAGTTGCATAGACCACAGTTAAGGTACGCCCAAATTGTTGAGACGTAAGGTCGTGGTACATGAAGTTGGGTGCAACAAAATAGGTATGTTGAGATCCTAAAGTTCCTTTACGAGGCCCTTCTTCCCAAAAGCCGACAAAGCCTTGACGATCGGCACTTTTTAGCTCTAATTCCACCGCAGACGCATTTTCCCGCTTGCCAACGGTTTTATGGTGGGTAAAGGGGATATGGCTGGAGTCTAAAACGTTTTCCAGGAGGGTAAAGGCATCGTAGGGTAAATCCCGGAAGGTATTGAGACAAACCCAGCCTTGGGGATCCGCTTCTAACGCTTCAATGCGGGGCACGGGTACCGTTGCTGCTCGTTCGATCGTACCGGGATAGACAAAGAGTAAATCCTGAACCACAGCGGTGGGAAACGATCGGACACAGGCCCGAGGAGAGGCGATCGCAGCCACTGGGGATTCCGTTCCTGACGGATCGCTATCAATCTGGGGAATCACTTCACATTGTCCTGTTCCCGAGAATGCCCAGCCATGATAGGGACATTCTAAGTATCCCTGCTCGTTGATCCGGCCTTCACTGAGGGGCACTAAGCGATGGGGACATTCGTCTCGAAACGATCGCCACTCTTGAGCCGTTCGATCCCACCAAATCACCAGATTTTGATCCAATAAGGTAAATCGGTAAGGCTTGTGGGGATCCAGATCCTCCACATAAGCCACGGGATACCAGGCTTCTAAAACATCAAAGCGATCGGGATGATCTCCGCCGGGACAACCCTGGGGAACTTCAATGCTAGCTGGCGTTACGGATGGTGAAGCGAGTGCCATACCGAAAGACTATCCCAGGCTAGAGGTGAAAAGCTGCAAGCCATAGAAGACAGCGATGGCCACTGCTCCCACACCCAAAATTCCTTGAAGATCTACGGGATCCGAAGCTGACATTTCCTCAACTTTAACCGCTACTTTAACAACGTCCTGCTGAAGAAGCTGGGCTTGACGAGAGTAATGACGCATATCGCCTCCAAACAAATATTAAAAATCTTAGAGCTATTGTAACAATATCTTTACAAAACGACAAGTTTTATTACAAAGTCCTAGGGCGCGTCATCAATTCAGTCCAGACCCTGACGACATCAACATGCAGTATTGAGATTAGCCGCGCCCGTCCCCGTTTTACCCCTAGGGGCTGAAACAACTGCAGCATAGGGATTTCATAGCTAAGTCTTCGTTCCGCAACAGTCGGCCTACTGTGTGCACATAAGTCAGAGGAAAGGATCTGAAGCATTTAAAACCCCCTCTAACTCCCCCTTAGCAAGGGCTACCGTGTACAGATAAGTCTCGTTGCAATCGCAAAACTTGAGCGGATCCCCCCTAGCCCCCCTTGAAAAAG
>JBMTZC010000044.1:0-17441 GCA_049455215.1 Prochlorotrichaceae cyanobacterium
GGCAAGCCAAGCCATCTAAAGCAGCGCTTCTGCCTTGATCTTGCCTAGGGCAGGATGGTAGGTCTGAATCGCCTTCATATACTGTGCCCGCTCAAATTCGCTGGGGTTGGCACAGTTGATTTGGCTCATGCTGCCCTGGAGTTGACGAAGAGAATGATACTCATGTTCTTCTAACCAGGTAATCAGATCCGCTTCGATCGAGGAGAGATGTTCAATGCCATGGCGTAGTAACACACTAGCCATCATCGTTGCTTTGGCCCCTGCCATCATCATTTGAATGACATCCGTTGCCTTGTGGACTCCACTTGTGGCAGCCAGATCCCCAGAAATTCGCCCATAGAGAATGGCAATCCAGCGTAGAGGCAGGCGCAAATCTTGAGGCGTACTGAGAAGAACATGGGGGCGCACTTCCAATTCTTCCACATCAATTTCAGGTTGGTAAAAGCGGTTAAACAGCACTAAGCCGTTGGCTCCTGCTTCCGTAAGGCGTTTAGCCATGTTGGCAGTATTGCTGAAATAGGGACTGAGTTTGACTGCGACCGGGATGCTCACGGCGGCTCGCACGGCGGTCAAAACATCGATATAGCTCTGCTCGATCGCTGAACCGGGGGTGTCTAAATTGGTTGGAATGTTATAAATATTGAGTTCAAGGGCATCGGCTCCTGCCTGCTCCATGTCCCGAGCATATTGAGTCCACCCTCCGGTGGTAAAGCCATTTAAGCTGGCAATGATCGGAATATTTACTTGATCCTTTGCCCGGCGAATATGGTTGAGATAGGCTTCGGTACCAACGTGAAAAATTTCCGGTTCGGGGAAATAGGTCAGGGCTTCCGCAAAACTGTCGGTGCCGTATTCCAGGTGATGGTGCATTTCCAGTCGTTCACCCCGGATTTGTTCCTCAAAGAGGGAATGCAAGACAACCGCAGCCGCTCCCGCTTCTTCCATCCGTTTAATATTGTCAATGTTTTCGCTGAGGGGAGCCGCTGCACTGACCACCAGAGGCGACTTCAGTTCCATTCCCAGATAGGTTGTTGTGAGATCCATAATGTCTTCCACAGCCTCTTGAATAACAATTCTTTTCTGATCCTTACGCCTAGGGGATAAAATTTTGCAAATTGCACTATTCATCTTCAGAATTCATTATTGTTTGTTCCCGTCTCTTGCTCTGCCTCCAAAATTTTGCCCTAGTTTCTACGCCAGAATAGGGAGTGTGGCGACCGGCGCAGCCACCCGCCCCCATTAATTGAGGTGCTAATCGAGGTGCCCAACATTCAAACCTGCTTTCTACCCCCTACCCCTAAATCCCGTGTTCTCCAATCTAGCTAAGATCTTTGCAGGAGTTGTTTTAGCCTTCTCCCTCCTCGCGATCGGGGGGATTACGATCGCTCGATATCTGGTGGAAGAATTTACCGCTCCGCCCCCTAAACCTATTTTTGCTGAGGAGCAGGCCCCACCCCCCAGTCCAGCCGTTCAGCCGACCGTCACCAGCGGAGCCGCGATCGTTGCCTCTCCCGCCACGCCCACCCCCAGCCCTAAGCCCACCCCTTCCCGTCCCAATGGCAAAGCCGCCCGGGTCACTTGGCCCGAGGGGTTAGTGATCCGCAATGCACCGGACGGTAACCCCAGTGGCGGCGTTGATTACAATACCGAGGTCGTTATTTTAGAAACCACTGCCGATGGCAACTGGCAAAAAATCTGGTTCAACAATCAAGAAGGCTGGGTGAAAGCTGGTAACGTGGAGATGTTGCCTTAAGTCATGCCTTAACTCCAGCGTAAAGCACTGTAAAATTAGACCGGACTATCCACCGCCCATTCTCTAGTGACCTTCATTACCCATGACCGCTGTTTCCTCTGATCTTGAAAGCCAACTGACAACGCTCAAAAAATCTGCCCACGAGACGATCGTGGCCGCAGATACCCTCGAAGCCCTAGAGAAACTCCGGATCCAATATTTGGGTAAAAAAGGAGAAGTTTCTCTGATTTTAGGGCGTATGGGCAAACTGAGTCCCGACGATCGTCCTCGCATTGGTAACCTGGCTAACGACGTTAAAACCACCATTCAAACTGCCCTCGACCAGAAAAAAACGCAACTGCAAGCGGCAAAGCTGGAAGCCCAACTCGAAGCAGAGACCCTAGATGTCACGATGCCCGGCTATGCCCGTCCCCTGGGGCATAAGCATCCCCTCAGCAGTACGATCGATCGCATTCTCGATATTTTTGTAGGGTTAGGTTATACCGTCGAAGAAGGCTTAGAAATCGAAGAAGATTACTATAACTTTGAAGCCCTCAACACCCCGGCGGATCACCCGGCGCGGGATATGCAGGATACCTTTTATCTCCCCGATGGGCGCTTGTTGCGCACCCACACCTCTTCCGTCCAAATTCATTACATGGAAGACAATGATCCCCCGGTCCGCATTGTGGCTCCAGGGCGGGTTTATCGTCGGGATACCGTGGATGCCACTCACTCTGCCGTCTTTCATCAAGTGGAAATCTTAGCGGTGGATGAGGATCTCACCTTTACGGATTTAAAGGGAACGGTCAAAACCTTTCTGCAGGAAATTTTTGGTGATATTCCGATTCGCTTCCGCGCTAGTTATTTTCCCTTTACTGAGCCCTCTGCTGAAGTGGATGTACAATGGAAAGGACGGTGGTTAGAAGTCATGGGTTGTGGCATGGTCGATCCCAATGTGTTTAAGGCCGTAGGCTATAATCCTGAAGTTTATACGGGTTTTGCTGCGGGCTTAGGGGTAGAGCGCTTTGCTATGGTGCTGCACCAAATCGATGATATTCGCCGCCTCTATAACAGCGATCTACGCTTTTTGCGCCAATTTTAAGCCGATTTAGGCTCGGTCTGGTCTATCAACTTCAGTCTGGGGACGGGGTCGATTCCGACCTGTAAGAGGAAAGCCCAAGACCCTATAAAAAAATAAAGAACGAAATATGACTGTTCCCCCCAGCAACACCTTAGAAGAAGCAATGAGCCGGATTCAGCAGGGCGAAGTTTTGGTCATTAGCAACCGGCGGCGAGGAGCCCTAATCGTCTGTAAACCCTATCGGTGTGAATTCCTAGGGCCAGGATCAGTGTTGGGCGGCAACCTCGATCGCACTTGTACCAAACTGATTCCCATTGGTAAGTTTTCCCTGGCCGCTCCTCGCAGTGCCGAAGAACTTTATCGAGCCTATCTTATCCGTCGCCAATGGACTTTAAATACTCGGCATTTAACCGAAATTGTCAATCCCTGTGAACGGGCCCAACAATTCCTCAATCAGTTAGAAAATTACTTTAGTCCTGAAATTATTCGTCGCATTTCTACGGAGGACTTAGCCTCGATCGTGGGGGTGTTTCCGCGTACCATGCTTAAGGTCTTAACTCGGTAGGGGCTGATGTGGAATATCCCCCTCGTCCGATAAAATTCTTAAGCTCCATTCGCGTTTCAGGTTCATCCTTTCCCTATGGCACCAGCAAAGCTGTCCGTTACGTTAAGCGATTATTTCTTAAATGAGAACAGTTCCGCACCCAGTCAGGTCACCTTAGGCGATCTCTTTACGATCGCTGGCGATCGGACTTTTTATTTCCTTTTTTTACTCCTCGCTTTACCCTCAGCGCTCCCGCTCCCGGCCCCCGGCTATGCCGCCCCTTTTGGCCTGGTCATTTTTCTCCTGGCGGTGCAGTGGATGACCGGAGCCCATCAACCTTGGATTCCTCGGGCTTGGCGAGAAAAAGGGGTGAATCGGCAACAGGTGCAAAAAATTGTTAAAGCGGGGTTACCCTGGCTACGTCGTATCGAAGCCCTCTCGCGACCCCGTTTACATTGGGTTTGCCGACCGGGGCCCAGTCACTGGATTATCGGCTTGGCGATCGTCCTGATGAGTATTTCAATGATGATTATCATCCCTGGTACGAATACCCTGCCAGCTATGGGAATTTTTGTGGTCAGTTTTGGCTTATTTGACGATGATGGAGCGATCGTGTTGGGAGGATTGACCCTTTGCATTATGGGGGCTGGGCTAACCACCCTCATCTTAATTTTTGGCTATGAAGCAGTAAAACTGGGCATTAAGACGGTGCTGGGGCTATTTTGAGGCAACAGTTTTTCTAGGCTCCTCGATGAATTGTGGCAGACGGCTCGGCCGCCCACCACAATTCCTATTCCTGTGTTGGTCTTTTGGGCGAGATGGAGAAAAAGCAAGCAGACCTGATTTGCTCTCCTGGCTCTTACCCCAAAGTTTCAAACACCTTAAACATAGGCAAGTACATGGAGAGCAAAATCGAACCGACCATGCCCCCAATCACCACAATCATTAAGGGCTCCAACATACTGGTCATGGCGTGAACAGCCTGTTCCACTTCATCTTCATAAAAGTCGGCAACCTTCATTAACATCGTATCTAATTCCCCCGTTTCTTCCCCAATCATCATCATTTGAATAGCCATATTGGGGAAGACTTTAGAGCGATCAATCGCCACGCTAATCATGCCACCACTTTGTACTTCTTCCCGCGAAGCTTCGATCGCGTTGGACACCACTTTGTTGCCTGCGGTATCTCGAACAATTTCCAGGGAGGTTAAAATCGGTACTCCCGCACGGGTTAAGGATCCAAAGGTGCGACAGAAACGGGCAACAGATGTTTTTTGAATCAGATCGCCAAAAATTGGTAGTTTCAGGAAAATGCTATCCATCATCACCCGACCCGCCGGCGTTTTATAATATTGTTGATAGAAAAACCAGCCGATCATCAAGCCAAATACTAAGGTTACCGAATATTGAGGTGTGCGTAGAAATTTACTGATCAGCAGCATCGCTTGCGTAAAGGCAGGCAATTCCGTACCAATATCCTCAAAAATATTCGCAAAGGTAGGAATCAAAAATACCGTCATTGCCACGAACACAATCACGGCGATCGATCCCACCGTGACGGGATAACTCATGGCAGACTTAATTTGGTTTTGCAGTCGAGCATCATCTTCGAGGAGTTTGGAGAGACGATTCATTACATCGTCCAAAACCCCACCAACCTCACCGGCCTGCACCATCGACACATAAAGATTGTCAAAACATTGGGGAAACTTCCGCATCGATTCCGACATATTATTCCCCTGCTGCACCTCATCACTAATGCTCAACAACGCTTTTTTGAGCTTGGGATTGCTACATTGATCGCCTAAAACCCCCAAAGACCGAACAATCGGCACCCCGGCATTCACCATAACCGCCATTTGTCGCGAAAAGATGGCTTTATCTTTTACCGTCACACTGGCCGTCATTTCACCGATGTCGATTTTACTGAGTTGTTCCCAGTCAAACTCTTTGGATTGGACAACATCCTGAACCGTCATCCCTTGCGATCGTAGGCTCGATCGCACCTCGGCGGCACTCTCGGCCTTCATCTTTTGCTTTTTAAGATTACCTTGTTGATCTCGAAACTCTGCAATATAAATAGCCATAATGTTCTCCAAATTTAGAGTACCAATAGGGAATCTCGATTAATTGTGGCGAATGGCGAAGTTGCCGACACAATCCCTGCTACTGCGTAGAGAGAAACCCAGTTTTGGATTTTTCGAGGTGCCCAGAAGGGAAAAGGATTTAGGAGAGCGGAAACATCGGCAACCTAGCGATCGCTTCTGTTCCAGTCTTATCCAGTATTGTAATGTGGGTATCTTATCTAGGATGTGAGCGAAATGCCCATATTCAGAGAAATAAAAATTAAAAACTATTAATTTAGGGCTTTCCACTGCAAGCGGAAAAATTTAAGGGAAGAGTGTGGCGCGGAGCGCCGCACTCTTCCGCCTTAAGTGCCTAGCCTAATTTAGCGTGGGGATGGGGAGATTTTGAAACTCACCATCCCGATAACACTGTCCCCGTCTCTAGCGCCGCACTGCAGCCCCAGCGGCTTGTTGGGGACCAATTAAACGCTGTAACTCATCAGGCTTGGAGGTTTTGGACATCGCTGCCTCAAAGGAAATAGTCCCGGACTTATAGAGATCCGCCAAGGCTTTCTCTAAGGTTTGCATCCCCATCTTCGCTCCCGTTTGAATCGCAGAATAAATCTGAGCGGTTTTACCCTCCCGAATTAAGTTACTGATGGCAGGGGTAATGACCATAATTTCTTGAGCCATGCATCGCCCAAATTCCCCAGGTTTGGGATTGTGTTTGGAAACCAAAGTTTGACTGAAAACCGCCACTAACGAGTTAGACAACTGTACCCGAACCTGGGTTTGTTTTTCCGCTGGAAATACGTCAATCATCCGGTCTACGGTCTGGGATGCGGAACTGGTGTGTAGGGTTCCAAAAACCAAGTGTCCCGTTTCCGCTGCTGAAATAGCGAGGTGAATGGTTTCTAAGTCTCGCATTTCGCCCACCAGAATAATATCTGGGTCTTCCCGCAGCGCTGCTTTTAAGGCATTAGCAAAACTCTTCGTGTCTTCCCCCAGTTGGCGCTGGTGGATTAAGCTCTTCACGGGCTCATACACAAACTCAATCGGATCCTCAACCGTCAGAATATGTTCTGCACGGGTTCGATTAATCATGTCGATCATCGCCGCTAAGGTGGTGGTTTTCCCGGATCCTGTGGGCCCCGTCACTAGCACCATGCCCCGGGGTTTTTCCGCCATTTCCTTGACCACATCTGGTAACCCCAGTTTGTCAAAGTTGGGGATTTTGGAACTGAGAGCCCTTAAGCAAGCCGCATAGGTGCCTCGGTCTTTATAAACATTGACCCGGAAACGGGCCAACCCTCTAACCCCATAGGAGCAATCTAATTCCCAGTTTTGTTCCAGATTCTTACGCTGAGTGTTATTCAGCATACTAAAAATGAGCCGCTGGCACTGGTCAGCAGTGAGGGGCTCATCACCAATGGGGGTGAGCTTACCGCTAATCCGAAAAAATGGAGGCAGACCGGCGGAGAGGTGCATATCAGACCCTCCCATTTCTACCATTTGCTCCATTAAGTCTTCAATCATTAATTCCATGGGGCTGCTCCTTATGGGTGGAAAGAGAAAATAAAATCTTTAGGATCGAGAGCTTGTTTATTTAATCTTCGTTCCTGAGAGAAATTTTAGGGTGAATCGCGACACATCAAGGCTTCTGAATAACCGGAACCCGGATCACCGCTAGCTTAGCAACATGAACCCACTGGCCGAGGTGTTTCATGCCGCAGACTTCCCTTGATCTAGTTCTTGGGCTAAGTCTAGTACTCCAGCACAATCTAAAGTTGACGCTCATCCAACCAACCGAGGGTAATGATTAGCGGACTGGGCGAGTCTTTGATAGACCTGAAGTCTCAATCCTTAGCTAAACCGAGGAGTTGCACAATAGATGCACTCCATCCATTCCGGCTCTTGACCTGCACCACAACAAACACAAGTCAAAGAAGCCTTACGTTTTGCTTTAAGCTCTGATTCTAAACCGGTATCGGTAAAGGTAACCCGATCGACCTCCTCA
The DNA here is from genome assembly GCA_049455215.1 of Prochlorotrichaceae cyanobacterium. Taxonomy (GTDB): domain Bacteria; phylum Cyanobacteriota; class Cyanobacteriia; order Prochlorotrichales; family Prochlorotrichaceae; genus JBEAPM01. The sequence continues at coordinate 7,446 of JBMTZC010000044.1, forward strand.
AATGTCGTTTGTCCCTGACGGACCAGGTTTAAGCTATAGGCTAACAAGGTGACCATGCCATCTTCTACCGCCACCTCTTTGAGGCGATCGGTAGTCGCACCTGAATTAATGGCAACCTGAAGTGCCTCTGTTACCCGCATTACTTCATAAACCCCAACCCGGCCTTTATAACCACTGCCCCCACACTTGCCACAGAGGTTCCCCGATCGTTCTGCCGCTTGTTTTTCTTCTAAAGACAAGACGTTTGCCTTGTAAATGGTCATCTCTAGATCTTCAGTTGCCGTCAAACCGTACCGGGCCAATTCCTCTCGAGTTGGGTTATAGGCAATACGACACTCACTACACACTCTCCGCATCAAACGCTGGGAACAGACCCCCAGTAAGGCGGCTGACACCATGAACGGCTCCACCCCCATTTCATCTAAACGAGCAATGGAACTCGGGGCATCATTGGCGTGCAGCGTCGTCAGTACGAGGTGTCCTGTTAGGGCTGCTTCGATCGCTGTTTTAGCGGTTTCCAGGTCGCGGGTTTCCCCGACGAGGATGATGTCAGGATCTTGACGCATAAAGGCCCGCAAAATTGAGGCAAAGTTCATGCCTTTTTCCCGGATCACCTGAACTTGGTTAATGCCCGGTAATCCATACTCAATGGGATCTTCTGCGGTACTAATGTTGACCCCTGGATCATTACGCTCCGCTAGCATTGAATACAGGCTTGTGGATTTCCCCGACCCAGTAGGTCCCGTCACTAGGATTAACCCAAAAGGTCGGCTTGCCATATCCCGTACCGTACTGAGGGCTTCGGGATCGCTAATCAGCTTATCTAAACCTAATTGGGTAGAGTCGCTGCTCAGGATCCGCATACAGATCTTTTCACCAAACCGGCTGGGCACCGTATTAACCCGAAAGTCCACTTTTTTCTTGCGGAAAATCTGACGAATCCGGCCATCCTGAGGTAAGCGCCGCTCCGCAATATCCAAGTCCGCCAAAATCTTAAAACGGGATACCAACGCGGGGATAATCTTTTTGGGAATCGAGGGGAAAGCTTGTTGCAATACCCCATCCTTACGAAAACGAACCCGTAAGGATTCTTCTTGAGGTTCAATATGAATATCTGAAACCCCTTCCGTTAGGGCTTTCACTAAAATTTGGTTGGCCAAGTTCACCACCGGTGCCCCCGCAGCATCCTTGAGGGCATCGCTTAAGTCCATTCCCTCCAAATCATCGGAAGGGGCATCGGATAGACCCTCATCTAAATCCGCCAGCATGTTTTCCATGCTTACTTCCAGAGCAGCATTTTCCTCCGCTGCTGCCGCTGCCGCCGCCGCGATCGCTTGTTCTTGCTGACGGGCCACCTGCTTATCTAAATAATCGGCAATGAGACGCTCATAATCTTCTGGGGCAATAACCAAACGTTGAGCCGTCAGTTGCTTGGGGCGTAAAATCCGATTCAGGTCATCCTGAGCATCCAGGTTATCCGGATCCACCATTGCCACTAAAAGAGAAGGCGGATCCGTTTCTTGATACACCAGGGGCACTAGACGATGGCGACGGCAAATATCAATGGGCACATACTGATCAATGAGATCGGAGATTTGGTTGGTAGGCTGCTCATCGAGTTCTGGATCGAGGGACTCAACGCCAAAAATAACCTTCAGTTCAAACAATTGTTGGCGTTTATACTGGCGCAACAAATCCGGGGGAAGATCCTGTCCCGTCAAGTCTCGGATTACCTGAGGGAGGGGTTTTCCCGACTGACGACTTTGGACTAGGGCCTGCTGCATCTGGTTACCATCTACGTAACCAGCCTGGATGAGCTTATTGCCAAAGGGGGAAAAATTGTTCCGAACAACTAAGGCTCGCCGCTGAGAAGAAGAACTCGTCATAGGAACTCAAAAGTAACTTTGCTAGAACTGAAGGTGGGATAGAATACGGGGTAGAACTTTATGCTTAAGGATTTTTTAAGATAACAATGTTGTGGAGCACGGAGAGTTCACAACACAATTCAGAGTGATCCTAGCTTACGTTATAAGCCAAAACTTGAGAATACGGTGTAGTCTAACATTGGAAGATCCAGTCGAGACCGGCTCTTTCTGATCCCTACCTCCCTGCTCAATCTCATGGGCATCCTTAATAAAGGGGGATGACGGTGTAAGCGTGGACGGTACGCCTTGCTCTTCCATCTGTTTTTCCTCCTCACTGGAAAATCACCCTTCAAAAGGGCTTGTCAAGTGAGGAAATATCCCTAAAGTGTATGGTAACTGATGGTACTATAATCTATCAGTATTATTGGCTTCCCAGGTCAATGAGGAGCAAATTAATCTGTAAAGTAGGGGCTCTGCAGGTTTACTCTTGGATCTTACGTGGAGTTCTGCAATGCTTCCTATGCTCAATGGTTTAGCCTTTTTCAGGAATCTGACAATGATTGATGAGCAAAACAATAGAGAGGAATCAGTGCCCGTATCATCAGAGCTTCAGGGGGATTCTCCATTGGAGCAGTCGCCAGAAGCCTCGGCCGCACAGTCTCCTGAAAATCAAGATCGTGAGTTTTTGACCTCTCCCCCGGCCGCAAGCGATTCTCAAGCCGAGGAGGAAGCGGAGCAAACTCCCCATTTCTTTGATGAACTGGAATTAGAATCCGACTCAGGTATTGATATTCAAGCCAGTTTGTCCGCAGAGATAGAGGCATTGCAGCAAAACTTGGAGGCTCTCCAATCCCAGCTTGAGCAAAGCAATGAGCAGTATAAGCGTATGGCGGCTGATTTCGAGAACTTCCGTAAGCGGACTGAACGGGACAAGGAAGATCTGAGTCAACAGGTGCGGGCTTCTACGATTATGGAACTTTTACCTGTGTTGGACACTTTTAGCCGGGCAAAAGAGCAACTGAGTCCTGAAAACGAGGAAGCCCAAAAAGTTCATAATAGCTATCAAGGAGTCTTTAAGCAGTTCATGGAATGCTTAAAGCGGGTTGCCGTGGTGCCTATGGATTGTGAGGGTCAAGAATTTGATCCGTCTTTCCATAACGCCATTATGCGAGAGCCGACCGATCAATATCCCGAGGGCATTATTATCCAAGAGTTTCAAGCGGGTTATATGTTAGGGGATAAAGTTTTGCGCCATGCCATGGTTAAGGTGGCCGCAGCCCTAGAGACGGCAGCAGAGGGGGCGGATAGTGCGTGATTGATTTGGCAATTTGTCACTATAAAGTCATGGGGTTTCTTCAGGAATATGGGGGAATCATGCTGTATCTTCACTTAAGAGCAGAATTCAGGGGCACTTAAAGTGAGGAGTTAGACCAGTTCAAACACCTGTTGTGCTGGAATCCTCGATTCGATCGCTGATTTTATTCGTTAGGATTAGGTCGGCAATCCTTCCTTACATACGGCAATGGTGAAAGACTATGGGAAAAGTTATAGGGATTGATCTAGGAACAACCAACAGTTGTGTTGCTGTGCTAGAGGGCGGCAAACCGATCGTTATTCCCAATGCGGAAGGGGGGCGTACAACCCCTAGCATCGTGGGTTTTGGCAAATCTGGGGATCGCTTGGTGGGCCAATTAGCAAAGCGCCAAGCTGTCACCAATGCTGAAAATACGGTGTATAGCATTAAACGCTTTATTGGGCGACGTTGGGACGATACCACAGACGAACGGGCCCGGGTGCCCTATAACTGCCAAACAGGGCGAGATTCAACGGTGGAGGTTGAGATTAGAGGTAAGGCCTATACCCCCCAAGAGATTTCTGCCATGGTCTTGCAGAAATTAAAGCAAGACGCGGAGGCCTTTCTCGGGGAATCCGTTGATCAAGCCGTGATTACCGTGCCCGCCTATTTCACCGATGCCCAGCGCCAAGCCACGAAGGATGCGGGAACGATCGCAGGGTTGGAAGTTTTACGGATTATCAATGAACCCACTGCTGCTGCCCTGTCCTATGGACTAGAAAAGCAGGATGAAGATCAACGGATTCTGGTCTTTGATTTAGGCGGCGGTACTTTTGATGTGTCCGTCTTACAACTGGGGGATGGCGTTTTTGAGGTTCAGGCCACCTCTGGGAATAACCATTTGGGGGGCGATGATTTTGACAGTGTGCTGGTTCAATGGATGTTAGAAACCTTTAATGCCCAAGAGCAGATTGATCTGTCCTCCGATAAAATGGCCCTGCAGCGTTTGAAAGAGGCCGCCGAGAAAGCCAAGATTGAGTTATCCGGAACCCAAAGCACCATTATTAACCTGCCCTTTATTACCGCTGATGCGACGGGTCCCAAGCACTTGGAGATGGAGCTGAGTCGGTCAAAGTTTGAAGAACTGAGTAGCGATTTAGTCACCAGCACCGTTGAACCGGTCAAACAATCCCTCAAAGATGCGGATTTGACCCCCGATGATATCGATCGCATTATCTTGGTGGGGGGCTCCACCCGAATCCCTGCAGTACAGGCTGCCATTACCGAATTTTTTAAGGGGCGGGTTCCCGATCGTTCCGTTAACCCCGATGAAGCCGTTGCCTTAGGTGCTGCCATCCAGGCGGGTGTCTTGGGTGGAGAAGTGAAGGATCTTTTGTTATTAGATGTTATCCCCCTCTCCTTCGGCATTGAGACCCTGGGGGGTGTTTTTACCAAGATTATCGATCGCAATACCACCATTCCCACCAGCAAGTCCCAAATTTTTTCCACCGCTACGGATGGACAAGTTTCCGTAGAAATCCATGTCCTCCAAGGGGAACGGGCCATGGTTCAGGACAACAAAAGTTTGGGAAAGTTTCAGTTAACCGGGATTCCCGCTGCTCCTCGGGGAGTGCCCCAAATTGAAGTTTCCTTTGACATTGATGCCAATGGCATCCTCAATGTTTCTGCCCAAGATCTAGGAACCGGCAGGGAACAGAGTATTCGCATTAGTAATACTGGGGGGCTCAGTCCAATGGAAGTGGATCGGATGCGCCAAGAAGCGAAACTGTTTGCCGAGGAAGATCAACTCCGAATGCGGCTTGTGGAGATTAAAAATCAGGCCGATGGGCTGATCTATAGTTACGAGTCAACCCTGGAGGACAATGCCAGTCTGTTGTCGGACTCTGTTAAAGAAGAAGCCGATCGCCGCTGTCTCCAGCTTAAAACCTTGATGAATGCCTCAGACACAACGGTCGAAGGCTTGCAAGGTGCTTTAGACGCATTCCAAGAAATCCTCTTTGAAATTGGCTCATCGGTCTATAGCAAGCCTGGAATTGGCACTAATCATCAAGCAGATCTGGGGGGGGGCGCTGTTGACGCAGAACCGATCTTTGAGGAAGATGCCACCGTTACCGCTGATTATGAGGCCGTAGAATAACCTTCGATTAACTCCCCGCTCTGACCAAGTGGGGGACTCTTCTCGATCGTGAAGTCGGGTATGCAGATGTTAGACGGTAAGGTGTTTAGCGGAGTTATATACCTTAACCACAAAGACACGTATACTATGGTGGAGACTTACTGTCTAGTGTCGCCTTTCATCCTTGCTCCAAAGTTCTAAAGAGACCAGGTTTTCCTGCTCCCGTCTTCTGCCTATAAGGTGACAGGGTATGTAACCCGGAGCAGAGATCGTTCCCACGCTGTTAATCTTGTCCTGAAAAGGTAGGATTTCCGAACCTTTCTTCTACAATATTCTGCGTTAATCTTTAATGTGGATATGACGAACCCCGTTGCCCTTCAAAGACTTTAATTAAATATCATCTATGGCTCGTGACTATTATGAAATTCTAGGCGTTCAGCGGGACGCAGATAAGGAAGATATCAAGCGGGCTTACCGTCGCCTAGCTCGTAAGTATCATCCTGACGTAAACCGAGAAGCTGGGGCCGAAGAAACCTTTAAGGAAATTAATCGCGCCTATGAGGTTCTGTCGGAGCCGGAGACCCGTGCCCGTTACGATCGCTTTGGAGAGGCTGGGGTTTCTGGAGCTGCTGCCGCCGGTTACCAAGACATGGGAGACATGGGGGGCTTTGCTGATATCTTTGAAAGCTTCTTCAGTGGCTTTGGTAGCCCTAGTACCTCTGCGCGGCGGCGAGGTCCCACCCGAGGGGATGATTTACGCCTGGACTTTAAGCTGGAATTTCGGGAGGCCATCTTTGGGGGCGAGAAAGAAATTCGCATTAACCACCTAGAAACCTGCAAAACCTGCGATGGCAGCGGGGCAAAACCGGGGACTCGTCCTCAAACCTGTTCCACCTGTGGTGGTGCTGGGCAGGTGCGTCGGGCTACTCGCACGCCGTTTGGTAGTTTTACCCAGGTCTCTAGTTGTCCCACCTGTGCGGGTACGGGTCAGGTGATTGAAGATAAGTGCGATGATTGTGGGGGGTCCGGTCATAAACAAGTTAAAAAGAAATTAAAGATCACGATTCCCGCCGGGGTAGACAGCGGTACGCGGTTACGGGTTTCTGGAGAAGGGGATGCGGGTCAACGCGGGGGCCCCGCCGGAGACCTGTATGTTTATCTCTTTGTCAATGAAGATGCTGAATTTCAACGGGAGGGGATCAATCTCCTGTCCCAAATTCGTATCAGCTACCTTCAGGCCATCTTGGGTTGCCAAATTGCTGTGCCGACGGTTGATGGTTCGGAAGAGTTGTCTATTCCAGCCGGAATTCAGCCCGGAACAACCTTAACCTTAGAAAGCAAGGGTGTTCCTCGTTTAGGCAATCCGGTGAGCCGAGGGGATCATTTGATTACGGTACAGGTGGAAATTCCGCAACGGGTTACGCCGGAAGAACGCAAACTATTGGAAGAATTAGCAAATATTCGCGGTGATCAAGTGGGTAAAGGCAAAGAGGGTTTTTTAGGTAGCATTTTCGGAGGGCATCGTTAATGTCTGGGGAGTCTGCCGTTACGGTTCTGGACTTAAGGGGAACTCCCTGCCCCATCAACTTTATCCGCACCAAATTAAAATTAGCTCAAATGCCTCCTGGTGCTTTGTTAGAGGTTTGGCTTGATCCCGGCGAACCGATCGAGCAGGTGCCGGATAGTCTGGTTATGGAAGGCTATAAGATTGATGATCTAGTGGAAACTTCGGGATTTTACACCCTGACGGTGCGCCAGAGCCTGACCGGGAACAATGTCGGCCAGGATGGTTCCTGTTGCGATGGCTGAAGGGGCCGTTTGTCCAGGTTATGCGGGTACGGGACAATCACCTTGGGTAGGCACGGTGGTGGCAACCCAGGCAAACTATTATCGGGTTCGCTTAGATCAACCAGTCTCTTCAACCACCTTGGATCTGCCCCCTCAGCAGGAATGGCTCTGTATCCGCAGATCTCGCCTCAAAAAAATCGGTCAACGGGTGATGGTGGGCGATCGGGTTCGGTTGGAAGAACCGGACTGGCAAGGGCAACGGGCCGCGATCGCTGAGGTTTTGGAGCGGCAATCGGAAATGGATCGCCCCCCAGTGGCAAACGTGAATCAAATCCTCCTCATGTTTGCCCTAGCAGAACCGGATCTTGACCCTCACTTGCTGACCCGCTTTTTGGTTAAGGCTGAATCCTTGCAGCTTTCCCTTTGCCTGGGCTTAAGTAAAAGTGATTTAGTCTCAGAGGCGGTACGAGCTTATTGGCGCGATCGTTTAAACACCTGGGGCTATCATCCCATTCTCTTCAGTGTGACTCAAGCCGATGGGTTAGATACCTTACGACCTTATTTGCAGGATCAAACGACAGTCATTTGTGGTCCTTCGGGGGTGGGCAAGTCCAGCCTTATCAATGCCTTAATTCCCGATTTAGATCTTCGGGTGGGTCGAGTGTCTGGAAAGTTGGGGAAAGGTCGCCATACCACCCGGCACGTTGAACTCTTTGAGTTAGCGGGAGGTGGCATTTTGGCAGATAGTCCTGGCTTTAATCAACCGGAACTAACCTGTAGCCCGATCGAACTCGGGCAATGCTTTCCTGAAATTCGGGCATTGCGCACCGTGGCTACCTGTCAGTTTAATGACTGTTTACATGGGGAAGAACCGGGCTGTGCAGTGCGGGGCAACTGGGAACGATATCCGGACTACCTAAACCTCTTAGCTGAAACCCAAGTTTGGCAACAACAGCAAGAACAATCTCGGGGGACAGAAGCGAAGGTTAAACGGAAGTTTAAAGGGGATGGTTCCCTCACCTATGAGCCCCGCTTAGCCCAAAAAACCTATCGCCAGACCTCCCGACGATCGCAACATCAAGCGTTGGAGTCTCTCACCAGCTCGAACCAATTTGAAGACCTGGGTGATACTGATGGTCACCTCGATTAATCGACCTGTCCAATAGTTTTTTAATCCGTGGAAAGTCCTCGGTTGAGTTGACGGTTGGCATAGTAGCCAATCAATTTATAGGTGAGTTTGGCTGCCGTAAACTGAGAAACCACTGAATCTACCAATGGTGCTAATTCCATAATATCCGCCCCAATGACCTCGTGGCGATCGAAGACTTGGCGAAGGAAATCCAGGAGACTATACCAATCTAAGCCCCCCGGTTCTGGCGTTCCCACACCGGGTAACGTTGTTGGATCCAAACCATCTAAATCGATCGTTAAAAAGACTTTTGGGGTTGAAATAGTAGCCAAAGCCTCGGCAATCCAATGGGGATTTTTAACCAGGTTTCGCGCTCGAAATACCGTGAGATTTTTAGCTTTAATTAAGTCCGCTTCTTCCTTACAAATCGCCCGAATCCCGATTTGTACGGTGGGTAAACCGCGATCGAGTACCCGCCGCATCACACAGGCATGGTTATGAATTGAGCCTTCATATTCCTGGCGCAAATCGCCATGGGCATCAATTTGGATGACGGTAAATGGCTCGGGATTCTGAGCTTGATAGGCCGCCACGATCGCTTCTGTAATGCTATGCTCTCCCCCCAAACTAATGACAAATTTATCATCAGCTAAGATCGGCAGCAAACTCTCCTGAACCGATCGCAACATGGTGGCGGAATCCGGGGCAGGATCACTCAAACTATCGGCAACGGGAGGAGCCGTATAAATGCCCACGTCGTAACAGACTTCCCAATCTAACTCTTCGTCGTAATATTCCACCTGCTGAGAAGCCTGGAGAATGGCCTCGGGCCCATAGGCACAGCCTCGACGGTAGGTGGTCGTTGCCTCAAAGGGAATAGGTAAAATGACGATCGTAGAGCGATCGTAAGGTTGACAGACTTCTTCCCCTAAAAAAGGGACAAAGCGCAATTGTGATTCAGGATGTTCTAAGGTCGAAGCAGTGCTGGACATAGAGGATAGGGCCGGAGCATCACCCAAAGGCTGGAGTTGTGTGGGATTCTTTATCGAATCTAAGCGCCTTAAATGTTACAGCACCTTGTTAGATCCTTACCAGCGCAAAGTACTCGAATCTCAACAGCGATCGTCTTCTCCCAGGCTTCTCAAGACGAGTTAAAGCCTGACCCCGAATTGCATGGTCTATGATAGGGAATATGCTCACCTCACCTCACCAGAGTACTGTTATGTTCTCCTCCCTTTGGTCTTGCGGTGCCGCCTTAGGCATCGGTCTAGTCGCTGGATTCACTCCCCTCTCTGCCCAAGCGATCGATACAAATTCCCTCACCTTCCCCAGCCCAGAATCCTCTAACCTCACGGTGGAGGTTGCCCCAGCGCCCATGCTAGTGGCGGAGTTATATGATCTCTGCCTCGAAGAGGAAAGTACCTACTTAGTGGCAGAAACGGAAAATTATTGGCTCAGCATCTGTGGGGGTCACGCTCCTTATACCTACGTGGGTATAGACAAGGTAACGGAAGACGCGATCGAATTAGATTTGTCAGACTATGCAGAGGATGGCAGTTGGTTTGAAGCCATCAATGGTGACTACACCTATCTCATTATTTTTGGGACGGCCCGGGGAAACTTTTTAACCGTGATGGAAGGGGATACCACCATTCTGCAGGAATACCTCGTGGATTGGGAGTAAATCTCCGCTCACCGCGTCCACATAAGGGTACCCCGAAAAATGTAAAAGCCCTAGCATCCAGCCAGGAATAGGCAGGAATTAGGATAGTGGCGATCGGCG
>JBMTZC010000045.1:0-17413 GCA_049455215.1 Prochlorotrichaceae cyanobacterium
GGGGATTAAGGGGGGTAAATCAGCTTTTGGGTTCTTATCCAAGATGTGTGTACACCGTAGCTTGAAAAAGGGGGGAACCGGATCAAAAGGCTCGAAAGTCCCCCTTAGTAAGGGTGATTTAGGGGGATCCAGCTAAATCGATCGGTTCCATCAAGATGTGTGTACACAGTCGCCTTACCAAGAAGAAGCTAGAAGGCGTTTGAGGATAAGCGAACTTAAGCCGAGCGAGCGTAATTTAATGGTGATGGCTGTGATCGTGGTGATCGTGCCCATGATGGTGATGCTCATGCCCGTGGCCATGGCTATGTCCATGACCGTGATCGTGATGATGATCGCCGTGAGTTTTAGCCTGAGCGATCGCTAAGCCGGGGTTCACCGCTAAGGCCTCTGCCGTCAGGAGATCGGCAATGTGGGGTGTGGCCCAGTCTGCTGCCATTTTCAAGAAGGCAGGATGATCATTCACGCAGTCCATCCGCAGGTAGGTCACATCGGGACGCTTGCGGCGCAATGCCGTAATAATGTGGTCTACATCCAGCAGGGTTTCATGGTTTTCTGTGGCAAAGCCAATGGGCATATACACCATAGCGGTTGCGCCCAGTTCCATCAGGTTTTTGGAGGCTTGGGTCACATCGGGCTGAGTCCATTCAATCAAGGGGGTGTCGTGATTGAGCCAGCCAATGGAAATCAGGGGATAGCGATGGATCAGACGTTCCCGCACCCGCTCATAGAGGGCTTGGCTTTCATCAATCCCGGAGGTAAACCCTTTCGCTTTATGAGGGCAACCATGATTCATCAAAATGATCCCGGTTTGGGAGGGCAAATGCGCTACGGCCAGTTCCTTTTCGATCGTTTCGCTCACCAGTTCCGCCAGCAGGTTCAAGTAACCCGGTTCATTGTAAAAGGAGGGAATATAGCGCATTCCTTCCACCCAATGGCGATCGTCACTGCCTTTGGTTTTCACTAAGGCTTGGTTCACCTGCTCCACTGCAATGCCACTGGTGAAAATGGAGTCCACCACGAGCAGGGGATAGATGAGGATACGGTTAAATCCTTCCGCTTTAATTTCCGCCAAGACCTGATGGGGTAGATGGGGAGCACAAAAGTTAAAGGCTTTAAAGACCTTGACCCGATCGCCCCAGGTTTCCTGTAGCGCGACCTCAATGCCAGCCCGTTGGCGTTCAAAGATGGCATTATGGGGCGAAATAAAATTACCGTGTTGATGGCTCCATTCATGGAGATCAAAAACTGCTAATAGTTTGGCCAGTGGGGGGTACATCCAAGTGGGAACCGGCGCAAACTTTGCCGTTAAAAGATTTAAGGCTTGCTCATTGTAGTTGGCAAAGTCTTCATAGCTTTCCACTTCACCGTAACCCATGAGCAGCACCGCAACACGCTCATCGGATTCGGGACTGGTCACGGAGAAGGGACGAATTGTTTCTGGGGCAGCAACCACAACAGCACTCCATGGTTTGAATTGACAATCTAGCCGGGCAGATACGGGCTCTCCCCGGCTTATCCATTGCATTATAAAAGAGCTTTCTAGAGAAGAATCTGAAGGAAAAAATAAGATCTGGGGATCCCTTGAAATTTCCAGAAACCTACAGTGCCCTCAGCCCAGCCGATCCCCAACCCCTACACGGGAACCATTAACAAAATCCCAACCGGAGAGCGATCGTTTTCCGGCGGGCTGTACCTGGGTTAGGAGTAAGTACCCCTCACCGGTTTGAATGACGGGACCCTGGTGTTTAATCACCGCTACGATCGTTCCTGGGACTGGGGGTGTATCCATCTGGGGGGCAGTCCATTGAGCCGCTAAACCGGCGAAGGGTTCCGGGCAAGGCGGAGCGGGTTCAAGACCGAGGGGAAAGGACGCAGAGATTTTTAAGGGTTTATCCCGAAATTGGGTCTGGCATTGGGGATAAAAGCCTCGGATTTGATTGTGTAACGCCCACGCCGATCGTTCCCAGTGCAAGACATAATCTTCTTTTTGAATGAGGGGCGCATAGGTGGCTTGATCCGCCGCCTGTGGGGTGGGTTGCAGATCGGTCCAGTGCAAGAGGGTTTCCCCTAATAACTCTGCCCCCTGCTGGGCTAGACGATCGCTGAGATCCTGGGCATTGTCCAGCAAACCAATGGGGGTGGTGCTTTTCAACAACATATCCCCCGTATCCATGCCCACATCCATCAGCATGGTTGTAATTCCGGTTTCCTCATCGCCGTTGTACAAACTCCACTGAATGGGGGCGGCCCCCCGGTAGCGGGGCAAGAGGGAACCATGGACATTGACACAGCCCAAGCGAGGCATAGCCAAGAGTTCAGGGGAGAGGAGTTGACCATAGGCAACCACCGCAAAAATATCCGCCTGCATTGCCCTTAACTGAGCTAGGGTTTCCGGATCCTTCTTGAGGCGTTGCGGTTGCCAGAGGGGCAGATTCTGCTCTACGGCTCGTTCCTTCACGGGGGAAAAACTCACCGCCGAGCCGCGGCCCCGTCGTTTATCCGGCTGGGTGACAACCCCCAGTACCTCAAAATCCGATCCCTCCAGGAGACGATCGAGACTGGGAACCGCAAAGTGGGGAGTGCCGAAGAAAACGATTTTCATTGCTGCTCAACGCATAGTTAAGGAACTAGTCTAGGTGGGGGGTACTCCTTCCGCAAGTTCAGTCCTTTGGGAATAGGGGATTGGGAATAGGGGAGAGGCCCATCTGCACCAAGGCGTTCTAAGGGAAGAACTGGATCCACATCAGCCAGGCGATCGTGAGGAAACCTAGACCCACCCAAACAAAATGATTATCTTTGCGATTGATGCTAGCGGGATCAATCTGGGGTTCAACGGGCTCTTTTTTTGGGCGTTGTTTCTGACGATTGACCCCTGCGCCGACGGTGGGCGCTGGATTATCCTCCACTTGACTGAGATCCGGAATATTCACCACCCAATCGGGACGGGTCTGCAGGGCCGGTGCTTCCCAAATATAGAGAATATCGGCACTTTGTTTGCGAATACTGGCATGGGGATGGCTTCTCAACTGACGGCAGCGATCGAGGGCCGCTTGGTGTTGCCCCGCCGCTTCGTAGGCGGTGGCTAACCAAATTTGAATTTCCCCACCCAGATAGGATTGGGGATACCCTTGTTCTAGGGCCGCTTGAAAAGCTGCGATCGCTTCCGTGGGGAAGCCTTGTTCTAGGGCTTTTTGACCGAAGGCAAACCATTCTCGGGTCGTGCGCTGGGGGGGAGGGGAAGCAGAGGAAGAGTTCGTCACAATGGGTAGAAAAGAGCCGTCAAAGAATACAGAGCGTTAGGGATGGAAACTCCGTCAGACCGGTAGGACTGACCAGCCCAAGGGTTTTGGCAGTGAAGACTGCATATCGCTATACAATCAAAACTCGGTGAGATATTTTACACCGTTCACCGCAAGGGAGTCTGGCATGGGCGATCGACAAAACCAGAAAGTTTGTTTTATTGGCGGAGCAGGACACTCCGGATCAACGCTTTTGGGATTTGTTTTAGGGAGTCATTCCCAGGGGTTTTATGCCGGAGAAGCGGCGAAGACTCGGTACCTACAGAACCCTCACACGGTTTTGCGCAAACGATCCTGTAAGTTCTGTGGCTTAGATTGTCCCGTCTGGGGTGATTTTACCATTGCACCCCATCCCGATCTCTACGAACAACTCTCCCAACGGGTGAAGCGATCGTTCATTATCGATTCCACTAAAAAGGTCGCCTGGATCCAAGAACAGATTCAACGTCTAGAAGCCGTAGAAGTCCAGATTTATTTTCTCTTTCTTAAACGAGATAGTCGCGCAGTGGTCAATTCTCGCCTCCGAAAATACCCCGATCGTTCCCCCGAATCTTTGATTCAAGACTGGCAGAAACAGATTCAAGAAACTCAACACTTTTTTGAGCAGTTAACCTGCCCCAAACACAGCATTCAGTATGAAAAATTTGCCTTAGAACCTGCTATAGTCACTCAGGAATTATGCCAGTTTCTAGACATCCCCTATGAGGTCAAAATGCTTGATTATAGTCATCACTCCCACCATGTCCTAGGGGGGAATAATGGAACTCAGTTCCTTGTGGCAAAATCTCAAAATCTCCAAGGTCAGACCAGCGCCCATCTGTCCCATCAAAACCATGAACACTATACGCAACACTATCAAAATCATGGTTCACAAATCCAGATCGATTTGCGTTGGAAAAATGAACTCTCTCCCGCCATTCAACGCTTACTGGAGTCTGTGGGGGGCGCTGAATATCAATCGATGAAATGGGAAAACTAGACGACCATGAAAAAAGTTGATCTGGTTTTTCGGACGATCGGAGAACGCACGAGTCAAATTGCCCTGGATCTCGCAAAGGAGCACATTCAGCCCCACACCGTTCACTTAATTGAAAACATTCGTCCCTTTTCTCAAGCCGTTCAAACCATGCTCCAGATTCACTACGACTGTGAATATGTCGTGTTCATGGATGCAGATTGCCTGATTCTTGAAAATTTACGTCCCTTCCTCGATCGTAATTCTTACCTTTATGTCGATAGTTTTGTCCTCGATCGTTTCCGGGGGCATATTCATCAGGGTGTTCATATTACCCATATCGATCTCGTGCGGGAAATGCAACAGGTTTCCATTCCCCGTCAGGATGAAAAGTATGTCTTAAGACCCGAATCCCGTTTACGTTCCCTAGCTTTAAGGAAACTGAAAGGTCATAAACATTTTAAGCATTTTCGGATTTTTCATGACTTTTTTCAGCACTACGAAGATATTTTTGCAAAGCTGTGCCTGCGAGAACTCCGCAGTCGTACCCCTGAAAACTTTGCCCAACTAGAAGCTGCCCGTAAACATTGGCTCAAATTTCCAGACGAAATTGATTTTCAAGTGGCAAATGTTGCCATTGACTTTATGCGATCGAAGGTACCCCAATCCGTCGATCCTGATACCCTCCATCACTATATTCAAGAGTTGCCCACCTATGCTGCTCAGGAAGTGCCTAAATTAAACCTGCCTAGCCAACCCCCCTTAAGTTTTGCGGATATCGAAGGGGAAGCGCACAAACAATGGCAGTGGCAACTTTTTAGTGTACCGAAGGTTCACAGCGATCGGCTCGTATCTCCTAGCGAGCCGATCGTCTCCCCGCAACCCAAAATTTTTGGTATTGGTCTCAGTCGTACCGGCACCAAAAGCCTCACCAATGCCTTACATATTCTTGGTATTAAAACCATTCATTACCCCGATGACGAAACCACCCTACGGGAACTGGCAGAGGGCAACTACAATCTCTCCCTCCTGCAACACTTTGATGGGATTACAGATATTACGGTGTCTCCCTTTTATCCCCAACTGGATGACCTCTTTCCCCAGAGTAAATTTATCCTCACGGTGCGGGACAAAGAGGACTGGCTAATCTCCTTAGAAAAACACTGGAAAGGTCGTCCAGCTTTTACTGATTATAGTTCTGACCCCTTCAATAACGAGATCCACATGAACATCCGCCGTCTACTCCGATCGGCAAACTATGGGTGTTACGAATTCAGTCGTCATCGCCTCTCCTACGTCTACGACCATCATTATCAATCCGTATTGCACTATTTCCAAAACCGCCCTCAGTCCTTGCTGGTTTTAAATATTTGCAATGGGGATGGTTGGGAAAAACTCTGTCCTTTTTTAGATCGGCCCTTAGTCTCTTTTCCCTTCCCCTTTGTCAAAAAACAATCGGCCCTCAAAGCCCTTTTATCTGAACCTGAACTCCAGAAATGCTAGAGGGGAGTGTGCGCTCTGCAGGAACACATCACGCCGCTGTAGAGAATAGACACCCCGTCACCTAGTTTTGAGGGGCCCCAGATCAACTTTACTGAGGCAACTCCTCGGTGGACGGCGGCAACGGCTCTGGCATGGGAGCAGGCTCATCCAAAGGCGGAGGTAAGGTCTCATCCACGGGCACAATCGGCCCTGGATCGATAACGGGAGCATCTCCGCTCCAAGGAATGCCATCCTCGGGGGTAATCGTGCTGGGAATAAGGGGAACCGGATCATCCGAGAAGTCATCACTCCCGTCAGGGGAACTTGCCGGATCTGCAGCGTCTCCGGAAGGCGCAAACTCATCACCCTCCGATCCACTGTCTTCAGGGGTACCATCATAGCTATCTTCAGAAGAGCCAAAGGACTCTTGATCGGACTCTTCTGAAGCAGTACCTTCCTTGATCCGTCTAGGCTTCACCGGGACAGCCTCAATACTGCCTTGATGACTGGCTAAATCCGGGAGTCTGGGAAACTCTTCCACCGGCAGATCGGCGACCAATTCCCGCATCACTTCTCCCCAGAGATAGGCTGCGGTGCCACTGGATCCCCAGGTTCGACTATTGTCATCGTTGCCTAACCACACCCCTGCAACCAATTGGGGAATATACCCCACAAACCAAAGATCCCGAGCTTTTTCAGAGGTTCCGGTTTTCCCCGCCACCGGACGACTGAGCCGAGCGGGCCGCCCCGTACCACCATCCACAACATTCTGGAGCATCCAAGTCATAATGGCGGCAGTGTCCGCATCCACAGCTTGGGTTGTTTTCAGGGAAGCGGCATCAAAAATCACCTCTCCTTGACGATTTAAGATCCGGGAAACCCCATGGGCGGGTACATGAACCCCCGCATTGGCTAAGGTGCCGTAGGCACTGGTCAGTTCTAACAGGTTGACTTCCCAAGCCCCCAAGGCGAGGGAGTAGGTATCCTGCAGTTCCGATTCAATGCCCATATCCTTGGCAATTTTTAAGACCGGCTCAAAGCCCACATCCAGCAGGGTTTTTAAGGCAACGGTATTGATGGAAAAGGTAAAGGCATCCCGCATGGAAACGCTGCCTCGGAAGGTGCCACCGTAGTTTTTCGGCTTATAGCCATCAACGGTAATGGGCGCATCCACATACCCTTTATAGGGGGAAAAACCGGCGGCGATCGCTGCGGTGTAGACAAAGGTCTTAAAGGTGGATCCGGGTTGGCGGTAAGCTTGGGTCACCCGATTGAATTCACTATCACTGAAATCCATCCCCCCAATCATGACGGGAATGCCACCGGAGTGCGGATCAACAATGACAAAGGCTGCCTGTTCAAATCGCTCATAATAGCCATCCCGTTCGACAACCCAAGCCACAATTTCCTCCGCTAAGGCCTGCCATTCAGGGTTCAAGGTTGTTTCCACTTCTAAGCCCCCCTGAGAGAGGGCATCCGCAGAAATGAAGCCATCTTCCACGAGGCGATCGAGTTCTTTTTGGACGTAGCTTGTAAAGTATGGATAGGGACTTTTGCTATTGCGGGGAGGGGATGGATTGAGCACTAAGGGCTCCGCCTTCGCTTGCGCTGCTTCTGCTGCGGTGATATGCCCCTGTTCCTCCATCCGAGAGAGCACTTTATTGCGCTCGGCTTGGGCGACATCCAGATTGATCAACGGTGAGTAAATGCTGGGGGCGGGGGGCATGGCCGCCAATGTTGCAATTTCCCCCAGGGTCAGATCCTTCGGCTCTTTGCTGAAGTAGATCCAGGCAGCGTCGGTAATGCCGTAGGCTCCAGATCCCAGATAAACGAGGTTAAGATACCGTTCGAGAATTTCTGCCTTGCTAAAGTTGCGCTCAATTTTCTGCGCCAGTAAGGCTTCCCGGACTTTGCGATCGAGGCTATGTTCTTGACTGAGAAAAACAATACGGGCTAATTGTTGGGTGAGGGTACTGCCCCCTTCCACCACTCGTCTAGCTCTGAGATTGGTGACGATCGCCCGGACAATGGATTGATAGTCTACGCCGGAATGTTCATAAAAGCGACGATCCTCAGCGGCTAAAAAGGCGTTGATTAACTGGGGTGGCATGTCTGCCAAGGGCAAGTCCTTGGGAATGGTGGCACCTTGGCGGAGCAGAATACTCCCATCACTGGCCTTAAACAGACGACTACCCGGATGTGCATAGTTGACGAGGGCTTTCGCGTCGGGAAGATCACTAATAATGCGTTGACGCTCTTGTTCCACCCAAAAGGCCGCAGAACCCGCACCGGCCAAAAATAGTGCCAACAGTACAAAACGAGGTCTGAACAGGAAACCCAGTTTTCCCCACCGCCCCTGCTGTGAACCTTGATCTTTTCTCGATCGCTTCCTGCGGGCTGGGGTGGATGGTTGGGACTGGCCAACGCTTGTAGTCTGAGACTCCGTAATTCCAGAGGTCTGTTTTGGAATGGACTTGGTCACCGCGTCTCCTTCTGCTTCACCCAGAGAAAGTCTGTCGTTAGATCTTTTATGCTGTCCTACCAAGGAATCGGCAGACCGGATTTAACGACCTAAAGAATATCTTTAATTTTCTTATCTTAAACTATTCCCTAAAAGATCGGGGATCACATCAGCGAGCAACTTAAACCGGCAAGCCTTCACATCCCTAGATCTTGCCTTTGAGGGACAATGCACCGCCGTTTTCTGCAAACGGATTTGTGGCTAGGGATCCTACTGCTGCGGGGTTCTCCCTCTCTTGGCGCTGCCTAGGGCGCGTCATCAATTAATTCGAGAAGCCTTACGGTATAAAGGTTACCGCGCCCGCTCTAGCCAACCTAACGAGGGGCTGAAACGATCGCCTTATGAACACTTCAGCGCTAAAGGATGACAGCCCCGAGTAGCCAGAAACCTAGTGCTCCTGCCCAGAGAAGGCAGAGGATCAGACCATCCCCGGTTTGGCTATAGAGGGTTTGGGTTTGGCGAGGGTAGAGTTGCACGGGGGCAATAACAAGTTGATGAGGGGCCGATCGCCATTGGACTTGGCCTTGGGGGCTAATCAAAGTGGAATACCCGGTGTTGTTGGCCGCCACCAACCAGCGATCGTTTTCTAGGGCTCGCATGATGTTTAAGGCTTCTTGGTAGGCCATGAGGCGGGTATCGTAGGGGTCTAAATTAGAAACCGTCAGGATAAACCGGGCACCTTGTTTCACTTGATTCTGGATAATGTAGCCAAACGCCGGTTCATAGCAGATTGCAATGGCGGCCGGGCCCCAGGGGGTATCAAAGGACTGACCGGGCACTCCAGGGGTTAAGCTTCCCTCCATCAAGGACAGGCGTTGCAGTATTTTACTGAGGAGATTCTGGAGGGGGATATATTCTCCCAGAGGGACGAGTTTAACCTTGTTGTAGCGACTGGTGGTGGCTCCGCTGCCCTCCACTGCGATTAGGCTTTGGGTTAAGCCTGGGCTCGGATCCTCTCCCGGCTGGGGTTCGCTGGTTAAAAAAGTGCTGACCCAGGCCAGAGTGCCTAAACGGCGAATGCTCTGATACAAACTACTCTGGAGTCGGGTCTTGCCCTCCCAGACCATGGGCAGTGCGCCTTCCGGCATTAAGACCGCATCTACACCCAGAGTGGCGAGGGCTTCATAGCCTTGGCGGTAGGTTTTCAGGGATTGCTGAATGCCTGTAGGGGTTAATTTAATCCGGGTGGGAATGTTGCCTTGAATTACCCCGATCGTGAATGGGGGGGACTGGGGGGTAGAGGATTCTGCTCGGGTTGCCCCCTGAGCCAGCCCCCAGCCAATGCCGTGTAGCAGCAGGAAAGCCCCCAGGGCCAGGCTCCACCACGGTAAGGGTGGAGTGGATAGTAGAGATTCGTTGTTCCGCGTTTGGCGTACGCTCTGGTTGAGGAACGATCGCAATCCATAGGCGAGGCCCCCATTGACCAAGACGATCGCAGCACTGATCCCAAAGGGCCCAAACCAACGGGTGGTGTAGAGGAGCCAGAGGTTGCCAGGACTTTGGCTAATGGCGAGGGAGCCGCTATAAATGGGCAGATAACTGCAGAGCCAATCCAGACTGCACCACAATGCCACCCCAAAAGCTAAGGTTTGGCTGCGGATCCAGTGCCATCGCCGGCTTACCCCACCGAGGATCACCATCCACAGTACTAGGGGGGCGGTATGCCACAGCACTAAAAAGATCCAGCAGCCCACCGCGATCGTGATGCTACTCCCCCAAGACATGCCCAGCCACGTAAGGGGATGCAGACCCGTGACCCAATGCAGACTAATGCCGTAATACCCCAGCCCCCAGACTAGCCCTAAAACGCCCCTCAGCTTGGCAGCCGTGTCTCCCTGGGGATCGATCCCCCACCAGAGCGGGATCCAACTGAACCATGCAAAACCCCACCACCCCCAAGGGGGTGCAGCCAGGGCAAAGCTTATCCCTGCCAGGAGAGTGATCAACACCAGGGGCATGTTTAACGGTTCCTTCAGGATCCCTATAGACGCATGAGAAGAAATACAGTATTAAAGGGGGGAGTTATCCCCCTGATCATTTGGTGATATGGCGAATCGTACCGCATCTTCTCTTCCCTTGGACACTCAGTCTGGCGCTCAAAACGCTGCTCCGATGGTGAGGAGCAGTTCCTACAACTCATTTTTAGACTTTATTCAAGTGGCAGGGAAGGTGGCTGGGGCAACCTTCGTGACGATCGTCATGGTGTCGGGGTCCTTAGCCACGGGGGTTTTAGTGGGGTTGGCGGGCAGTTTTCGCAACTTGCCGGATGTGCGCGTTTTGCAGAACTATGTTCCCAGTGAAACCAGTTATATCTACGACATTAAGGGACGATTGCTGACGACGGTTCACGATGAGGCCAACCGGAAAGTTGTCCCCCTCGAGGAAATTTCGCCGAACTTGAAACGGGCGGTTTTAGCCATTGAAGATAGCCACTTTTATCAACATCTGGGGATTAATCCCAATAGTGTGATTCGGGCCTTAGTGGCGAATATGCAGACGGGATCGGTGGTGGAAGGCGGTTCGACCTTAACGATGCAGTTGGTCAAGAATTTGTTTTTGACTCCGGAGCGTTCCCTGAGCCGCAAGGCCGCTGAAGCGATTTTAGCTCTGCGGATTGAGCAAGTCTTAGATAAAAATCGGATCTTGGAACTGTATCTGAACCAAGTGTATTGGGGCCACAATACCTATGGGGCCGAGACCGCAGCCCAAAGTTATTTTGGTAAATCCGTTAAAGATCTGAACCTGGCAGAAGGGGCCATGATGGCCGGGTTTATTCAGGCTCCAGAAGACTACAGTCCCTTTAATGGCAACTACCAGTTTGATCCGGAACGGTTGGAAAACGCCAAATGGAGACAGCGGGTCGTGCTCGATCGCATGGTGGAGTTGGGCTGGATTACCCCTGAGGAAGGGGAAACCGCTAAAAATACCCCCATTAAATTTGGGCAAATTACCTCTTTTCGGAGCAGTAAGATTCCCTATGTGACCGATGCGGTGCTGGCGGAATTAAACAATCGCTATGGGCGCGATCGGGTTTTAACCGGGGGCATGCGGGTGCAAACCACCGTCGATTACGATCTGCAGACCATGGCGCAAAAATTGGTGAAGGATTGGGCTGGCCGAATCCGGGGGTCGGTCGGAGCGGATCAAATTGCCTTAGTTGCGGTGGATCCGCGTACCCATTTTGTGAAGGCCATGGTGGGGGGAGTGGATTATGAAACCAATCAATTTAACCGCGCGATCGCTGCGCAACGTCAACCGGGTTCCGCTTTCAAACCCTTTGTCTATTACACCGCCTTAGCCAGTCGTAAATATAAGCCCAATTCAACGATCGCGGATTCTCCCGTAAGTTATCCCGATGGCAATGAACGCTACGAACCCCGCAACTATGATGGTTCGTTCATGGGGAATATGAGTCTCACCGCAGCGCTCCAAATGTCCCGCAACATTCCCGCGATTCGCCTGGGTCAGGAGGTAGGGCTCGATCGAGTCATTGAAATTTGTCACCTGATTGGCATTGAAAGTGACCTACAACCGGTGATTTCCCTGCCCCTGGGAGCGGTGGGCATGACCCCGCTGGAAATGGCCGGGGCCTATGCCACCTTTGCCAGTGAGGGGTGGTACTCAGAGACCACCTTTATTGCCCAAATTACCGACAGTCGAGGCAATTTAGTACTGGATAATACCCCGGAACCTCGCCAAGTCTTAGATGCCCAGGCAACCGCCTATTTAAATCAAATGCTCCAAAGTGTGATCGAAGGAGGCACCGGCGCGGCGGCGCGGCTCGATCGTCCTGCGGCGGGTAAAACGGGTACCACCAGTTCGGCGCGGGATGTGTGGTTTGTGGGCTATGTTCCCCAACTGGCAACGGCGGTTTGGGTCGGGAATGATGACAATACTCCCCTGTGGGCTGGGGCAACGGGGGGAGGCACGGTAGCTCCGATGTGGAAGGAGTTTATGCTCAAGGCCCTCAAAGGCGTTCCGGTGGAGCAATTTGCCAAGCCTCAGTAGGAACCGTCATCCGTCAGAGGACATTGCCTGGATGACGCATCCTGGGACGGTGGGGCGTGGGTAAGCCGTGAGTTGTTGAAGCGGGTAAGAGGTGAAGCAGATCCCCATGATCACGACAGATTTGGTCTTGCTGGGGGGTGGTCATAGTCACGCCTTAGTTTTAAAAATGTGGGGCATGAATCCCTTGCCTGGGGTTCGTCTCACCCTCATTAGCGATCGTTCTACGGCCCCCTATTCGGGAATGCTGCCGGGTCATATTGCTGGCTTTTATAGTTTTGAAGACTGTCATATCGATTTACGGCACCTCGCGGAGTTTGCGGGAGCCCAGTTTTATCTCGATCCTGCGGTGGGTTTAGATCTGGCTCAAAAGCGAGTGCTGTGCGATCGTCGTCCCCCCGTGGGCTACGACTGGTTATCCATTGACATTGGCAGTACGCCGCAGCAGCAGACGGTGCCGGGTGCAGCCTATACCATTCCCGCGAAACCCGTCCACGACTTTCTCCAAGCCTGGGAAACGCTGCTCCAAGAGATGCAAGACCGCCCCGATTACCCCTGGCACCTGGCGATCGTTGGGGGTGGGGCTGGGGGCGTAGAACTGGTCTTAGCCCTGCAAGCCCGGATTCAGCGCCTAGCCCGTGAGGGGGGACGATCGCCAACGGTACAATTTCACCTCCTGCAGGGGGGAAAGCATTTAATGACGGGCCATACTGCCCCCATTCAACAAACCTTTCAGCGCTGTCTCCAGCACCGCAACATTAAGGTGTATCTGGAGGAGCCCGTGCTTGAAGTGAAAGCCGCCTCACCTCGATACCTGCTCAGCACTGCGTCCGGGTTGGAGCTTCCCTGCGATCGGGTCTTCTGGACAACCCAGGCCGCCCCAGCCCCCTGGATCGCCGCGTCGGGGTTAGCCACCGACGATCGGGGCTTTATTTTAGTCACCGAGACCCTACAATCCTGCTCCCATCCTCAGGTCTTTGCCGCGGGGGATATTGCCACCATGGCGGATCATCCCCGCCCCAAGGCGGGAGTTTTTGCCGTGCGTCAGGCAAAACCCCTCTATGAAAATTTAAGGCGCGTGGTGCGGGGGGAAATTCCCCGGCCCTTTGTGCCCCAGAAAGCCTTATTAGCCTTAATGGGAGATGGCGAAGGCCGAGCTGCAGCCTCCCGAGGGGCTTGGGGGTTACCCCTGTCTGAAACCTTATGGCACTGGAAAGATCGGATCGATCGCCGTTTCATGGCCAAGTTTGAAAATTTATTGCCACCCCTGGCCATGGGGGGAATGAAGCCTCGCCTCTCTACCCCGCCAGTGATGTATTGTGCCGGTTGTGGCTCCAAAGTCGGTCGCTCTGTGTTAGACCTCACCTTGCAACGACTTCGCCAGGAAGGGCGGCTGGCAGAACCTCAGCCTGATATTGTGGTGGGCTTGGCGGGAGCCGATGATGCGGCGGTGATCCAATGTCGTTCCCCGCACTTCCTCGTGCAAACGGTGGATTTTTTCCCCAGTCCCTTGGCGGATCCCTTTCTCTCGGGACAGGTGATTACAGAACACTGCCTGAATGATCTCTACGCCCTCGGGGCCGATCCCCACAGTGCCCTGGCGATCGTGACGGTTCCCCACGGTCAGCCGCACCCGCAGGAAGAAACCTTGTATCAGCTTTTAGCAGGGGTTGTGGAGCGTTTGCAAGGCGTGGGTGCCTCCTTAATGGGGGGACACACCACCGAAGGCGAAACCTTAGCCCTCGGCCTATCCTGTAATGGCTGGGTGGATCCGGCGGATCTTTGGCAAAAGCAGCAGATCCAGTTGGGGCAGGTGCTCATTTTAACGAAAGCACTAGGTACCGGGACATTGTTTGTGGCCCAGAAAAAAGGTCAGGCCAAAGCAGCCTGGCTCGATGCAGCGATCGAATCCATGACCCTCAGCCACTGCAATGCCGTTCAGATTTTGCGACAGCATGGTGCGACAGCCTGCACCGATGTGACGGGGTTTGGGCTATGGGGGCATGCCCAGGTTCTAGCCCGATCGACCCCCTGGCAAATTGACCTAGACTTAGACGCACTGCCCCTGCTCCTAGGTGCGGTGGAGAGTTTCCAAGCCGGCCATTTCAGTTCCCTCCATCCTCAAAACCTCCGCCAGATCCAACGGACTGACGATCGTTTGAGCTTTGCAGTAGAAGATCCTCAAACTCATCCCCATTGGCCCGCCTTGTTTGACCCCCAAACCTCCGGTGGGTTGTTAGCGGCGGTTCCCCCAGAGCAGGCAGCCGCCTGTTTAACCGCACTGCAGGACTCCGGTTATCGTCACAGCGCAATCGTCGGTCGGATCGCAGAACGATCGCTAGACGGAATCCCACAGAACTTTGTAAACTGAATTCCCTGGTAATCATAGACTTCTCCAACCAGCCGCCTTCAGCGAGACCCACGATGCATAATTTTCTTCCCTTTGCTTACTTTCAAGGAAACCTCGTTCCCTTTAGCGAGGCCAATATTTCGATCGCTACCCACGCCCTCCACTACGGTACGGGTGCCTTTGGGGGTCTCCGGGGAATCCCCGATCCCAGCACTCCAAATCAAGCCTTACTCTTCCGGCTCGATCGTCATGCCAAGCGACTCAGCCAAAGTGCAAAGTTTTTGCATTTTGATATCCCGGCACAAAAAATCTATGAAACGATCGTTGCCTTTGTCAAAAAGAATAAACCCACCGTTTCCTTTTATATTCGTCCCTTTGTTTACACCTCCGATTTAGGCGTTGCCCCTCGTTTGCATAACATTGAAAAAGACTTCTTTATTTATGGTTTAGAAATGGGCGATTATCTCTCTGCCGATGGTGTGAGTTGTCGCATTAGTTCCTGGCATCGTCAGGAAGATCGGAGCTTGCCCCTGCGCGGTAAAATTAGTGGGGCCTATATCACCTCTTCCCTCGCCAAAACCGAAGCGGTAGATTCCGGATTTGATGAAGCGATTTTGCTCAACTCTCAGGGTAAAGTTTGTGAAGCCACTGGCATGAATCTCTTTTTAGTTCGGGATGGTCAGGTGATTACCCCAGGCTTTGAGCAGGATATTTTGGAAGGTATTACCCGAGACAGCGTCCTGACGATCGCTCGCAATTTAAATATCCCCGTGAAGGAGCGCCCGGTCGATAAATCAGAATTGTTCATTGCCGATGAAGTTTTTCTCTGTGGAACCGCTGCAAAAATTACCCCTGTGCGTCAAATTGAAAACTATAAACTGTCTCAAAATCGTCCGATTACCGATCAAATTAAAAAGACCTTAATTGGCATTACCGAAAATCGAGAACCCCATTACTCGGACTGGGTCTTTCCGATTGCTTATGAAGCCTAGACTTTTTCTAGCTTAAATCCATTTTTAGTGAGGGTTTTAGCCCTCAAAATGTGCAGAGTAAAAGCTGATCAGGCGATGGATAACTCACCGTAAAACCATCATAAGGGAACTGCTTAATGCAGTGAGGTAGGGAGTCCTTGCCGCGATCGCTCCGGGGATCCCTGGGATCCCTTCAACTTGCCCTCCGATCCCCACAGGATTAATTTCAGGAAGATCGCAGGCTGATAGCAGGCAGAGGAGTACAGCCTGATCCTTTGCCTGCTATTTTTTGTGTTTGCCGTGGTAATGCCTTGAATGCCTTGAACAGGATGTCAAAGAAAAAATTTTTCCGTAAGGGCTTGCCTTATTTTAAAACCTAGACTAAAACGGGGGCACCTTAGGACAACCCTAAGTTTATCTGGTGGGATCCCACCATTCGGGGATCCCACCATTTGGGGATCCCCAAAGGTGACACGAGGCGTTTCACCCCAAGTGATTTTGCCTGCATAAAATGTTTTATTGTGGAGTGCTATACCGTTATGTTTAGTCTATTTCCGCTCATCACTGCTGGGGTCGTTAGTTGGATTGTGCTCAATCAAATCTTCAGCAAAAAGCCCCCTAAATCCGTTGAAGAACAGTTGGGAGAAGCCTTGGGCAAGTACTTAAAAGATGGGATTAAAGTCAAAATGGAGGCTCTGGAGTCCGGTAAAAAATAAATGAACTTCAGTGTATCCCTTGGCCCATTCTTTGGTAGGTTAGGGGCATCTCAGTTCAGATTTTAAGACTACAAGCACATGACGTTGAAACCGTTAAAGACCCTGCTTCTTGTTCTCCTTGCCTTTGGGTTACTGGCCTGTGCCTCGCCGGTAGCGGGGCTCAAGCCCTTTATCAATCCCTCGGGGGGCTACCGTTTTCTCTATCCTAATGGGTGGGTACAGGTGAAGTTGACCCAATTGGCCAGCCCGCCGGATGTGGTGTTTCGGGATTTAATTAATGAGACGGAAAACGTCAGTGTGGTGATTAGTCCACTCTCCTCAGAAGATGGCTCTACCCCCACCTTAGAGGCTCTCGGTACTCCCGGTGAGGTAGGGTATTCCCTCCAACAAAACGCGATCGCTCCCCCCGGATCGGGACGCACCGCTGAATTGGTTAATGCCACGGAGCGCACGGCAGGGCCCAAAACCTATTACATTTTGGAATATGAGGTTACCCTACCGGGGCAAAAACGCCATGATTTAGCTAGCGTTGTGGTCAATCGCGGTAACTTATATACCTTCAATGCGTCCACGACAGAAGAACGGTGGCAGAAGCTTGCCGATCGCTTCAAAACGATCGTGAACTCTTTTACGGTGGATACTTAGAGGGGGGCAACGATGCAGCAACATCAGCGCATTTTGCGCGTTGAGACTCCCAGCAAAGCACTGACCAATATTACACGGCAGGTGGAGATGACGGTCTCGGATTCAGGGATTCGCACCGGACTGTGTACCCTGTTTATCCGCCACACTTCCGCCAGCCTCCTTATTCAGGAAAATGCTGATCCTGATGTGCTGAAGGATTTGGAAAATTACTTCCGTAAGATCGTACCGGAAGGCCCCTACTACATTCACGATGCGGAAGGGCCTGATGATATGCCCGCCCATATTCGCACTGCCTTGACCCACACCACCGAAACTATCCCCATCGCCAACGGTCGGTTAGTGTTGGGAACCTGGCAAGGCATTTACCTCTGGGAACACCGGAGTCACAGCCACTCCCGTGAGGTGGTCATTCATATTTTAGGCGAATAGTACTTAGGATCTAGAATCTAGGATCATCGTGACGAGGGTG
>JBMTZC010000046.1:0-17411 GCA_049455215.1 Prochlorotrichaceae cyanobacterium
CCCCCCCCCCCCCCCCCCCCCCACTCTTCCGCCTTAAGTTGGTAACCTTTCGAGGTACCTCTTAATTATTTTGAATGAACTCACGAATGGCTTGTTGCACCGGGATCTTCTCCCCTGGATTGGTATAAACCTGATCATTCTCTAAATAATTGTTTGCCACTTTGACAAAGGTTTCATAGAGATCGGGATTATCAATTTGTTGGAGTTCCTTCCCTTCCGATTCCGTAATTTTAACGTCAAAATCGAGGCGTAGGATGCGTTTCGTCTTTTCGGGGTCATTGCCGCGAATCAGTTGCCACAGGGCTTGATCCGTCACATCATTGGGCGCGGGCAAAAATAAATCACTCAAATGCATGGCCCATTGGGCCAATCCCCAACTTTTCACTTCTTTATAGGACAGTGGGTCCGTCGGTCTACCGGTACCAATGGACAGAATAGAGATCTCATCCAACTCTAAGGAGTGTCCAAATTTTGTCGTATCTAGAGCATAGCGAGCATGGGCCAGGGCGATCAAGGCGGGGTTATTGGCCGCGATGCCGCCGTCAATGTAGGTCTCTTTCGCATCGGACTGGCCACGATTCAGTTGATAGGGAGGGAAAAAGGTTGGAGCAGAGGCGGAGCACACACAAAATTTCCAAACCTCCGTATCGTCATACCAGAGGGGGTTGCGATCGTTATTGCTGACAAACCAATCCATGCGACGTTTTTCAGTATTAAAGGCGGGAATCAGCAGAATGGGTTTTGCAATATCTTGAATGGTGACGGGCTTTCCAGGCTGATAACGGTCTTTTAAGATCGCGGCATCCGTTGCCTGCAGTTGTTCTTTGAGGACAGTCGCTAAACCTTGGTCTTGCCAGGGCCAACCCGCTTCGTGGGGATAGAGGAAGGCGGGGAAAAAGCCTCGGGTTACATTGGTAAACTTGCGAGTGTTGCGAATCCGAGCGGGGAAAATACGCGCACCATGGTCTTTGTAGAGTTTTAAGAGGGTTTCTACTTCAATGCCCAGGGCAATGCCGGCGGCCAAAATCGAGCCTGTTGAGGTTCCTGCGACTAAATCAAAATACTGATTGAGCCGTTTATCGGGCCCAAATTCCTTTTGTATGGCTTTCTCGACTGCTTGGAGAATAACACCGGAAAGTACACCCCGAAATCCGCCTCCGTCTAGGGCTAAGATTCTATAAGTCCCATCGGTTGTCATCGTTGCTTACCCCCAGATCATATAGTTAGTTTAAAGAACGATCGCTCTTAATAATGCAGTGGGCAAGTTCCATAACTTTCTGCCTAAGGGCACATAAGCGCGACGAGTAAAGACATCATACCCATTTTCTTCAATAACATCTAAAATTTGGCTATAGAGCATCAGGGAAGCCCAAACGGGCCAGCGGCCAGTGTGACTGAGAGCGGTAATCCCTCGCTCGGCTTCAGCATAGTATTTACGGGCCCGCTGCAGTTGGAATTGCATAAGTGCCCGCCAGCGATCGTCTAGCACGCCGGCAATTAAATCTTCTTCCGTATAGTCAAATAGGGCTAACTCATCCAGGGGAATATAAATGCGGCCCCGTCGAGCATCTTCCCCTACGTCCCGCAAGATGTTGGTTAATTGGTTGGCAATGCCTAGGGCTACCGCCTCTTCGATGGGTGGATCGGACGGTTCGGGGTTCCAGGGGGACTGAGGGGGAGACTCGGTACCGATCACGGCGGTGGACATGAGCCCTACGGTGCCCGCAACCCGGTAACAATATAACCGTAATTCCTCAAAGGACTGGTAGCGACTGCGATAGAGATCCATGCGCTGCCCTTCGATCATGTCTCGAAACGGCTGGATGTCGAGGGGAAAGCGCTGCAAGGTGTCTACGAGGGCGACATCCACATCGTTAATGGGACTGCCCGCAAATAATGACTCTAAATGCGCTTCCCAACGATCGAGGGTTTCTAAGGTCGTTTCTCCTGCCTTGGGACCATCTACCAGTTCGTCGGTCTGGCGACACCACATATAAATTGCCCAGATCGCCCGCCGTTGTTCCGGGGGCATGAGCAAGGTGCCCATGTAAAAAGTCTTAGAATATTCCGCCGTAATTTTGCGGCAAATTTCATAGGACTCTTCTAGGGAGGTCTGGGGGACAGGATGCAGATTGCGGGTCGGGACTGGAGGTGTCAGTTGCAGCATTCGCAGACAGCGTGAGATGGAAAAGGGCAGGATCAGGCTAAGGTGCTGATTCAGGTTTAGGGCTAAGCATGAGCAGGAGTAGAAGAGACCGACAGCATAGCTTCTGTAATCGCTCTTGCTGTCAGCTTACCAGAAAGCACCGCCCCTTCCATGCTGGCCAAGTAGCGCTGCATTGTGAAATCTCCGCTCAAGAAGAAGTTGGGAATTGGAGTCACCTGATCCGGACGATGTTGTTGACGACCAGGGGTCGCTTTATAAACTGAGCGTGGCGTTTTGACCACTTTGGATTTCAATAATTGGGCTGGGTTTTCCGTGCCAAAGTGCTGGGGAAAGAGCTTTCTTAATTCTTCCATAGTGGCGGCAACGATCGCTTCGTCGGATTGACCAATCCACTCCCGGGCCGGGGCTAACACTAACTCCAGCATGGAGCGATCGGGGTTGGCATACTCGCGGCAGGTATTACTCATATCAGCGTAAACACTGAGGAGATCCGATCGAGAAAAGAGCAGGTGGTCAATATCCGTCAGTTTACGATCGAACCAGAGATGAAGATTAATTACCGGTACCCCTTCCAGTCCATCTAGTTGTTGGAAGTAGGGCATGGCTCGCCAGGGTTCCGGCAACATCAATTTCAGGGGATCCACGGGCATGGCAGAGACGTAGCAATCGGCGGTGAAGAGTTCCGATTCTCCCGTAATCCGAAATCCCTTCACGGAATGATCGGCATTGAGGACAAATTCCTGAATTGGTGCATTGAGGCGAACTTCCCCTCCCCGCTCGGTAATGTAATCCACTAAGGGCTGACAGAGACGCTCGGGGGGAGCCCCATCCAAGAATGCCATTTTAGACCCGTAACGCTCTTGGAGAAAGCGGTTCATGGCGGTGAGAATAATGGTGGCCGAAATTTCATCGGGGCCGATAAAGTTCAACGACTTGGCCATGGCAATAAAAACTTCATCGTTGACCCGTTCAGGAATGCCGTGGCGCTGCAGCCACTCTGTCCAGGAATAGGCATCCATTTCTTCCACGTAGGCCTGCCCTCGCAGCATCACGGGAATTAAACCGATGCCGAATTTGATTTTTTCTTCCCAGGTCAGCATGTCATTGTTGCGCAGAATTGCCGCAACCCCATTCCAGGGGGCTGGAATATCAGGGAAATCGAAGCGAGAATACACCCCAGGATTATTGGGCTGATTCATAATCATGGAATGGGATTTCCACTGTAACCGATCCTCAATGCCCAGTTCTTTGAACAGTTGCAGCATATTGGGGTAGGCACCAAAAAAGATGTGAAGACCTGTTTCGTACCAGTCTCCATCTTCATCTTTCCAGGCTGCCACTTTGCCCCCCAGAACATCTCGTCGTTCCAGAACTACGGGAGTATGACCGGCATCTACCAAGTATTTTGCACAGGATAACCCCGCTAACCCTGCTCCAGCGATCGCCACACGCATTTAGACTATTGTTCCCTTTTAAACTTTTCTTTAGCTTGTCGTTTCTTCATTATACGTTGCATTTCGTAACATCTCACCTTCTGCACAAAAAAAGCACGGCCTTGATATTGAGGCAGTGGGGATCCAGACAAATCGAGGAGGGCACAGGGATCCCTGGGGTAGTGGCGAGGTAATCCTTGGCTTGATTCGCAGCGATCGCGAGGGGCTGTCATCCTTTAGCGCTGAAGTGTTCATAAGGCAATCATTTCAGCCCCTAGTTATGTTTGCTAGAGCGGGCGCGGTAACCCTTATACCGCAAGGCTTTTAGAATTAATTGATGATGCGCCCTAGCGATCGTTCACCTCGGCAGAGGTGAAGCATCTCGGGGATCTTGCCAATCTCCAGGACTCTGGATGATGCGGTAACTCTAGTGCCCCTGATACTTCAGATGTTTCAGGTTCAGGGTATTCAGGTCAGGTGTAATGTTAGACAAGGCTGCAATGAAGGTTGAAAGGAATGCGCGGGCAGTGAGGGCTTTAGCCCTCAAAGAGTTCAGTCTAACTACCGATCAGCTTAACCTTGGGTTGAGTTTTTGGCTTAGGATCTTGGGCTGAGATTTTGGGTTTAGTCTTGCTATTTTTAGCGGAAAACGATGACTTTAATTCTTGCTCAGTGAATTGAATTTTGATGTAAAGCCTCTTGAATATATTGATCTACCGCCTTAATTCCTGCCACTAAAGCATCTGCGGCACTCTCAAATCGACAGCCATAACATCCTTCTAAAAATAATTCAAATCCGGCGGGATCTAGAATACTCAGTCCCACATGATCTTCAGTTTCCATCGGGATTAATAAACAGTATCGATAAACGATCGCTTCGTTCCAGCGACGAACATAAAATCGTTCTTTATAGCGATCGAAAAACATCAAATCTTCTAAGATTTGCATAGCTCATAACCGGGGAAGATGTCTATGGCACTACTTTACAAAAAGAACGATCGCTAATCAGGATAAAGTGAATTGAGGTCATTTCTAAGCCTGAGAAATGATGTAGATCGTCCTTTTTCATCCGGATGAGCAAGGTCAGGAAACGTAAATTCCATACATTTCTTTGGGGAATCTCGACAAATTAAGGCGGACAGCGCAGCCGCCCGCCTTAATCCCTATTCTTGCCTGGGGACTCGGGTAAAATCTTCAACTTTGCCAGGTCTCCCTGGGATCAGGGGGATCAAGGGAGCATTAATCTCAACCTTTTGCCGTGGCCAAGCGGCTCGGGGCACCTGAGGTGATTTCTAGCTTGGCGTACTGTTGGATCAACCGTGCAAGATACTGAGGATCCACTTCCGGCAGGGCGGTGAGCAAGGAATGGCTGAGATCAAGCACGAGGTTGTAGTAAAGGTGCCAGGCTTTTGGTTGATATTGCCGAACATATTCACAAAAAAGGCGGCTAGTTTCATCCGCTAGGGCCCGTTCCCGTTCACTCCCCACCACTAAAACCGGAGGCAAAGGACTCACCTGCGATCGTCTCCATACCTCTTGAGCCAATTCAAACCAGACTTCTAGCGATCGAGGACCAAAGCCGTCGTATCCCACCAGAGTTTCGGCTTGGCGAGGAATAATCCACTGCCAGTAAGGTTCTCCGGTCGCATCTGTTTGGGTTCTGGTAACCCATTGATAGGGCAACAACGGATGGGGTGAGGATGAGGCGGCAGGCAGATAGGGATCCAATAACAGCAATCGTTGGATACGGGAGGGACACTGGGCCGCTAAGCCCGTAGCGAGGGTTGCCCCTGTGCCTACGCCCCCTAGGGCAATGGAATTTCCTAAAATGCGAGAGCGCTTCAACCAGCGCAATGCGAACTCTTCATAGACGCGGCGGTGTAAAGGTAGGGGAGGAGGAGAAGCACAACTCCAGGTTCCCTGTAGCCCATGTCCCGGAAGCAGGGGAATAACAACGTTATATCCCTCCTCAAACAGGGCATAACCCACATCCCGCAACTGATCTGGGCTGGCGGTAAAGGTATGAAAAAGTAGAAAAACTTGATTCGTTGGCTTGGGGTGGCAAAAAAAGAGGGGATTACAGCGATCGTTGCGCAGCGGCTGTAGATTTGCCTGGGTTTCTGCTTCTTGGCGTAGGGCTTTGACCACGGTGCCGTAATCAAATTTCATAGACTTGGAGGAGAATGGGTGAACCTTACCTTACCTAGGCATGAGTCAGTTTAAGGTTCGCCGGTTTGAAGCTAGGAAAACCCTACACTCAAACGATAGAACCTCTTTCATCCTATTTTCTTAAGGGCACCTCAATTTTTCGAGGTGTCCTTTTGGAAAGTGGAGCCTTCGGTAGAATTTCCGTTTCCCAAAAGGGGATGGGTCTATAATTTTTGTTCAGCCAGAATAGCCAAAAGCCGGACAAAATCTGATGATTCTCCGGGGTTGCCCAATCAAGTTAAAGATTAAAGATAAAGACTTAGACGAGATCTTGCCAAACCCAGCGCCACAGTAGCAATCGTTTGCCCTTCTCTCGAATTTTCAGGGCTTGTTGCTGTAAACGATACTGTTCTTTCTGAGGAAGTCCCCAGATGATATTACGGCTGTGCCAAACCAGGGTCGCGGTAACGAGGGCAACGGAAGTGACGATCGCTAGGGTTGCCCAGGGGTGAAAGGCCAAGCCATAGCGCACCGCAACCCAGGTAAAATGCTGCCGCCAGAGTTGAATCTCTGCCCACAAATCCCAAAGACCAAAGGGAATGGCAACCAGACTGACCAGGCCATTCAAGACCCATCGTGCTGTAACCTGCACCCGATGGAGTCGTTTGACCGCCAGGGCAAGGTGAGGATCGGAGGACAACAAGGCGGGATCATCAATGGGATCGTCAGAAAGCAGCATGACCTTAAAGTCCCTTACCCCCCTGCAACGGCAGGCACAATGCTGACTTCGTCGCCATCAGCTAAGGTCGTGGTTTGTCCTTCTAAAAACCGAATATCTTCACTATTCACGTAAAAGTTGAGGAAGCGGCGTAGCTTGCCTTCATCGTCACAAATACGATCCTTAATACCCGGACAGGCTTGCTCTAGGGCATCAATCAGTTCTTGAATGTTCTGGGCTTCCAGTTCTAGGGAGGCCTTTTCTTGGGTGAATTTCTGCAGGGGGGTCGGAATGAGAACGGTGACAGCCATTGTTGGAGAATTTTGAAGTTTGAATTGGGAAGTTTAAGGAGAGCACTTCGGTTCATTGTGGCGGGTAGCTGCGCCGCCCGCCACGATTCCTATGCTTGCGTAGCAAGAGGAACCCTATTGTAGATTTTTCTAGGTGCCCAGGAAAGATTAGATTTTAGGGGTTAGGGAATAGGTTTTAGGGAGTGGGATTTCAGCGCTGAGATCCCCGGCTGCTGGTGAATCAACTTAAGCAGTTGGCTCAGTTCAACACAAAACCGGGGCTCTAGGGAATTGGAGGTTCGTTCCTCAATAGAGGCGAAAATCCTATAATTAGGAGTTTTTCCCTCTTCCTAGCGCTTCATTCCTGTTGTCTATCCCCTATCCTCTCAAACTAAAACTTGTTGCCACTCTAGACGATCGAGGGTACGGGCCCGCTCTAGGGCTTGCTCGAAGCTAGTGAGCTTGGGTTCAATGGTGAGAGGTTCGCCAATATAGCCTTGAACGGCTTCCTGAGTCTTGAGACCATTGCCGGTAATGTAGGCAACGGTGGTTTCGTCGGGATCAATCTTACCGGCCTCGACTAATTTTTTCAGCACGGCGATCGTGGTGCCTCCGGCGGTTTCCGTAAAGACACCTTCGGTTTCCGCTAAGAGTTTCATGCCTTCAACAATTTCCGCATCGGTTACGGAGGCAATATTGCCGTTGGTCTTGCGGGCAATTTCTAAGGCGTAAACACCGTCGGCCGGGTTACCAATGGCAATAGATTTAGCGATCGTATTGGGTTTAACGGGGGCGATGAAATCCCGATTTTCCGCAAAGGCTTGGGCGATGGGGGAGCAACCTTCAGCTTGAGCGCCACTGAAACGGACATCTTTATCTTCCACTAAGCCCACCTTAACAAACTCTTTGAAGCCCTTATAGATTTTGGTAAATAAGGAACCGGAGGCTAAGGGAGCCACCACATGATCCGGTAATTTCCAGCCCAGTTGTTCGGCAACTTCAAATCCTAAGGTCTTGGAGCCTTCGGAATAGTAGGGGCGGAGGTTGATATTAACGAATCCCCAGCCGTGGGTATTGGCAACTTCAGAACAGAGGCGGTTGACTTGGTCATAGTTCCCTTTGACCGCCATCACGGTGGGATCGTAAATGAGGGTTCCCAAAACCTTACCGGCTTCGAGATCCGCAGGGATGAAAACACAACAGTCTAAACCCGCATGGGCAGCGATCGCAGCGGTGGAATTGGCCAAGTTGCCGGTGCTGGCGCAGGATACGGTGGTAAAGCCCAGTTCACGAGCCCGACTGAGGGCAACGGAGACCACCCGATCCTTGAAACTCAGGGTGGGCATATTAACGGCATCATTTTTAATATATAAATTTTTTAAACCCAGGCGACGGGCAAGACGATTCGCCTTGAGTAAGGGGGTTAACCCCGTTCCAACATCAATATAGTTGTCCGTTGCTACGGGCAGAAATGACCGATAGCGCCAAATAGAGTGGGGCCCGGCAGCGATCGTTTCACGGCTGACTTGGGCACGAATTGCATCATAGTCATAAACCACTTCCAGGGGACCAAAGCAATATTCACAAACGTGCACCGCCTTCGCTTCGTGGACAGAACCACATTCCTTACACTGTAGTTCTTTAAAGTTAGCGGTAGTCCGACCCTGCAATACCTGTTCCTCTAAAGTTGCGGTTAATACCATGACTGTACTCCTATAAAAATAATTGAATCTAAGGGGAAAGCCGTGAAGCCAAAGGACTTAGGACTTGCGCTTAGGTCTGGTGATTTAACGATGAAAATTAGACTAACACAAGCTTATTTTGCCGTCAACAAATCCCGACTTTTTTAGTCGGGATTAAGCATTGTTTACCGATCGTCAGCCTCAAACTCCTGCTAGCGAAGGGATTGGGGCTGAGCGTATCTTGGCATCATCAAAATACCCCCTCTCCATCTGCTCGAAGGGAGACTGGAGAGGGGGCAGGGGTTATCTGAATAACCGTCAAGGGAACCAGGGATAAGGCGAGAGGGATAGAGCCTTAAGCAAATACCGTGGTCATCAGATATAGCAGGGTAAAGAGCACAATCCAGATAATGTCTACAAAGTGCCAGTAAATTTCTGCCATTTCTACGCCGGTATGCTTCTGATCAGAATAGTGACCTTCCCGACGCGATCGCCACAGTACGCCAAGAATCAGCAATACCCCGACAAAAACGTGTAAGCCATGGAAACCGGTCATGACATAAAAGCAATTAGAAAAGGTATTGGTGGTTAAGCCATAGCCAAGGGTCAAGTATTCATAAACCTGTCCCGCCAAAAAGATGATGCCCATGGCGGCGGTGGCAATGTACCACAGCCGTAATCCCTTCACATTTCCTTTTTTAATCGCCTCATCGCCAAAGTGAATCACAAAGCTACTGGATACCAGAATGATGGTGTTGATGGTGGGTAGCAATAGCTCTACTTCTGTTCCTTCCGGCGGCCAGACTTCCGCGCCACCGCGCAGAACCAAGTAAGCGGCAAACAAGCCCCCAAACATCAGAGATTCGGAAATGAGGAAGACCAGTAACCCCCACACTCGAAAGTCTGGGTGAGCATGGGCATGGGAGGTCTCTGCGGGTGAAGTTGTGTTTAAGCTTTCAATTGCGTTGGTCATAGCTTCTCAGTTGATTTTAAAGTTGAACCACAGAGACACAGCAAATCCTGCCGAGAGGGCAGATCGGTGTCTTTGTGGTTGATTCAAAACTCAAACGTTAGTTATCTGGTGGCCCAGAGGTCGGAGCCGCTGACTTTATCAATCCGCTTGGCTTTCTTCGCACCATAGCCATAGGGATGGGTCACTAAGGGCGGTTCCCCTTCCCAGTTTTCAATGGGGGGCGGAGAGGTGGTGAGCCACTCTAAGGTGAGGGCTTCCCACGGGTTATCCGGTGCTTTCGGACCATAGAACCAACTCCAAGCAGCATTGATTAAAAAGGGCAAGACCGACACCCCTAATAAAAAGGCTCCAAAGGTGCAGAGATGGTTGAGGAACTCGAACTGGGGATCGTACATGGCGACCCGTCGGGGCATTCCTTGTAAACCCAATTCGTGCATGGGTAAGAAGGTGAGGTGGGTGCCGATAAAGGTCAGGACAAAATGAACCCGTCCCCAAAATTCGTTCATCATGTGGCCGGTCATCTTGGGAAACCAGTGGTAAACCCCGGCGTATAGGCCAAACACCGATCCCCCGAAGAGGACATAGTGGAAGTGACCGACAACGTAGTAGGTGTCGTGAACGTGAAGGTCAAAGGGGGCAGTCCCAAGGGTTACGCCACTCAGTCCACCAATGACAAACATGGAGAGTAGACCGATGCAAAAGAGCATGGCGCTGGTAAAGCGAATCTTGCCGCCCCAGAGGGTGGCAACCCAGCTAAAGATTTTGACCCCTGTGGGCACCGCAACAATCAGGGTAGAGATGGTGAAAAACATCCTCATCCAGGCGGGGGTTCCACTAGTAAACATGTGGTGAACCCAGACAAATAAGCCCACAATACAAATGGCTAAGCTGGAATAAGCGATCGCTTGATAGCCAAAAATGGGACGGCGGGCATGGGGCGGAATGACTTCTGACATAATGCCAAAAATGGGCAAAATCATCAGGTAAACCGCTGGGTGGGAATAGAACCAAAATAAGTGCTGGTAGAGCACGACATCCCCGCCCATTTCGGGACGGAAAAAGCCGGTGCCAAAGTTAATATCAAACAGGAGTAAAATCAGCCCGGCCGCTAAGACGGGGGTGGACACCAGGGCTAAGACGGAGGTGGCCATCATGGCCCAGACAAAGAGGGGCAATTGACCCCATTTCAACCCCGGACGGCGCATTTTGACGATCGTCACGAGGAAGTTGAGGGCTCCCAAAATAGAGGAAGTTCCCACAAAGACAATGCTTAAAATCCACATGGTTTGAGCGGTATTGGCCGTAATCAAACTCAAGGGGGGATAGGACGTCCAACCGGATTGGGCTCCACCAAAGAAGAAGCTGCCCAGGAGTAAAGCTCCCGCCGGTGGATTGAGCCAAAAGGCGATCGCGTTTAAGTTGGGAAAGGCCATATCCCGCGCCCCAATCATGAGGGGAACCAGATAGTTGCCAAACCCACCGATCGCCGCCGGCACCACCCAGAGGAAAATCATAATGGTGCCGTGGTTGGTCATAAAGGCGTTATACAATTCCGGCGACAAGAAGTCTGAGTCTCCGGTGTACAACTCTGTACGTAAAGCTATGGCCATTAAGCCACCAATCAAATAGAAAAAGAAAGCGGTGACTAAATATTGAATGCCAATAACTTTGTGATCAACGTTGTAAGTAAAGTACTGGTACCACTTCCAACCCGACGGGGGATGGTGGCCATTACTTGGGGTACTGATAGTTGTTATCTCGTTTGTCATAGCCTATTGATGCAAAAATTCAAAATTGGAACTCTGAAACTAAACCCTATCCACCTTGGAACCTGATCCCGCTCCAGCAGAGCACTGGCAAAGTTCAGATTTCAACCTAGACCGGATTTAGTTGTGCAGTTGATTCAGTACCGTTGAGTCGATCCCATAGGGTTCAAGATACTCCCGATCGCTCATGGCGGCTGTATTCACTGCAACCTGAACCGGATCGGAACTTTCCCGCTGAGCGACGATCATTGAATCGTGCCAAGCTTCGTACTCCTCGGGTTCATGGACAATGACTTGAGTTCGCATACTGCCGTGGTAAGACCCACAGAGTTCAGCGCAAACAATAGGATAGGTGCCCGTTTTTGTCGCCACAAAGCGCAATTGGCTCGCCTGACCGGGCAGAGCATCTTGCTTTAAGCGGAACTGGGGCAACCAAAAGGAGTGGATTACGTCCACCGCATTGATGTCGAGTTGTACACTCTGGCCGATGGGGATATGTAATTCGCCATCGATGATGCCATCAGGATATTCAAAGAGCCAGGCATACTGCATTCCCGTTACACTGACCACGAGATCAGCAGCAGCATTTTGACCGGCTGGCTCCGCAATCCCGTAGACATAGGCCATTTTGGGTTCGTCCTGGTCTTCTTCCATGGCCATATCCTGCATGGCTTCCATGTCATCCATAGATCCAGCGATCGCGCTGTCCATAAGATGTTGGTGGTGACCAGAATGCCCCGCCATCATTAACTCCTGTCCAGCGGGATCAAAGCCCCCCATTTCTGCATAGACTTCGACGCTATAAACCCCTACACAAATAACGATAATGGCAGGAATCGCAGTCCAAACAATTTCTAGGGGAACGTTGCCCTCAATGGGAGAGCCATCGGAATCATCACCGGGACGACGGCGGAACAGAATTGCAAATAAAAACAACGCACCCTGAACCACCAGGAAGAGCGCCGTGCCAATCATGAGCATGACTGCAAAAAAGTTGTCCACCAACGGCGCTTGCTGGGAGACCTGTTCAGGTAAGAGCCATTCCGGATGTTGCCCTACCCAGATGCTAATGATGGTGACGAGCACCCCTGCAATTAGGGTAAAGAGCGAAATAGGTACTTGTTGCATAGGAACTTTCCACAAACCTCCCTAACAGTTAACCCTATGCTTCTGGGAAGGCGGGGAAAACAAAAGATAAATTAAATAATGTGGGGGGCTACCACCTTAAGGCGGAAAAGTGCGGCGCGGAGCGGCGAGATCTTTTATGAAATTTTTTCGCTTTTACGGGAAAGCCCGTAGGGGACAGTCCTGCCAGTCTAGGCAACGAGCAGAACTAGGGGGCAAACCTTTAAGTCCTGGAGACGATCGGGGATGCCCCGTTCTTGGCAAGCGTTCTGCGCTGCTTAAAATTGACACCATTCAAACCGGAGCACTGAAAACGCCTCCATATCCCTGTACCCTAAAATCTATACTCTCTAGATCAATGACTCTTCCATGACCTTTCGCCCTTCCCATCACTTACAATTCTGGTGCGCTGCCATTATTGGGCTTTTTTGCGATCGTTTCACCAAGGACTGGGTACTGGCCAATTTCACTGAAGGGGAAAGCTGGAGACTCTGGCCCGGTGTCTTTCACTTTACCTTTGTCCTTAACCCTGGGGCGGCATTCAGTCTCTTTCAACAGCAGGGGGAGTGGTTACGCTGGATGTCCCTTGGAGTGAGTTTAGTCTTAGCCATCTGGGCACTGCGGGGGCCCTTGATGACCCGTTGGGAACAGTGGGGTTATGGTTTTGTCTTTAGTGGTGCCCTCGGCAATGGGATCGATCGCTTTGCGGCGGGAGAGGTTGTAGACTTTTTGGACTTCCGACTCATTCACTTTCCGGTCTTTAATGTGGCGGATGTTTGCATCAATATTGGGATTATCTGCCTCGTACTAGGGGCGATCGACCAGTGGCGGAATCCCCACTCCCAACCCTAAAAGCGCAGTCTTAACGGTTCACTGCTGGTAAATGAAATGACTGGAGCAATCTAGGGCGCGTCATCATTGGAGTCCAAAACCTAGAACCCTGACAGGCTAAACATTAACCGCACCCATCCCAGTTTTTACCGTAAGGGACTGAAACAATCACCGCATAGACATTTCAGCCCTAACGGATGACAACCCCTAGCACTGGTTTCTGGACTAGTCTGGACTAGATTGTCCTCAGTTACTCTTTTTTTTCACTTACACTTTCACTGAGTACAGATTAACAGTAAGCTATAAACATCTCAGTCGCCGCTAGCAGGCTTAACTCCTGAAGTCGAGACAGTAAAGTATATCTCAATTTACTCATTCACTCCCAGTAGAACCCTTGCGGAACTAGGCTTAGATCGTTAATTTTCCCACTGCTTTAGCAGTCCGGGATGTTACAGCGTTTCCATCATCAAAGCGGACAACCCAGTACTCCCTTCACCCATAGTCGGGGGACTCTCTGTCCTAAAAGCGATCGCAACCTGCTGTAACTGTATTTCTACTCAATTTTGTGTCACACCAGAGGATAGTGATTATGACCGACCCTACCACTAGTAACATTCAGTCCCTTCGCACCCTAGAAGACCTCGTGGCAGACTTAGCTGCCTTAACAGGACTAGCCCCGGAGCAAGTGAATAAACAACTGGAGCCCTTGAACTTCACGGTCTTTCAATTCCAGGGAGTGAACCTAGTCTCTCCAGACATGGCAGATGAACTCATCGATCGTTGGGCCCAGTCCATTAAAACTCAACTCCGTCAAGAGAGTAACAACGACAATCATAAGGTCACGGCGATGTTCCCGGCGGCCGGGACTTCCAGACTGTCCATCTCCCGCCGCGCCAAGGCAGAGCGTAAAGCTGCTGAGCCCAAAGAAGCACCACCAGCGAAAACCGCTAGCACGAATGGCAATTTA
This sequence comes from Prochlorotrichaceae cyanobacterium, assembly GCA_049455215.1. Taxonomy (GTDB): domain Bacteria; phylum Cyanobacteriota; class Cyanobacteriia; order Prochlorotrichales; family Prochlorotrichaceae; genus JBEAPM01. Next base: position 14,101 of record JBMTZC010000046.1, read on the forward strand.
CCGGACATTGAGTTGAAAGTGCCCAGAGATGTCTTTAAGTTAGTCAGTACTCGCTACGATGTGGCCATTCGCAAAGTTCTGCCCAAAGACCCAGCAACTCAGCAGGCTTATCTGCAACATATTGTGACCGAGTCGGAGCAGGGCCATGAATTTCTCATGCAAATCGCTATCGTTCTTGCCAAAAAATACAAAGGACGGGTGGGCAAAGATACGGCCTATAAGCGCATGTTAGAAAAAGCGCAGGCCCTGGCGGCGGGCTAGGAGATCGTTTTGAGTTTTGAGTTTTCAATTTGGTTCCCCCCGCTATACCCTATAACCTAAGTCCTGATGGCCCAACTCAAAACTCAAAGCTGATACTTTCCCCCCTATTCACTCCTACCTTTGTTCCCTTTCATGACTTCTCCTGCTGCTTTCACCCTAGAGCTTCTGATCAATGATCTAGCGGGGCAACGTAACCTGCGGTCTCAGTTATATTTCAAATCTTCCTTAACGGCCCTCTCCCATGCTATGGAAGATCAGGTTTTGGCGCAGGAGTCTTCCGGCAGTGGGTTCCCCTTAGTGATTGCCAGTTTTCAGGAGGAGCGTTTTTATCGGCAAGAGGCCCAGCGTTACCAGCGCATTGCCCAGCAATCGGATCACGTTTATGTCTTAGCCGCCCAGGATACGCAGTTCACCCATAGTTCGGGGGATTATGACTGCATTGCCTTCTCAGAGGATGATCCTCTGCGTCAGGAGTGGAATTTAATTGTTTTAGGGGACAGCTACAGTAGTTGTTTAATTTGCCAAGAGCGCCAAAGTACTCCAGTGCAAGTCGATCAGACTTTTGACGGTCAAAGGGTAACACCCCTCGCCAAAATGGATCAGGCTCGGCAGTTTGAAGGCGTTTGGACCTTCGATCGCTGTATCACGATGCGGGCGGCTAAGTTACTGCTCGATCGCATTGTCCGTTACCGGCCGGAGTTAGCGGTCAAAGTAGAGGCTGGACGCCGGCAGTGGTTTGAGAATGAGCCGGATTTATCCTGTGAGGGACAACTGAGCCCTGCCCCCTTTGCCGATCGTTTAGTCACCTATCTTCAGTCCGGTCAGTATAAGTTAATGCGGACGTACCGTTCCCTGGCGCAAAAAGAACGACAGGAGCGGTTAATTAATCTGATCAGCACCTCGATTCGACAATCCCTCAACCCCGATGAAGTCTTGGAGGTAGCAGTGCAGGAACTGGGGCAAACTCTAGGAGCTTGCCGGACCTTTGTCTATGCCTGTACCGATCGCACCGAAGAAGTACAAATTCGCCATGAGTTTTTAGGTCGCCCCGTTGCTTCTTTGCAGAATCAGGTCTGGCCCTTAAGTTGTAATCCCCTCTTCACCACGATCGCGGATCAACTAACCCCCCTCTACCTGAATCAACCCCTCCAGAGTCACCAGGTACAAGACTCTGAATTATTACAAACCTTAATCACCAACTGGCAAATTGTGGGTTGGTTGCTGTTGCCCGTTCTCCACCAGGGCAAACTATTAGGCGTATTGGAACTGCACCACTGTGGTTCGCCAGAGCAATCTTGGTCACCGGAGGATGTGGAACTAGCGGAAGCAGTGGCCACCCAATTGGGAGTAGCGTTTATTCAAGCCCATTCCTTTGCCCATTTAGAACATCTGAATCGACAGTTAGCCGCCCTAGAGCAAACCCGAGATAACCTCACTGCGATCGTGGGGCACGAACTCCGCACCCCCCTCTCCACCGTGCAAGTGTGCTTAGAAAGTTTAGCCACAGAGCCGGATATGCCAGCGGATCTGCAAAAAGTGATGATTGACACGGCCCTCTCCGATGCAGAACGACTCCGCTGTTTAGTGCAGGACTTTTTAACCCTCTCTCGGCTAGAAGGTGGGCGGGTAGACTGGCATCCGGACTGGGTTTCGGTGCAAGAGTGTTTGGATATGTCCCTCAGTGCCATTGAAGCCCGTAGACGCAAGGAAGCGGTACCGTCTATTGAAATAGAAGTAGAGTCCCCCTTACCCCTCATCCAAATTGATGGAGAGTGGGTGGTGGAAGTACTCTCCAAATTATTAGACAATGCCTGCAAATTCACTCCGGCGACGGGGCAAATTACCATTCGTGCCTTTCAGGTTTCCAGTGCTAAACCCACAACCTCCAGTCCCGCCCCCACTGATGGTTCCCCGCAGTTTCTCCAACTGACGGTTCAAGACACTGGGCGGGGCATCGATCCCGATCGCCTAGAGGCGGTTTTCGATCGTTTTTACCAAGAGGAGGGCGCACTACGACGCACCACGGGGGGCACAGGCTTAGGGTTAGCCATTTGCCGTCAAGTGATTACCCGCATGGGGGGGCAAATTTGGGCTGAATCCCAGGGACGGGATCAGGGGGCTACCTTTCACTTCACCCTACCGATCGTGACGGATCTAGCGGCGACCCCCATTCAACCCACCCTCCAAGAATCTCTGCACCCCGATATTCTTCCGGATCCCCCCTCCCGAACCGCCTCCACACCCCCGTCCCGCAGCGATCGTCGCAAAACGCCTCAGGCATCGACCAAGACACGGAAATCAGCCCCTCGGCGATCGTCCCGAAAATCAAGTCCGGAATAAAGACCTGCTCCCTTACCGTAGAAAGCTAGAATTGTTTGTGATCAGAAGGGAATAACGGGTCAGAGAATGTCATAATGCAGGACGCAAGTCCCTTAAACTTTTCTGTCGTCCCATGTACTCCCCTGATTCTCTGCGTCGTACCAAAATTGTCGCCACGATCGGCCCTGCGACAAGTCATGCCGATGTTTTACGATCGCTCATTGAAGCGGGGGCAACAACGCTGCGGCTCAACTTTTCCCACGGGACTCATGAGGATCATCATCGCAGTATTCGTCTGATCCGGCAGGTTTCCTTCGAGTTAAATCAACCGGTGGGCATTCTCCAGGACTTACAGGGACCAAAGATTCGTTTGGGACGGTTTCAGGACGGCCCGATCACCCTACAGAACAATGACCCTTACATTTTAACCAGCATTCCAGTGCCCGGGACTCAGGAGAAAAGCAGCATTAGCTATGAGCACTTGGCGGATGAAGTGCCGGAGGGATCTCGGATTTTGCTGGATGACGGTAAGGTGGAAATGCTGGTGGAGCGGGTTGTCCCGGCAGAGAAAAACCTCTATTGCCGAGTCACCGTTGGGGGCGTACTGTCCAACAACAAAGGGGTGAACTTCCCCGGTGTTTATCTTTCCGTCAAAGCCCTCACCACCAAAGACAAGGAAGACCTCATCTTTGGTCTCGATCAGGGGGTGGACTGGGTGGCCCTCAGCTTTG
>JBMTZC010000047.1:0-17372 GCA_049455215.1 Prochlorotrichaceae cyanobacterium
CCCCCCCCCCCCCCCCCCACTCTTCCATGCAATTTTTTCGCTTTCAGTGGAAAGCCGTTATGGATAGTTAGTTATGGATAGTTATGGACTATGACGATCGCTACGATGATGACGAGTATTACGAGGGCGATGGATACGATGATGGCTACGCCTACGATGATTATGATGATGCTGATTATCTAGAGGAAGAGGACGATCGCTTCTCCATTCTGCGGCGTTTTCCTCGCACTCCCCTCTGGCGGCGGGGGGCCGCTTTGGGCATTGATGCGATCGTGGTAGGGGTTCCCAGTAGCTTAGGCAGTCCGGGTTTACAACTGATTGGGTTTGCCTTGCTCTGGTTTATTTTGCGTATTGTGGTTGTCGCTAAAAACCAAGGTCAAAGCTTAGGGCGCTGGGCCTTTGATATGCGGATTATTGACAGTGAATTTGGTCGTACCCCGGAACTCTTGCCCCTCCTGCAACGGGAAGCCATCTTGGGATTAGCCACCTTTTTAGCCCTAGAAGCGATCGTTCATTTGGGCGGGTTGAATGCCTGGGTGGTCATGGGGGTAGTTCCCCTGGGCTTAGATGCGGCCCTGGCACTAACGGATGAAATGGGTCGTCAAGCCTTTCACGATCGGGTCGGCAATACCTATATTGTGCAAAGTCGGCGCGGCTATTCCCTAGATCTCCGCCTCAAGCGGCTCCTCTCTGCCTCCGATCGGCCACCAATGCGCTAGACTCTTAACATCTGTTTACAAATAAGGAGATTCCCATGGCCTTAGCTGTTGGTACCCCTGCCCCTCAGTTCACCGTCAAAGATGATGCGGGAAATACCGTATCCCTCTCGGACTTTAAAGGCAAAACCGTTGTGCTCTACTTTTACCCCAAGGATGACACCCCAGGGTGTACAAAAGAAGCTCAAAGCTTCCGGGACAACTACACAGAGTATCAAGGTAAAGATATTGTCGTGTTGGGCGTAAGTACGGATGACGAAACGTCCCACAAAGCCTTCAAAGAAAAGTATGGTCTGCCCTTTACCCTGCTAGCAGATACCGACAAAGCCATTACCCAAGCCTACGATGTTGATGGCGGCGGTTATTCTAAGCGTGTCACCTATATTATTAATGGCGAAGGGGTGATCGATCGCGTTTTTGATAGCGTTAAGACGGACACCCATGCTCAGGATATTCTGGCAGGAATGTAGTTAAAGGGATGTAGTTGAGACCAGAAAGGCGTTATCCTAACGGCGGGTAACGCCTTTCTTTAACGCAGGGTCAAACTGCGGTATATCCTAAATGCCTTCTCGGGGCCAGTCTCTTTGGCTAAGACGATCTGGGGCAAGACCATTTAGGGCAACACTATTTGGAGCAAGACATGAAACGACGGGAGTTGATTCAAAACTTTGGTACGGGGCTGCTCAGCACGATCGCCCTGGGCTGGACTGCTAAACGCACTGCGGCCCAAAGTACCGGTACAACCTTGCGGGTTGAGTGGCTGGGCCATACCTGTTTCCTCTTTGAAGGGGATGGTAAACGCATTATCGTTAACCCCTTTTTAAAAATTGGCTGTACCGCAGGGTATCGCTCCCCCGCTGTGCCAGCGGATTATGTCTTGCTCAGTAGTCGCCAGTTTGATGAAGGCGCATCAGAGGTTATTCCTGGCGATCCCCGGGTGTTCTATGAGCCAGGAGCCTATCAATTGGCTGATGATACCCCCATCCAGGGTATTCGCACAGAGCACGATCGCTTAGAAGGTAAGCGTTTTGGGGCTAATACGGCTTGGCGGTGGACTCAGGGGGGCATTAATATTCTCCACCTGGGGGGCATTGCTTCCGAAATTAGTATCCGCCAGAAGATTTTAATGGGTTCCCCCGATCTGCTCCTAATTCCCGTGGGCGGAAAACAGCCCCCCAACGGCACCGATAAATATGATCCTGCTTGGCCAGAAGTCTACACACCCCAAGAAGCCAAGGCGGCGATCGAAGCCCTAAACCCCCGTATGGTGATTCCAACCCACTACCGCACCCAGGCCGCGGATCCCAATCTCTGTGACTTAGGGGAGGTTCAGGCTTTCCTCCAACAAATGAAAGATGCGCCCACCCGCTATAGCGACACCAATACCCTGTCCCTGTCCCCCGGTGTCCTTCCCGCTGAACGATCCACCATTCAGGTTATGGGGTACCGCACTTAAGCGCTTGCTACGCTGGCCAAGATTAGCCACAATGAATGGCGGGTGTGCAGCCTTGTGGGATACATCCGCCACCATCCCTGCATAGCCATCGGAACCCCTATTTTGGATTTTTCCAGGTGCCCTAAGGTTTAATTCCCTGAACACTGAACAGAGTTCCCATGCTTCCCCTCACTACCTGGTCTGAGCAACTCCAACCCACTGCCGACGGATCCTATACTTTTTTTTCGCCAGAATTTCAGGAAACTTTTCATAGTCGGGCGGGAGCCCGGAGCGAGGCGCTAGAAAAATTTGTCTTGGCGACGGATTTAGTGCAGCGGGCCCAAAGCGATCGAGTGGTGATTTTAGATGTTTGCTATGGACTGGGCTATAACACGGCTGCCGCCCTCGAAGTGATTTGGCAGACCAATCCTCAGTGTCATGTAACCTTGGCTGGATTAGAGATTGATCCCAGTGTGCCCCGTGCTGCCCTGGAGCCTCAACTTGCAGCCCTATGGCCGGATTCAGTGCTGACGATACTTCAAGGGTTAGCCTATACCGGTTTCTACCAATCCCCACGCTGTGAGGCAACTCTCTATTGGCAGGATGCCCGTAGCACTATTCAAACTTTAAGGTATCAAGGCTTTAAAGCGGATGTTATTTTTTTAGACCCTTTTTCGCCTCGGCGGTGTCCGCAGCTCTGGACCATTGAATTTTTAAGCGTTGTTGCGGCCTGTATGGCTCCGGAAGGAAAACTGAGTACCTATTGCCGGGCGGCTGCAGTACGGTCTGCTTTACAAGAAGTGGGGTTAACCTTGGGAACTTTGCCAGTTCCTCACCCGGCTGCCTCCCATGAATGGGCCCAGGGAACGATCGCGACTCACCCTAATACAGCAGCAGCCCACACTTTAATTCCTCTTTCTTTGGCAGAGGTGGAACACCTGCAAACCCGTGGGGGTATTCCTTACCGTGACCCAGATTTACAGGCTACCGCTTCTGAGATTTTAGGGAGACGATCGCTAGAGCAACAAACCTCCGATCGGGAATCCACAACCCACTGGCGCAAACGTTGGGGAATCGAATAAATTCCCCACACTCCAGCAGGCTTAGAGATTTTGTTCACTTAAATCACGGCACAGATGATCAAAGGCTTGATCAAGAATTGCCGTGGCATCCATACCACTAGATTTTGCCATGTCGGCAATCATCCCTTTCATGATTTGAATTCCCCGCACCGTAGGGCCAATGGGAACGCCCAGAGAGTTGTAGGTTTCCCGTAACCCTTGCAAAACCCGCTCGTCTAGCACATAGGTATCGGAAGCAACGATCGCGTAGGTGGCATAACGGAGGTAATAATCCATGTCCCGTAGACAGGCAGAAAAGCGGCGGGTGGTGTAGGCATTACCGCCCGGACGAATCAGTTCCGGCACTTCTACAAAGAGTTGTGCTCCGGCATCACGGACAAGATCAGCAGCATTGGCATTAATGAGGGCGGCAAGCGCAATTCGTGTGTTGCCCTCTGCAAAGTAAGCCTTTAGGGAATCGATCGCGTTGCGATCGAAATAGCGCCCAATGGCATCGTAGCTCCCAATTAAGCTGGTTACGGCATCCCGCATGTAACTGCTCTCCCAAATTTGTTTATAAACGAAAGGATAAAAAGTCAGAAGGGTAAAAGATCAACAACGCAGCAGAGCCTGAACGTAACAAAGCCTGAAACGTTGTGTTCTAGACGGTTATACCCGCTTCAAAATTGATTTGAGTGTATCACGCCCCCGATCCATTCCTCATTTTCCTCAAACAAAGCCACGATTCTTGGTGCATTGAGGGAGGTTTCCGTAACGATCGTTAACAATTGACGACAATCCTTCACAGCTAGGTGTACCCCTACACTGACCGATCGTCTCGATTGATGTATCGATATCTGAGTGCTAATCAATGACTGTCCCTAGTGAACATCTGACCCACCCCTAGCCCCTCCCAAGAGGGGAACCGGAGCGATCGTTTTTAGTGAACATCTACCCCCCCTAGGCCCTCCCAAGAGGGGAACCGGAGTGAACTTTACGCGCCCTAGTTCGCCGCTAAACGAATGCCACTAAATTGCCAACGGGATTCGGGGGGAAAGAAATTGCGGTAGGTTAGCCGTAGATGGCCTGGCGGTGTTGCACAGGATCCGCCCCTTAAGACCATTTGATTACACATAAATTTGCCATTGTACTCACCGATCGCTCCTGGCAATGTCCGAAAACCGGGGTAGGGCAAATAAGCACTTTGAGTCCATTGCCATAGGGTTTGCTGGAGTTGCTGTAGCCCCGGCGAGGGGGCAGCCCCTAAGGGTTGGGGGTGGATCAGGGGTAAGGGATCGTTGGGTTCAGGGAACGGTAGGGAACTAGGGCTAGCAGTCAACGCTGCCGCTTCCCATTCCGCTTCGCTGGGTAGTCGGTATCCGGCCCAAGTGGCATAGGCATCTGCTTCAAAGTAACTGACGTGAGAGACCGGCTCTGCTAGACACAGTGGCTTTAAGCCCTGGAGGGTCATGATCCACCATTCTCCTTCCCGCTTATGCCAATAGAGGGGAGCCTGCCAGCCTTCTGTTTGAATGCGGTGCCAGCCTTCCGACAGCCAGTAGGATGCAGTTTGATACCCTCCGGCTTCAATGAACGCCAAATATTCGCCACAGGTAACGAGGCGATCGGCGAGGGCAAAGGGATGCAAATAAACCCGATGTTGAGGACTTTCATTATCAAAGGCAAAGCCCTGGTTCGGATCATGCCCTACTTCATATAGTCCTCCCGGATAGGTTTGCCAGTGCAACGCTTCAGTTTCGGCAGCGATCGTCCTGTTTTTTGCGGGTTGATCAGGCTTTGAATCAGGCTGTTGATAGACCGGATAAAGGGGATTGGTGGCAAAAATATGCTTGATGTCTGTCAGGAGCAGTTCCTGATGTTGTTGTTCGTGGTGCAGTCCGAGGGTAACCAAATCATCGATCGTAGGATCAGGAGCCTGGTCTAGGAGCTTTTCCATGGCTTGATCCACGTAGGCTCGATACGCATAAATATCCGCCACGGTCGGCCGAGCCAACAGACCGCGCTGGGGACGGGGATGACGATCGCCTACGGCTTCGTAATAGGAGTTAAATAAATAGTTATAGCGATCGTGAAAAAGACGATAATCTGCCAAGAACGGTTGCAGAATAAAAGTTTCAAAAAACCAGGTGGTATGGGCCAAATGCCACTTCGGCGGGCTCACATCTGGCATGGTCTGGATGACATAATCTTCCGTTTCCAGCGGTTGACAGATCTGTTCACTCCATTGACGCACCGCACGGTAGCGATCGCGCCTCAAGGTGTCGGTGAGAGGCGAGGGGGTAGCTAAAGACAAGACCATGAATAGGGTTGGGTAACATCAGGTGCTGCTCCTAGAGCATTCCTTCAATCTTAAGGTGGAAGAGTGCGGGACGCGCTACACTCTTCCATTCAATTGTTTCGCTGTTAGTCTATTAGCATTTCAATCTCTCTAGTGTCCCTTCCTTTTGTGTGACTTGCCTTGCACCGGCTCTTAAAGTCTATCCTTACCCCTTGGTATGGATAAGGTAAGGATAAGGAAAACTGTCACACTCAAATGGCTCAGGTAGAGCGCATAGGAAACGTGTTCAAATTGGCTGAAAGGCTTACCCTGCAAGGCTTTCGGACAAGCCCGTGACGAGATTTGAACTCGTGACCTCACCCTTACCAAGGGTGTGCTCTACCACTGAGCTACACGGGCGTGAGGTGGGATGGGCCGAGCTGGATTTGAACCAGCGTAGGCAGTGCCAGCGGATTTACAGTCCGCCCCCATTAACCACTCGGGCATCGACCCAATTTCCCACGGGAAACTATTATAAACAGACCCTTAGACTTTTGTAAATATCAATCATCAAAACGATCGGAACCCGCCAATTTAATCCACTTAATCCACTTGGCAGAGCGGAGCTACCACACACTTCAGGCGGATTAAGGCGGAAGAGGCTGGCACTCTTCCCTTGCATTTTTTCTCTGTCAGTGGAAAGGCTAGAGATTAATGACAAACTGGACAGTATAAGCATTTGAGCGCTACTGTGGGGTGCTCAGAAACGAAACCTCTTGCATTACGGTCAGAAATCAGTAGAATTTCCTAGGTTAGTCATGCTCTCTGGGCGGATTCTGGTGTGGTTTTTACTGGTGTCCCGCTGCTTCCAGAGGCTAGGCTCTATGTTCATGCAATGCAGGTTCTCCTATGTCCTCTTCGTACACTATCCATCCGTGGTCTGTAATGAAGCTTATCGGTTTAAGTACGGTTTTGGCATGGGGAGTCCTTGTCCCTGGTTTGTGGGCACAGGTTCCTGAAGAACCCGAAGCAACTGTCCCCACAGAAACTGAAGCGGAGTCAGTCATGGAGACTGAAGCGGAGATGGAAACTGAAGCGGATTCCGAAGCTTCCACGCCAGCCCCAGAGTCTGGCAATTCTTTATTCAATCGTTCCGCTGAGTTAGATCTCGCTCCGAATCCCAATCCTCTAAATTTGCCCCTCACCCCAGAGGAAGTCACCATTACCCGCACCCGCGCCATTAGCCTGCAAGATGCGATCGCAATTGCACGGGAGAATAATCAAACGGCAAGAATTCAGGTCCTTCAAGTCGATCGCCAAGAAGCGGCCCTTCGCCAACAACAAGCCCAGTTGTGGCCGACCCTAACCCTGAACAGCAACCTGCAAAATACGGGCACGGATACCAATGTCAATGTTTCCCGTCAGGATTTACTGAATGGGAACTCTGGGGATACCACCCAGAACACCACTAGCTTGAATAGCGCGGTGCGATTGGACTACACCATTTTTGACTTTACCCGTAACCCTACGATTCGCGCTGCCGAACAGTTGGTGCGTCAAGCGGAGTTGCAGTTGGAGCAAACCCTGGAAGAGCTTGATCGGGATGTCGCGGTAGATTATTACAACCTGCAACAAGCGGACGAACAAGTTCGTATTTTTGAACAATCGGTGCGGGCAGCGGAGCGCAGTTTAGAAGATGCTCAAGCCTTAGAGCGGGCCGGGGTCGGCACCCGCTTTGCGGTGTTGCAGTCGGAAGTTCAATTGAGTAATGAACGTCAAAATTTGGTCAATGCCCAGTCCGATCAATTACAGGCCCGTCGGCAACTGGCTCAACGGCTCAGCTTGCCCCAAGATGCAGAAATTGTAGCAGCGGATCCAGTGGCAAAGGCGGGATCCTGGGAGTTAAGTTTGGAAGAGAGTATTATCCTGGCGTATCAGGGACGGCCAGAGTTGGCCCGTCGCTTAGTGGAACGGGAAGCCAACGAGTATCAGCGCAAGGCCCAGTTAGGAGCCATTAAGCCGGCCTTGAGCTTATTTGGACAATACACGATCGATCAAAGCTTTACCAATACCAGCCGTGAGCAATTTACCGGTACTAATGATACGAACCAAGATAGTTTGACGAACCAGTATCAGGTTGGGGTGAATTTACAGTGGCGCTTTTTTGATGGGGGGGCAGCTAAGGCGGCGGCCCGTCAAGAAGAAGTGGATATCAGTGTTTCGGAACTACAATTTGCAGACGATCGGAATCAGATCCGTCAGCAGGTGGAGGTGGCCTTTTACGAAGTAGAGTCGAATCTAAAAAATATTGACACCGCTACCCGGGGGGTGGAACAAGCCCAGGAAGCCTTGCGTCTTGCTCGCTTACGCTTTCAAGCAGGGGTGGGGACTCAAATTGACGTGATCAATGCAGAGCGGGATCTGACCCAATCGGAAGGGAACTTGGCTACGGCTATTTTGGGCTATAACCAGGCTTTGGCTCAGTTGAAGCAGGCGGTGAGTCAATAGAGACCCGTTTCAGCCTTTGAGTCAGGAAAGGCGGGCTTTGCCGCAAGCCTTTGTCCTGGGCTGTCCCCCCAAGCTCGGTTTCAGATCTGGAACCCGCTACCTGCCCCATCTTTTATGAGGTTTTTCTGTGATTCATTTGGCTTTTCTCCGCTCTTGCTGGTCTGGGTTTTCCGCTGGGCAAACCCTGTCAAGTCTAGTGATCAGTGTGGGGCTATGGTGTAGCGGTGGGCTGGCATTCGCGCAGAATATTCCAGCTTCTGATCCCCTCGATCCCCTCACCCAGGAAGCCCTCGATCGCTTCAATGCAGGGGATTTGGATGCTTCCCTGGAAGGGTTACAACGGGTCTTGGCCCAAGCCCAAGCGGCTAAGGATTGGCAGCAGGTGGGGGAAACCTGGAACAATATTGGCTTGGTACAGGAACAAAAGCCGGATCCTGATGCGGCCTTAGTGGCCTACCAATCTGCCTTGGAGGCTTACGAAACTTTGGCCCAGACGGGCCAAGCAGCGGATATCCGAACGAGTAAAATTGGCGAAGCTAAAACCTTAAATAACTTAGGGGGAGTCTATGTTGGTCTACAACAGCCGGAAGCGGCCCTAGGTTTTTTGGAACGATCGCTGGTGCTGCTGCAGGAAGTTCAACTCCCCAGTGAAGAGGCGACCACCCTGCGAAATTTGGGGGGACTATATGCGGTGCTCAATCGCTTTGCCGATGCCATTCAAGCCACTCAAGATTCCTTAAGCATTGAAACCGAACTAGGCAACACGACGGCTCAACTGATTACTCAGGAACGGTTGGCCGCTCTCTACACTCAAGTGGGGGCTGCTCCTCAAGCCATCAGTACGTTAGAAGATGCTGTCGGTTTAGCCCAAACCCTCAACAATGAAGATGTGGAAGGAATTTTGTACAGTCAAATTGGAGAAGTTAAGGAGCGATCGGGAGATTATCAAGGGGCCATTGCTGCCTATAGTGACAGCCTAGCCATTGTTGAAAACTCACAACAGCCAGATGTGCAAGTTGCAGTCATTGACTTACTGACCCGCTTGGGGGATTTGCATAGCACTTTGGACCAGGTAGACCAGGGCATCGATCGCTATCAACAAGCTTTAGAACGTATTCCCTCAGAAACAGAACCCTTACTCTGGGGCGAAGTCATGGTGGCTTTGGGACAACTCTACCTCCAGCAGGAAAATTGGAGTGCAGCGGAAGACACCTATAGCCAAGCCTTAGCCCGCATTGAACCGTTGAACTTTCCCCTGGCCCAAGCCCAGTTACTGCGGGGCTTAGGAACCGTGTACCAAGCCCAAGACAACCTCCCCCAAGCCGTAGCTACCCTGCAGCAAGCCCTCACCCTAGCCCAAAGCATTACGCCTCAGGATTCGGTTAATGCCCAGGTGCAGCAGCAGGAAGAAGGCCTCACTTTAAATCAATTAGGGGATGTATATCGTCAGCAGCAAGCCTATGATCAGGCCCTAACCCAGTATCAAGCGGCCTACCAAGCCCTCAATACGGGCCAAGATCGTTTGGGGCAGGGGGATACCCTGCGGGATATTGGTGTAACCCATCTTTTACGGAACTCGCCCAAAGACGCTATTGAGCCGTTACTCTCCGCTGTACAACTTTGGCAATTTTTGTCTTATCAAACCGGCACAGTTCTTGATCCCAGCGTTGAAGCCCATCAACTCCTCCAAGCGGCCCTGATTCGCTCAGAACAGCCGGAGTTGGCCTTAGTCAGTGCGGAGGATGAGCGATCGTTTCCCCTGCGGATCAGTCAATTGGGAGAACTCCGAGCCAGACCGCCCCAGCCTCTCAGCTTAGAACAGATTCGCAGCATTGTCGCGGAGCACAATAGCCCGGTCATTTTTTATGATTTAGCCGCAGAACCAGGGGATGCGGTAGACGAATCCATTGCAAAATTACGGATCTGGATTATTGCCTCTACAGGAGAGATCACCCTACGGGAGTTGACGTTAAGTAGTCTTGACATTAATACTCCAGAAGACTTGCTCAGCCTCGTTAATGCTGATCCGAAGGATCCCCAAGTTTTGACTCAACTTGCTAATTTATTAATTGTGCCCATCAGCCTAGAATTAGCCGCGCTGGAGGAGACTCGGGTAGGACTCATTATCCCCCCCCTCTTTCTTTCTATTCCCTTTGCCGATCTGCCCCTGAATACCCCTAATGGCAACGATCGTCCCCTGGGAGAGCAATTTGAAATCGAGCTATCGCCTTCAATTTTGAGCTTAACCTTAGCCCCCCCTCAAACCGAAGATCCGCCTCAGTAAGATCTTCACTTGGATTGACAAGCCCGTGCTTCCAACTCCAGTTGACGGCGTTCTAAATCCTGAAGTTGCAGCGTGATTTCCTGGCGAGATTTTTCAGCCCGCTCCCCTTCCTTCTCTAAAAATTCAGGACTAATACCTTGACTCAGGTATTGCCCAATTAATTCTGTTACCCAATGGGTTGCATCTTCTAAGCGAATCACCAGTCTATTATTGACTTCCACTAAGACCAAACTTCCCAATTCAGGGGGAATGGCGGATAAGTTTAACGTTTCCTCGGTGTCTAAAACATCCCAAAGAAATTCCGATTGTTTCTGAGCTAACAAGTGCAGACGAACTCCGGGTTCACCAGGGTAACTATAAACTCGAGCAAGATACAACATATGAATTAACTGAAGAGCCTTAGTGGGCAAACATACAAAAAAGGGAGCTAGAAAACAAGCTCCCTTATTGTAAGGGGATAACACCCCATTCAACAGATTAAACTCGGGGAATGCCTGAAACTAGGCTGCCCACTTGGATGCTACTAACTCAGCTAGGTCTACCACCCGTTGGCTATATCCCCACTCGTTGTCGTACCAAGCGACTACTTTCACCATGTCGCCATCCATGACCATGGTCAGACTTGCATCTACGATGGAAGAATCGTCTGTCTTACGATAGTCAATGGAAACTAAGGGGGAATCGTTGTAGGCTAAAATCCCTTTTAACGGGCCCTCTGCTGCAGCGTGAAGAACTTCATTCACTTGCTCAGCGATCGTGGGTTTTTCAACTTGAGCGACTAAATCCACAACTGAGACGTTGGGAGTCGGAACCCGCAGGGCAATTCCGTTCAGTTTTCCTTTCATTTCAGGAATAACTAACGCCACTGCTTTAGCAGCCCCAGTGGTAGTGGGAACAATGTTCAGGGCAGCGGCACGGGCACGACGGACATCCCGGTGGCTAGCATCAAGCAAGCGCTGATCCCCGGTATAGCTGTGGGTGGTGGTCATGGTGCCTTTGATGATGCCAAAGCTTTCATGAAGCACTTTGACCACGGGAGCTAAGCAGTTGGTCGTACAACTTGCGTTACTGACAATGTTGAACTCTTCATGACGGTAGTCCTGATGGTTAACCCCCATGACAAAGGTACCAATACCGCCGCCTTTGCCTGGAGCGGTGATTAAGACCTTCTTGGCTCCGGCTTGGATGTGCTTGGAGGCACCGGGTTCATCTACAAAAACCCCGGTAGATTCAATCACAAGATCAACGCCCCATTCAGCCCAGGGTAAATTGAGCGGATTCCGATCGGAAACACACTTGATGGTCTTTCCTCTGACGGTGATGGAATTGTCGTCGAAAGTAATGTCCTCCTCTAATCTGCCGAGCATGGAGTCATACTTCAGCAAATGAGAATTTGTTTTAGGATCTGAGGTATCATTGATCCCTACAATTTCTAAGTTAGAATTCTGGCGCGTTAACCAACAACGCACAAAGTTGCGACCAATGCGGCCAAATCCATTAATAGCGACTCTAATCACTGCGTCTTACCCTCGTTTTTGAAAAGCGTAAATATGAAGTTTGACCTGATCATATCCTAAAGGGTGGCCAAAACCTAAGAAATCCTTGAGAAACTTGCAAGGTAGCGTAGGTCTTCAACCGCCTAACTTGTGCGGCTCAGTGAGGCAGTTGACTGGTCTCTGAGAACAGCCCCAGGTAAAAGTCGGTGGCGGGGGGAGAACCCCACTGCCTGAAGGGGATGAGCTGTTTCAGCATCGGGGCTAAAGTCCCGGGACTCTGAGCTACTTTTGACCGTCCCAATGGCTCTGACCTCGGCTTCCCCAGGTTTAAATTGGTGTGATAGAGTCAACGGGTGCCATGGAAAGGGAATCGTTCAGTCCCTACAAAAAAAGTATTCCGGTCTCCATGCCTAACCCGAAAAGAGCGCGGGATTTGCTGTAATCTCTGGTTCTCTCGTCAGCTTGATCGCCTATGTCGCTGGAGGCTTGTTCTGACTGCTGAGCAGTCACTGTCCACCTGCCTTTACCAATGCGCGATGAGTCAAATTACCTTTGAACAAGTCTTTCTCCAGTTTCCGGGAACGGCTCATCCAGCGGTGGATGAGGTCAGTTTTTCCATTGAATCCGGAGAGTTTCTAGTCATCCTTGGCCCTTCGGGGTGCGGGAAAACAACGTTACTCAAAATGGTCAATCGTCTTTATGAACCATCTCGTGGGGCGATTACTTTGGATCAGGTGAATATTCGTCAGGTACCGGCTACGTACCTCCGCCAACAGATTGGCTATGTTATTCAACAAGCCGGTCTATTTCCCCACATGACAGTAGCGGAAAATGTTGCGGTTGTGCCTCGACTGCTGGGCTGGAAAAAGCCAGAGATTCAAGCCCGTGTTCATCACTTGTTGGAGTTGGTGCAACTGTCTCCCCAGGAATTTCGCCATCGCTACCCGGCTCAGCTTTCTGGAGGACAGCAACAACGGGTTGGCATTGCCCGGGCCCTAGCGGGTGATCCGAAAATTTTGCTAATGGATGAACCTTTTGGGGCGATCGATGCCCTAACCCGTGCGGATTTACAGACAGAACTACGCCGCCTGCACCAAACCCTGGGGCGCACGATTTTATTTGTTTCCCATGATGTGGAAGAAGCCCTCCGCCTGGCGGATCGCATTTTGGTGATGAAAGCAGGCAAGGTGATTCAGTTGGGAACGCCCCTGGAACTGATGACGGAGCCAGCCCATGAGTTTGTCGAGCAGTTGCTTAAACGGGGGGATCTGCTGCGGCAGCTTCGGGTTATGAGCGTTGACCACGGGTTAGAGCCCTTACCCGCTGGTCTTGATTTGAGCACTCCCATTCCCCGCTTAGAAGCTGATAGCAGCCTTCGAGATGCCTTAACCCTGATGCTGGATCGGGGCTCAGATCTGGTGATTGTCCAAGCTTCTGATGGGGAGCCCGGTGACGCTGGGCAGCCCTTAGGGGTTGTGACCTTAAAACGTTTGAGAACGATCGCTGCCCATACTCGGTAAGCCCATACTTCAGCCAGATTATTTACAGTCAGCCCATTTGCAGCTATCCCTACTCAGTCAAGGCATTAACACGATTTCGTTAAGGTGTGGTGGATCAACTCCTCTACACTTTTTAAGGAGCGATCGCGGTACTGACCGTAGCGTTCCCGTTTTTGCCGAGGGGGCTTGGCTAGGGGAGGGAGTAAGCCAAAATTGGGGGGCATCGGTTGGAAGTGTTTAGCATCAGCGGAACTAATAAACTCAAACAGGGCACCAGCCATGGCAGTTACGGGGAGGGTGATGGGTTCTAAGCCTTGGGCTAAGCGGGCCGCATTGGTTCCCGCCAACCAACCTCCGGCGGTGGCGGCAGTGTATCCTTCCGTCCCGATCAGTTGTCCCGCTGCGAGTAAAGACGATCGCTTCCGAAACTGTAGGGTCGGTAACAATAATTCTGGGGACTTAATGAAGGTATTGCGATGCATCACCCCCATCCGTACAAATTCTGCCTGCTCTAGACCGGGAATCATCCGAAAGACCCGCTTTTGTTCACCCCAGCGCAGGTTGGTTTGAAAGCCCACCATATTCCACAGTTGTCCGGCTTTATCCTCCTGGCGTAGTTGCACCACGGCGTAGGGCTTTTTGCCTTTATTGGCGGGATCCCGGAAATCTCCCAGACGGGCATCAAATAATCCCACGGGTTTGAGGGGGCCGTAACGCATTGTATCTTCCCCCCGTTGTGCTAGTTCTTCAATGGGTAAACACCCTTCAAAAAATTTTGCCGTTTCCCGATCGAAGTCCTTAAGGTCTGCCTGCTCCGCCTGGCACAGCGCTTGCCAAAATTTGAGATATTCCTCCCGATTAAAGGGACAGTTCAGGTAAGCCGCTTCCCCCCGATCGTACCGGGAGGCTCGAAAGGCGATGTCTAGATTAATGGACTCCCCCACAACGATCGGACTCGCAGCATCGAAAAAGCTACAGTAATCTTGCCCGGTAAAAGCCCGTAAATCTGCCTCCAGTGCCGGACTGGTAAGGGGGCCAGTGGTTAAGACAACAATGCCAGTCTCGGGAATTTGCGTGATTTCTTCCCGGCGAAAGTCTACCAAGGGGTGCTGCTCTAAGGTGGTCGTTAGATCTTCGCTAAAGCGCCCCCGATCGACGGCTAATGCCCCCCCGGCGGGTACAGAGTGCTCCTGTGCCTTGGCCATAACGATCGAACCTAGGTTGGCGAGTTCCGTTTGCAATAACCCCGCAGCACGATCGCTCGCCATAGCCCCAAAGGAATTGCTACAGACGAGTTCGGCAACTGCTGCAGTGTGGTGAGCCGGACTCAGCCGTTGGGGGCGCATTTCGTAAAGGGTAACCGGTATCCCCGCCTGGGCAACTTGCCAAGTTGCTTCTGTACCCGCTAACCCTGCACCAATCACCGTAATACGGGGAACATTGACCATCGTTCTACACTCCTAATTCTGTTGCTGGAAGATTGGGCACCTCGAAAACCTGGCTTTCCACTGAAAGCGGAAAATTTAAGGGGAGAGGGGCGTACTCTCCCGCCTGAAGTGGGTAGCCGAAAAATTCACAATAGGATCCCTGTTGCTACGCAAGAATTAAGGATGGTGTCGGGCGGCGCAGCCGTTCGACACCATTCATCGAGGTACCCTATTGCCTTTACCACGCTTTAGGGCGAAATTTATCATCGTTCAAAATCACCACATTCTCCCCCGATTGGGCAAGAACAAAAAAGCCCCGACGATAGGCATAACGAGCAACATCCTGGGGAATGACCAACCCCGCCACTGCACCAAATAGGTTAAGCCCTTGATAGCGCGGTAAAAGCCGCTTGAACTTCTCCATACGTTCCAGATGTTCATCCACATCCGCATTGGTTAGCTTACTTTTAACTTCAATAACCACGGCCTCCGTAGTGTTGACCGCTAATAAATCCACTTCAATCTCATCTTCCCCGTTGGCGACCTCTAAGTTGGAACACAGTTCGTTCACCTTCACCCCCCGCTCTCGAAAGAGGCGTAGGGCCGCAGGACGAACTTGCCATTCCACAAACTCTCCTAGACGGTTGCCTAATTTACCAAGCTTCTGATCTAAGCGCTCACTACTTTCCTTAATGAGCCGTTCGGTTTCCTGAAAACGACGTTCGGTCTCTTGCTTGCTTTCCTGGATAATCCGCTCGGTTTCCTTCTGGGCTTGAATGAGTTCACCGAGAAGCTGCCAAACTTCTTGAGGAGTCGTTGCCATAGTGGTAAGGCCTCACTTTGAGTTCCATTCTCCGTTTGTTCCCTATTTTAAGGCACCCCGCACAGTGGTCGGGATTATGGCGGACAGCGCATCCCCCTACCATAGTGAATCTAGTACGATCGTCTAGGTGAACCTGTAGCCAAAAGCCCACGTTGGAGTGCTTCTTCTTATTAAAACTTCAATAAAATACCGATTTTAGTTGACCCTGTGACCAGAATCTGCTTAACTCTTTGCCCAAAAGCCCGATTTAAAATTTAGCACGCAAGGAGAGGTGGGGGACATGGGTAAGGCAAGTGACTCTTTTAAGCAGAAACTGGACACCAACCAAATCGGGGAGGCCTTAAAGATGGCCCTCGGTGAAGCGATCGAACTCAAAATTACCACCTGGGTGGCGGATGCAAACGACCCTCCGACAGAAGGGGAACCAAAGCCCGGTCATCGGATGCAGACCCGCATCAATATTGTAGATGGCGACATCGAGAATGAAGTGGGCAGTGTGTTCCTCAGTCAAGGCCCCTATGGTGAGTTGCGAGAGTTTCACCTCGAACAGGTCAAGGAAGGCCGCAGCATCATTCGTCAAAATCTAGAAAGCCTGCAACAGCTCTTTGGACTTTTAGCAGGTGTCGTTCATCGGGTGCCGACCCAGACCGTAGAGGTTAAGACCTTGAGTTCTGACGCTAAAACTAATCCAGCCCTGCCTTCTTCACGATAAGGTTTAAGGTCTCAATTTTGAATTTTCTGTGTTCCTTTGGACCGGGTAGGGTAACGTAGGGGTTCCCTGCATCGTGAAAACTCAAATTTTAGGACTTAAATGAAGTTTTGATCCCTTGCACCATCACACTCGGAGACCCACGTTAACTATGGCTACCAGTCAAGAATTTCAAAAACACCTAAGCAATGGGAACCTAGGCGAAGCCATGAAATTGGCCCTGAGCGAAATGATCGAACTCAGGATTTCGACTCGTGTGGTTTCCGAAGATGGCTCTGTAGACGATCGTCCTGGTCACCAAATCCAAACCCGCATCAATATTGTCGATGGTGACATTGAGAATGAAATTGGCAGTTTGTTCCTCAAGGATGGCCCCTACAGCGAATTACGATCGTTTCATGCTCAGCAGGTGGCAGAGGCGCAGCAAATTATTCGCACCAATATCGAAAGCCTGCAAACCCTGTTCAGCCTCTTTTTCCAAGGTCAAAACCGTCCATCCGGACAACCTCAAACTACGGCGGTGCAGGAGCAATTTGCCCAGCCGATGGAAGAAGGCTATGGGGCTAGTGGCTCTGATAATGTTGGCTTCAGTAACCAAGGAATGGGCGTCGCTGCTGCCGTCGGGGCTGCTACTGTGGGGACTGCCGCTGTGGGGGTAACCGCGTTTGGTTTCGAGCAGTTTGGGGAAAGCGAACCCCTGGAATCCGTTGCACCCGTAGCGCTGAGCGAAGACACCCAGGATTCAGAGGAATTTGCAAGCTTGATGGATGGAGAAGGAGACTGGGACGAAGAAGAAGGGGACTATGGGGCAGAACCCTTGGCAGACCTGGTTGAGCCTTTGCCCGATGGCGAAGATTCCGACGCAGATCAGCCCAATCTCTTTGGGGAAAGCTCAGAAGAGTCCTTTGCCGATCTCGGCTTTAGCAGCTCCAGTGCGGATACGGCAGAGCCGGATCTAGCGGGTTTAGAGGCGATGGACGTTGAAGAGCCTGGGGAATTTAGCTTAGAAGATGAAAGTCTGACCGGTTTAGAAGCGATGGACGCTGAAGAGCCTGAAGAATTTAGCTTAGAAGATGACAGCCTGACCGGTTTAGAGGCGATGGACGCTGAAGAGCCTGAAGAATTTAGCTTAGAGG
>JBMTZC010000048.1:0-17234 GCA_049455215.1 Prochlorotrichaceae cyanobacterium
TCCAAAGTCCAGAAAGCGAAAACAACGGAAGGAGATCCCCCGGAGACGATCGTAGAATCCTCGAAACCTCGTTTAAGTTGAGGATATTGAGGATAGTTAGAGGATCAATTCAGGGAAACGCTCATCCAACGGGGGCGCAAATTTTGCCTTGATGGAACGGCTCTGAGGATGTGGGTTCTTGCCACTGGAGTAAATCTAATCCTTCCTCAAAAATGCGATCGATAGGCAGCATTTCTCCGGCAGTGGTCATAAACTTGTGATCCGGTGTAGCTCGGATTGTGGTTCCATCTTCCAGGCGATATTCATAGACCACTTGTTCTCCTCGATCGTGCCATTGGGCAATGGGTTGGGTGTAGAGAAGTCCTTCAGTATTTAAGCTGTAGACTTGACAGTTGAGCTCCTCTTCAACAATGTGACCAATGGGTAAAATGCCATACTCAACGGTTAAAACCGGCGTGTCATAACTGAGGCAATATTCAGCAAACTTAACCATATCTTCCCAGAGGGACTCCGCAACTTTTTTGGGTACCCCACGCTCTACGGAACCATCTACAAAAAAGCTCTGGTGTTTCTCCATTTCTGATTTTTTCTTTTTCCCCATGGCCCGTCGCAGGAGATCCGCCTGACCGAGGGAATATCCGGCCATGTCCTGGGCAATTTTCATGATCTGTTCCTGATAGCACATAATGCCATAGGTTTCTTTCAAAATGGGCTGGAGAATTTCGTGGGCATAATCGATCGCTTCTCGGCCATGTTTGCGGTTAATAAATTTAGGAATTAGACCGGCATCTAAAGGCCCCGGTCGGTAGAGGGCCAAAATAGAGGAAATATCTTCTAAATTAGAGGGCTTCAAATCCCGTACAATTTGCCGCATCCCTGAGGATTCCACCTGAAAGATGCCTTCAAGATCCCCTTTCGCAAGAATTTCAAAGGTTTTACGATCGGTTAGATCAATGGCATCAATATCAATTTTCGTATCCCGATATTGATCAATTAATTCCACGGCCTTTTGGATCATCGTTAGGTTTTTGAGCCCTAAAAAGTCCATCTTCAGCAGACCCATGGCTTCCACATCTTCCATGTAATACTGAGTAATGACGGAACCATCATTATTGCGCTGGAGGGGCACCACTTCATCTAAGGGATCGGCGGAAATTACCACCCCCGCCGCATGAACCCCAAAGGTTTTATTGGTTCCCTCAATGCGAATAGCCATGTCCAACCAACGCCGATAGGTGAGGGGGGGATCGGTGTTGGGAATAACACTATCTTCTACATACTTTTTCCGAAAGTCGGGCTCTGGAGTGTCTTCGGAAATCATGACTTTTAACTTCGTGGGTTTCCCCCGAGAAACGGGAATCATTTTAGCCATGCTGTCCGCTTCTTTGAGGGGAATATTCAGTACGCGGGCCACATCCCGCAGCACCGCCTTCGAGGTCATGCGGTTAAAGGTAATAATTTGGGAAACCCGATCTTCTCCATATTTTTGCGTGACATATTCAATGACTTTCTCCCGTTTTTCAATACAGAAATCCGTATCAATATCGGGCATAGACTTCCGTTCGGGATTAAGGAATCGCTCAAACAAAAGACCATAATGAACGGGATCGATATTGGTAATGCCCATGGCATAGGCCACTAAGGATCCCGCTGCCGATCCCCGGCCAGGGCCCACGGGAATATTGTTATCTCGTGCAAATTTAATGTAGTCCCACACCACTAGAAAGTAAGCAGGAAATCCCATTTGTTGCATAATTTCGAGTTCATATTCCAGTCGCTCTCGATAGCCTGGATCCACCGCCTGATAATTTGGGCACCCTAAGCGATCGGCTAAACCATCTTGGGCCACCTTAGACATATAACTTTCTGTGGTATAGCCTTCGGGAATCGGATAGGAGGGGATACGGGGTGATCCTAAAATGTCATAATCTTCTACTTTTTCGGCAACTTCCAAGGTATTAGCGATCGCTTCTTCAATGACCTCGGCAGGTAAATGATCCCGAAAGAGGAGGCGCATTTCTTCAGGGGATTTCAAGTATTCTGTCCCGGAATATCTGAGGCGTTTTTCCTCGGTGATTAACTTGCCGGTTTGGATACACAGTAAGGCATCATGGGCTTCTACGTCATAACAGGAAATGTAATGGGAATCATTAGTCGCAATAACTTTTAGCCCTAGATCCTGGGCAATTTTCACGAGTTTCACATTAACAATGCGATCTTCTTGAGACCCATGATCCTGAATTTCGATATAATAATCATCTCCAAAAAGACTTTGATACCACTCAGCGGTTTTATAGGCGACATCCATCCGATCGCTAAGAATGGCTTGAGGAATTTCTCCCCCTAAACAGGCACTCGTGACAATTAGACCTTCGTGATATTGTTCTAAGTAATATTTATCAATACAGGGACGAACTTTGAACCCCTTGAGATGGGAAATGGTAGTTAACTTAACCAGGTTTTTATAGCCCTGTTTATTTTTCGCTAAGGTGACTTGGTGATAGCGTTTCACCCGTTTTTGCTTAGGCAAATCTTCGATAGACCCATTGACCACATACATCTCATTGCCAATGATGGGCTTCACACCCTTGACCGAACAGATTTTCAATAATTCGATCGCGCCATACATCACCCCATGATCCGTTAAAGCGATCGCTGGCATTCCCAAGTTTTTCGCTTGATCAACAAGCTGATCCAATTGGCTGGCACCATCCAGCAGGCTGTAGTCACTGTGAATATGAAGACCAACAAAGGACATGATGTTTGAGTGTTGAATAGGGCTGAAATTGCACCCGACCCGATCGCGCTTGCCCGGAAGATTACCCGTTGTAAGGTTGAGGAGGATCGCTTGGGGGTGAATGTAGTCCTTTGTAGCAGATCTAAGCGTCGTTTGGCCTATTGGATGAGGCAGAGGAAAAGCGATCAAGGCTGAAGGTCTTGGCATTTCAACCGCTGAGGGCAAGACCCGGACAGGCTGAAAATGTTACCCTGGGAATAGTAGAACCGGGCACCTCTACACCGTCGGAGGGTTAGTCCTAGAGATTGCGGTGATCGGGTGGCGATCGGCTCCCTGGCCATCCCATGAGGTTTCCCGTAGTCGGAATTCCCTAGACCGTGCCCCGAAGGCTGTGTCGCTTCAGTGTGCCGGGAGTTTCTCTATCCCTATTCTTTCCGCAAGAAAAATTATGGCTCGCATTGTCCTGATTGCTGGATTTGAAACCTTTAACGCCAATCTCTACGCCAAGGCGGCCAAACGGGCGATCGATCGCTGCCCTGCGCTGGAGATTTTTACCTTTAGCGATCGAGATCTTACGGAACATCCTGAAGCGGTGGAGCAGGCCTTAGGGACGGCGGATGTCTTTTTTGCCAGCTTGATCTTTGATTACGATCAGGTGCTCTGGCTGCGGGAGCGAGTGCAGGAGATTCCGGTGCGTCTAGTCTTTGAGTCGGCGCTGGAGTTGATGGCACTCACTCAAATTGGCAAGTTTAAAATTGGTGACAAGCCAAAGGGAATGCCGAAGCCCGTGCAGTTTATCCTCAGTAAGTTCGGGGGAAATCAACGGGAGGAGGATAAGTTAGCGGGCTATCTCAGTTTCTTAAAAGTTGGTCCCAAGCTGTTGAAGTTTATTCCGGTCGGTAAGGTTCAGGATCTGCGCAATTGGCTGATTATTTACGGCTACTGGAATGCAGGGGGACTGGAGAATGTGGCCACAATGTTTGCCGTCATTGGCGAAAAATATCTCAAGCTGCCGGTGGGAGAGCTTGCCCCTGTCCTGGAAACCCCTAATATGGGGCTACTCCACCCAGACGGTCAGGAGTATTTTACCTCTCCCCAAGCCTATCTGGACTGGTATACTCACACCTACCGTCCTGAGGCCGCAGAGCGTCCCCGCGTGGCTCTGTTGCTTTACCGTAAGCATGTGATTACGAAGTTGTCCTATATCCCCCAACTGATTCGTTACTGCGAAGGGGCTGGACTGCTGCCGGTGCCGGTGTTTATTAATGGGGTGGAAGGCCATGTGGTGGTGCGAGACTGGCTCACCACAGCGGATGAGCAGGAACAACGGGATCAGGGCGCAGTGGCGACCCCTTCCTTAGCACCGGATGCGGTGGTGGTGGACGCGATCGTTTCGACGATCGGTTTTCCCTTGGTGGGGGGCCCCGCCGGATCAATGGAGGCCGGGCGACAGGTGGAAGTGGCCAAGCGCATCCTCAGCAGTAAAAATGTTCCTTATTTTGTAGCGGCTCCCCTCTTGATCCAAGATTTACACTCCTGGACACGGCAGGGCATCGGTGGCTTACAGAGTGTGGTGTTATACGCCCTACCGGAGTTAGATGGTGCCATTGACACCGTGCCCCTCGGGGGTTTAGTGGGGGACGAAATTTACCTGATTCCAGAACGGGTACAGCGCTTACTGGGACGGGTCAACCAGTGGATCAGTCTGCGCCGAAAGCCTATCAGTGAACGGAAAATAGCGATCGTTCTCTATGGGTTTCCGCCAGGCTATGGTGCAACGGGCACCGCGGCACTCTTAAATGTGCCTCAGTCTTTACTGAACTTTCTACAAGCGTTGCAAGCTAAGGGATACACTGTAGCAGAACTGCCAGACAGTGGCGAGGCGTTAATTGAACAACTGCGACAGCAGGAACAAAACAGTAACATTGCGGAACAGTCCACCGTCTCCGCCAAAGACTTGGAGGACTGGTTGGGCTATCTCCTCACCTCTCGCATTGAAAAACAGTGGCACTCTCTCACGGGAACAGGCATTAAAACCAGTGACGATCGCTTTTTACTGGGGGGAGTCACCCTGGGTAACCTCTGGATTGGCGTACAACCGCCCCTCGGTATTGCTGGCGATCCCCTGCGGCTGATGTTTGAGCGGGACTTAACCCCCCATCCCCAGTATGCAGCTTTTTACCTTTGGTTACAGCGATCGTTTCAGGCGGATGCGGTGGTTCACTTTGGCATGCATGGCACCGTGGAGTGGTTACCGGGATCTCCCTTGGGCAATACGGGGTATTCCTGGTCGGATGTGCTGCTGGGCAATTTGCCCCACCTCTACGTTTATGCGGCCAATAATCCCTCCGAATCAATCCTGGCCAAGCGGCGGGGCTACGGTGTTTTAGTGTCCCATAATGTGCCCCCCTACGGCCGGGCAGGGTTGTATAAGGAACTGGCAAACCTACGGGAACTGATCGGGGAATATCGGGAAGATCCAGAGAAAAATGAACTCCTGCGGGATGCCATTGCCAAAACGATCGTAGACAGTGGACTGGAGGCAGACTGTCCCTTTCCCGAACTGCGTCAGATGGGATTAGACTGCACCGCAGAGAACATGAGACTGTTTTCTGCCAGAGTCTTTCAGTCCTACTTAGTGACCCTGTACGAATATCTACAGGTATTAGAAAATCGGCTCTTTTCCTCAGGGTTACACTGCCTGGGAGCCCCCCCCACAGCAGAGCAACTGTTGACCTATCTAGAAGCCTACTTTGAGGAGCAACTCCCTTCCCACTGGTTAGAAACGATCGCTACGGATCCAGAAGAAGCCCCCTGGCAAGCAGTATTTCAGGCAAAACAGTTCCAGGGAAAAGAGAGCAGTCTGCTAACGGAGCCTGAACTCCAACAGCAACGATCGCTGCTGGATCAAGCCTTAACGATTCGATCGCTCCTGTTGCAAAACACCGACGAACTCACCAACCTCCTGCGGGGACTCAACGGGGAGTATATTCCTCCAGCACCGGGGGGGGACTTACTGCGGGATGGCCCCGGTGTGTTGCCCACCGGACGCAACATTCACGCCCTCGATCCCTACCGCATGCCCTCAGCGGCCGCCTACCTGCGGGGGCGGGACATTGCCCTAAAAATTATTGCCCAGCATCAGGCGGAGCACGATGGACACTACCCCGAAACCGTGGCGGTGATGCTTTGGGGTCTGGATGCCATTAAAACGAAAGGAGAGTCCATTGGCGTGTTGTTGGAACTGGTGGGGGCAGAACCGACCCAGGAAAGTACGGGACGCATTGTGCGTTATGACCTTCGACCCCTCCAGGATCTGGGACATCCTCGCATTGATGTACTGGCAAACCTGTCCGGGATTTTCCGAGATAGTTTTGCCCATGTCTTAGAGCTATTGGATGACCTCTTCCGTCGGGCAGCCCTAGCGGTGGAACCAGAGGAGCAGAACTTTATTCGCAAACATACTTTAGCCCTAGAAGCCCAGGGAGTAGAGAATCCCACTGCCCGCCTCTTCTCTAATCCTGCGGGGGATTTTGGCTCCTTAGTCAACGATCGGGTTGTGGATAGTAACTGGGAGTCCGGCGCGGAGTTAGCGGAAACCTGGGTAGGGCGCAACAGTTTTAGTTACGGTCGCCAAGACAAGGGCCAGCAACGATCGCAGGTACTTCAGTCTCTGCTGAAAACCACCGATCGCATTGTCCAACAAATCGACTCTGTGGAGTATGGACTCACGGACATTCAGGAGTACTACGCCAATACTGGAGCCCTCAAAAAAGCAGCGGAAGTGCAACGGGGACAAAAGGTTACCGCCAGTTTTGTGGAAAGTTTTGCCAAGGACACTACACCCCGGTCTCTTGAAGAACTCCTACGTCTGGAATACCGCAGTAAATTCCTCAACCCCAAATGGGCAGAAGCCATGGTGGCTCAAGGTTCCGGCGGAGCCTACGAGGTCTCTCAGCGCATGACCGCCCTGATGGGCTGGGCGGGGACTGCAGACTTTCAGGAAAACTGGGTTTACGATCAGGCCGCCGCCACCTATGCCCTCGATCCTGCTATGAGCGATCGGCTTCGCAAAGCCAACCCAGAAGCCTTTCGGAATATTGTAGGACGAATGTTAGAGGCCGACGGTCGGGGCTTTTGGCATCCCGATGAGGACGTTTTAGCGCAATTGAGAAGTCTCTACGATCAAACGGACTTAGAACTGGAAGGTATTGCGTAAGCAGTGAGATCTAGGGGTTCTGTAGGTTCGTAAAAATAGTCGAAAAGGCAAAACCTTGACAGAAAGGCTTTTTACTCTTATGGTTGTACTAACAGCGTAATTATATCGCCAGCACACAGTAAAACATCTTCTCAGATCCCTATACAGGGTATCAGGATGAAAAACCAGTACCCTTAGTCCTTTAGAAGCTTAAGTGAGAGGCTTAAGTTGACAGCTTTGTTCAAGGCTTGATTTTAAGGCTAAGTTAATACACTGAGATCCTGATGGGAGTAAACCCTAAAAATGTAACCCTTCCGGTTGATGCTGACCTGGCTAAAGTCTCCAATGTAGTTGATGTGTATCTCGATTAGCGGTCGGTTGCACCGATCGTCACAGCCCCTAACTTTTGTATGGGAGCTAGGGCAAAATTTGAAAACATTAAATTTTTCGAGCTGTCCTGATGTCGTTATTTCGGCTACCAACTTAAGACGGAAGAGTGCGGCACTCTTCCATTAAATTTTTCCACTTTCAGTGGAAAGCCGTTATTTCAGTAACACCTTCGGTATTCGGAAGTTCTCAGTTTATGGAATTATGGTGCTTTGCGCCACAATGATTAGGCTGAGTCCTCGGGATTCCCATTGCAGGGCAAAACTCACTACAGACTAGTTTAAGCGCTGTTTGTCAAACAACTTATGGAGGATGGCATCTAATGATTGCTACTCACAAACAAGCCACAAGCGATACAGAATCTCAACGTCTTCAAAACCAGAAAGATCCAGATCTTAAAGCTAAAATCAAAACCGAAGAACTAATTCCTGCGGAAGTTAATGCGCGGCAAGAGCGAGAAGGGGATAATTGGCTCAATTCCCCAAGCCAAAAAGGTACCACGGTTGATCAGGAAGGATTAACGAACAACTATGGTGTGGAACCCAAAGAATACTTTGCCGTTCACCCAACAGCCTATGAGTCCCGTCAATATTTGATTCAGGGACTGGCGGCAGCAGCCTTTGTCATTAGTTTAGTCACGATCGCTGTGTTGGCGAGTTAGTCCAGTAATTTTTAGACAATAGTTGCTCACCCCTCCCAAGAGCTACTGTGTACACATAAATCAGAGGAAAGAATCTGAAGCATTTAAAACCCCCTCTAACTCCCCCTTAGCAAGGCTACCGTGTACACACAAACTGGTCTTAAACTGAGAAGACCAGTTGTTCGGGTTGTTCGGAGAGAAGTTAACCATGTCTAATCCGGTGTTGATGTATGCGCAGCAAGAGAAAAAGTCCGTATTTGGGGACTCTCGGCTTGAAAAAAGGGTGTCTCTTTGTATGAGGCAATCCAAGAATATCAATCCTTAAATATTCGTCGCAAAAGTTCCGGATAGATACACCCATGTTTTGGTCAGGGCTTGCCAGAATCGATGCCTGAGAGGACAAAAAGAATCTCTCTATGACTACCTCGCTCACCAACGTTGTGAAGGAAGCTATACCGTAAAAATTGAGGGCGATCCACGCAGAAAGCAACCCAAACGAGAAGCTCTACTCGCCGTTCGCTTTACGAAAGTCCAAATTCAGTGTCCTGCTAAATTAAAGGGATTGGGATATCCTGCTGGTCTGTGGCTCTATGCAGTGGAAGCACGAGAAGTTTGCCCTCCGCCAGGTGTAGAACCGATTCATTGGCGGTTGTTGACCACCCATGAAGTTACTTCTCTTGAGCAAGCCTTACAAGTCCTCCAATGGTACTGCTGGCGATGGAGGATTGAGCAACTTTTTGGCACCTTGAAAAGTGTAGGTCTAGATATTGAAGCAAGTCAGCTTGAAACAGCAGGAGCTATTGCTCGGTTGGCTGTGTTGGGATTATCCGTTGCTGTTAAAACTTTACAATTGCTCGAAGGTCGGGATAAGGAGGATTTCCCCGCTTCTGTTGCTTTTTCTTCAGAAGAACAACAATGCTTGCAGCAGCTTATGCCTTCCCTGGAAGGACGAACAAAAAAACAGAAGAATCCTTATCGTTGCAAATCCCTTGCCTGGGCTAATTGGATCATTGCAAGACTTGGAGGCTGGTCTGGTTATCAATCTCAACGCCCTGCCGGAATATGCACTTTAGTTCGAGGACTACGAAGTTTTGAGTCCATTTTCTTGGGATGGCAACTCGCTTGAGACCTAAAGATCGACTTATGTGTACACGGTAGCTAGCCTAGAGTGGGAACGATCGCCTCGCCAGCCCTGAGACCTTGTCGTTAGGGCTTTCCCCCTCACTGCCGTAAGATGCAATAAAATTGACCTGCAGAACCAACCTGGGATTGCCATGTCTATACGGCCCTTTGATTACACAACGCTGGTGGCGATCTGTTGGGAATTACAGCAGCATTGTCTGCCCGCCCGCTTTGAACAGGCCTATCAATGGGATCGTCATACGTTAATGCTGGGGTTACGAACCCTGCAGGGCCGGTGGTGGTTGACGCTGTGTTGGCATCCGCAATTTGCTCGGCTTCACCTGGGGGATGCTCCGCCCCGAACTCCCGATACCTTCACCTTTAGCAAGCAGTTACAGTCCCTCTTGAAGGGGCTTGCCTTGGTGGATATTGCCCTCGTTCAGCCCTGGGAACGGGTGGTCGATCTCCAATTTGCAACGCGGCCGGGGGATCCGGTGCAGTGGCATTTGTACCTGGAACTGATGGGCAAGCACAGTAATGCCATTTTAGTGAATGCTCAGGATGAAAT
Source organism: Prochlorotrichaceae cyanobacterium (assembly GCA_049455215.1). Lineage (GTDB taxonomy): Bacteria > Cyanobacteriota > Cyanobacteriia > Prochlorotrichales > Prochlorotrichaceae > JBEAPM01. Next base: position 9,653 of record JBMTZC010000048.1, read on the forward strand.
TGTTACCGCAGGTCATCAGGTGAGTCAGACCCAATCGCGGGTGCGGCCCATTCAAACGGGTCAACCCTACGATCGTCCACCGGGGTTGCAAGGAGCTATTCCCCGGCAGGAGGAAGCTTTTCAAGACTGGCAGGATCGGGTTCGTTTAATCCCCGGGACGATCGTTCAGCAATTGGTCAAAACCTATCGAGGCATCAGTACAGCCTTAGCCCAGGAGTTATTAACAGCGGCGGGAATTCCGGCGGATCTGGAAAACGATCGTTTAAGTGCTGCCCAGTGGCAGACCCTATTTGAGCAGTGGCAGGCATGGCTCACCTGTCTGACCGAGAAACGCTTTGCCCCCCAACCCTCCTCCCAAGGCTATACCGTCCTAGGACTCAACACAGACTGCTCCACTCTCCCTCCATCACAGAGCGCCCTCCCCATCCAAACCTTGCTGCAGCAACAATATCAAGAAGAACTCAACCGGGCCCAGTTTTCCACTTTGTATCAACAACTTCAACAAAAACTCAAGACCTACCTCAAGAAATATCGCCAGAAGATCACCCTATTTTCCGATCGTTTAGCCGAATCTCAGGAGGCCGATCGCTATCGCCTCCAAGCCGATCTCCTCATGGCCAATTTGCATCAGTGGCAGGCTGGGCTTACGGAAATTAAACTCTTGAGTTTTGAGGACAATACTCCGGTTTCGATTCCCTTAAATCCTGAAAAAAATGCCGTTCAAAATGCCCAGTTGCTCTATAAAAAACATCAAAAATTGAAGCGGGCCAAGGATGCGGTGTTGCCGCTCTGGGAGGAACTGCGGATGATCCTGGATTATTTGGAGCAAGTTGAAGAAAGTTTGCTGGAATTGGGCCCATACTCCCAGGAAGCGGATCTGATTACCCTGCGAGAAATTGAAGCTGAACTAGAGGAGCAGGGCTATTGGCATTCCGCTGCACTGACCGCGAAGGCAGGCAAGACTAAGCAGGCTCGCGCCTCAAAGACCCCCCAAGAATCTCAAGCGGACTTTCAGCGCTACCAAACTCCCTCCGGTTACGAAGTTTTAGTGGGGCGCAACAATCGCCAAAATGATCAACTCAGTTTTCGAGTTGCCACAGACTATGACCTCTGGTTTCATACCCAGGAGATTCCCGGCAGTCATGTGCTGCTGAGATTGCCCCCTGGCACTGCGGCCGAAGAAACGGATTTGCGCTATGCGGCAGATATTGCGGCTTACCATAGCCGAGCCCGCCATAGTGAACAGGTTCCCGTGGTCTACACCCAACCCCAATGGATCTACAAACCGAAGGGCAATCCCCCCGGTCTCGTCATTTACAAGCAAGCGACAGTCATTTGGGCAAAGCCCAGCGCGGTGAAAATACATTGTTGAACCGGCTAGAGGAATTGCGCCGATCGCTACAACCCCTGGGCGTAGCCATTTTTTAATTCAAAATTACGATTCAATTTTTCGGCGTGTCCTTTTCTTTGAGGAGCAGGTAATAGATCTGCCCATCACTGTTTACCAGTCCCGCCCGCTCTCCCGCAACGGAACCCGTTCCCAAAAAGATATCCACCCGACCCGGCCCCTGGATGGCTCCCCCCGTATCTTGATTGAGGGCATAGCGACTGACCTGCCTCGATTCATACACCCCCCGATCGGCCGTGGCATAGGGCAGGGCTAAATTCATTAACACTAAAGCACCGGGAGGCATCAAGTTTTTATCCGTAGCGATCGATCGTTCCGGTAAGACGGGTACACCAATGCTGCCGGTGGCGGGGGTTCCCGTAGTTTCCTTAAAGAAAACAAAGCGATCGTTTTGGGGAATATAGCGATCTAAATCTTGGGGATGACGTTGAAAGTAGTCAATCACCTTGGGGAGGGTCAGTTCTTCCGCACTAAAATGACCATCTTCCACCAATGCCCGCCCAATACTGCGATAGGCATATTCGGTGCGTCCGTTATAGCCCACCGCCATAATGGAATCATCCGTCAGTTGTAAACGGGCAGAGCCTTGCACCTGGATCAGATAGGCCTCTAAACGATCCGCTAGCCACACCAACTCTAAACCCCGCAGTGGGCCCTGGCTTCCCTGCAACGCATCTGCCCCTTCCAATTCCCGGCGGGTGGGATGGGGCAGGGGCCAGTTCTCTAGATCCGCCGGGCGACGGTAGAGGGGATAACGATAGACGGAACTCCGTTGGCGACTGGCCCCATAGGTGGGCTCAAAATAAGCCGTGAAATGAACCCGACCTTGGCCGTCGGTACCGGTGGATTGATAAAAAGCAAATTCCTCTTGTACCTGGCGTTGCAGAGCCTGGGGCGAAGGCGCAGTCAGGAGTAACTGGCGAAAGCGCTGCAGACTTTTTAAGACCCGATCGCGATCGATGCCAAGGGGTGTTAAGTGGGAGCTAAGCTTGGCATAATCCTCTGCCGCTTTAGGGCTTTGCAGATAACTCAAACTATGATTCACCGCCTGCATCAGGACAGACCAATCCCGGTGAAAGCCATTTTCCCCCCAGAGTTGTTCATCCACCCCCATCTGCGAATAACTGGGATCGAGGGTTTGAAGCTGGAGGGGGGGCACCTCCGTACCTAGGGCAGTGGGAACCCAAAGGGCAGTAGCGATCGTTGCTCCGAGGAGGTGTCTCAGGGGTTTCAGGTTTAAGGTCATATCCAGAAAGATTAATAAGTATGGAATAAGCTGATTGGACTTTAAGCTGCTAGACGGTACAGGTTGAGGCTTCAGCCTCAATATAGCCGGATTGGATTAATTTATTAATCGAGGCATCCTAATCAATAACCGTTTAGGAGATGGCTAGATCGCCATCCTGTCGGGACGTAATGGATACCTGCCCAACTTAAGACCGAGCTGAGTTCGACAGCTAGCAAGCAATTGGTGGCAGGGCTTTTAGCTCCTCATTGGTTGTCGAACTCAGGTTTATTCAAGATGGAAGGAGAGATTTCCTCTATTTCGTTGAATAGTGTTCATGCGATCGTCCCTGTGGATCCCCGCTGTTGCACCCTCCGTTGTGGGTATATTTTTTGTAGCTTTGTCTAGCTCTGTGCTTGCTCAAATTACGCCGGATGCAACTCTGGGTAGTGAAAGGTCGATCGTTTTTGCCCATTTGTAGAGCAGTTGATTGCTTTACAGCAATGCTAAAATAGTGGTGTCTGAGCTAGCCCCTACCAATGATGATTCCTTTAGATCTAAAATTGGTAGGAGTTTATAACCCTTACACTAAAAGAAAAAACTTTACAGAGGTTGTATATTTATGGTGTCAATAGCTGTCTCTTTAGATAACTTAATTGCAGCAATTCTAGCTTTATCTTTCCAAGACCGGGCAAAAGTTGCGCAAGCTCTCATTCAGTCGGAATTACGCTCAGATTTAAGTCAGTTACTAACCGAGCTATATTCGTCTCCTGCCCACGATGACGTGACAGATGAGGAGATTTTGGCAGAGGTTCGGGCAGTAAGACAATTGGTATTGGAACCATGACTCTTCGGGTTGTAGTTGACACCAATATTTGGATTCGGATTTTGTTAGGTGGACGGGTTACATTGCCGATTTTAGAAGCGTTCCAAGCGAATCAATTTCACTTAGTAATGAGCAAAGAATTACTAGATGAGTTTCATGCTGTTTGGAATCGTCCTCGACTGCGCCGCAAAATCAACCCGCATCAGGCAGAACGTTTAGAGCAACAATTAACTTATCGTGCAGTGTGGGTGAAAGTAACGACGGTGCCCCCTCATTGCAGAGATCCCAAAGATTTAGCTGTGCTGGCCACAGCGATCGATGGGCAGGCGCAAGTGATTGTATCGGGAGATGATGATCTACGGGCTGATGAGGTGTTAAGGCAAGCGATGGAAGAATACCACATCAAACTATTGGGGGCTGTGTCATTTATGGAAGTCCTTAAATAGAACCTGCATTTTGGGAGGAATAGGATAAAACCTGATCCACATCTTAAGCCACCAATCTAACCCTGTCTCCGTGGATCCAACTAAATAGTTTAGTAAAACTTATCTAGACTTTCTGCGTGACATTCCTGAATTTTTAGGCTAGATTTTTTCCATCCTGAAAATTTTACGTCCTTCCTCCCATGCGATCGTTTTCGTGGATCCCCACTTTTATACCCTCTGCTCTAGGCATATTCTCGGTTTTCTGCCCGATCGTCTCTAGTTCTGTTCTGGCCCAAATTACGCCGGATAATACCTTGGGAACGGAACGATCGATTTTGCTTCCGGGGCAAATGGTTCAAGACTCAGCGACGGATCTGATCCAAGGGGGCGCGGCCCGTGGCTCAAATTTGTTCCATAGTTTTCTAGAGTTTAACGTTAACGATGGACAGCGGGTTTACTTTGATAACCCAACTGGTGTTGAAACCATTTTCAGTCGGGTTACGGGCTCTGATATTTCAGATATTTTGGGAACCTTGGGGGTGAACGGGGGGGCGGATCTGTTTTTCCTCAATCCCAATGGCATTATTTTTGGTCCCAATTCACGGTTGGATATTCGGGGATCCTTCACCGCTAGTACGGGAAGTGCGTTTACGTTTTCCGATGGTTCTGAGTTTCGGGCGGTGGATCCCAATGCGCCACCGTTGCTGACGGTGGGAATTACACCGGGGATTCAGTATGGTCAGAATTATCAAGGGGATATTGATAGTGCGGGAATGTTGGCAGTGGGAGAGGGGCAAGCCCTGATTCTCCATGGTCGCAATATTACACAGACAGGGAATTTGAAGGCTCCCGGTGGTTTAGTGGGTTTATTTGGTCAAACGGTAGGGTTGCTGGATAATGCCAATATTGATGTATCGGGTTTGACTGGCGGTGGGACGGTGCTGCTTGGGGGCACGATCCAGGGTGCTAACCCCGACTTAAATGCTCTGCGAACTTACATCAGTCCTGAAGTCAGCATCAAAGCGGATGCTCTGGAGGCAGGTAATGGTGGCACGATCGCAGTGTGGTCGGATGAAGTGACGGGTTTCTATGGCAATATTTCTGCCCGTGGTGCGATCGGAATGGGGATGGAGGTACCAGAAGCTCAGGGTGGTTTTGTGGAAGTGTCGAGTCGAGATCATTTAATTTTTCGGGGCAGTGTGGATACTGCAACACCATTTGGACAATCAGGGGTTTTATTGCTGGATCCCACAACTATTACGATCGCTAGTGGTGCTGGGGATAGTGCTGCGGATGGAACCGATCGTTTTGCGGGGGATGTTTCTGGGTTAGCTGGGCAGATTTTAAGTGCGCCCTTGAGTCAGATTAATGATTTGGCACCCACTACGATTTATGAATCGGAGTTAGAAGGGCTATCGGGCAATTCAGATGTGATTTTGCAAGCAACAGATGGGATTACGATCGCAGACTTAGCGGATGATGAACTGCTGTTTCAAGGGGGAAGTGGGAGTATTGCATTCATCGCAGATGCCAATGCCGACGGGGTAGGCGATGTGGTGATGTTGGACTTGGGAGATGCGCTGAAAACCAATGGTCGTAACCTCACTATTTCGGGTGTTAATTTAACGCTGGGAACGATCGATACTTCTGTTCAGATTGAAGAAGTTTTAACAACGATCAATGTGGATGCGGGTGGGCCAACCCCAGCGGTAGGTACCAGTGGCCCTGCCAGCTTTACCTTTAGTGTCCCCGTGGGTGTTGGGGTCATTAGTGACCTAGATGTGAGATTTTCTGCGGCTCATATTTATGATGAGGATTTAGATGTTTCATTGACTTCCCCCCTAGGTTCATCAGTAGCACTGTTTAGTAGGGTAGGTGGATGGGGAAGGAACTTTCAGGATACTGTTCTCAATGATGAAGCCTTAACTCCCATTACCTTTGGCTCTGCCCCTTTCAATGGTAGCTTTAGCCCCTAGGGGACTCTAGCTACTTTTGATGGACAAGTGGCAGATGGGACATGGACATTAAGTGTTACTGATACTTACCCTTGGGCAGATGATGGAACACTTTTCAAGACAGGAGATTCAGCCCCGTGGGGCACTGCATTAGGGACTCAGCTTTTGATTACCTCCCTGATCGGTGATGGTGGAAATGCGGGCTCTGTGGAGTTGAATGCAACGGGCAATGTTTCTTTGACGGAAATCTTGGCAAATGGGACGGGTTCAGCAGGATTGGGCGGGAATGTTACCGTTAATGCGGGTGGGAATATTAATCTTGGTGTGCCTCCGACTGATCCGATCGTGATTGATGTGGATGCGGGCGGGCCAATTCCAGCCGTGGGTACCAGTGGCCCTGCCAACTTTACCTTTAGTGTCCCGGTGGGAGTTGGGGTCATTAGTGATCTGGATGTTCGTTTTTCTGCTACCCATACTTGGGATTCGGATTTGGATGTTTCCCTGATCTCCCCTCTGGGTTCATCGTTAGAACTCTTTAGTGGAGTGGGTGGCTCTGGAGATAATTTTCGGGATACGATTCTCAGTGATGAAGCCTCGACTTCCATTACTGCTGGCTCTGCTCCTTTCAATGGCAGCTTTAGCCCCCAGGGAACTCTATCTACGTTTGATGGGCAAGTAGCAGATGGGACTTGGACATTAAGTGTTACTGATACTTACCTTCCTTTAGATAATGGTACACTTTTCAAGGCAGGAAATTCAGCCCCGTGGGGGACAGCGCTAGGAACTCAGCTTCTGATTAATGGAACACCTTCAACTCCTGGATTCATCAGCACTTCCGGACAGACTGCGGGGAGCATTAGCTTGACGGCTGGGGGAGATATGACATTAGTGGGATACGTGGAAGCTCAGGGACAGTCTCAAAGTGGTTTAGTGCAACTGAATGCTACTAGAAACATCGAACTGACAGAAGCCACTATTGATGTGGTAGGTGGTGATCAGGGGGGGGTTGTGATTAATGCCCAGAATTTAGGAATGCTAGACAGTACAATCCGAGCGGGGATTGGTTCCTTTTTAGGTTCTGCTACGGATCAGTCTGGAGATATTAGAATTGCCGCAACAGAGGACATTTCCTTGACAGATGGCGGCATTTTTAACACAGTGTTATCAGGAGCAGAGGGGGCTTCGGGGGGGATCACGATCGACACTGATTCCCTCTTACTCTTGAATGGGGCAGTAATTAATGCCAGTACCTCGGGGAAAGGGGATGCAGGGGCAATCTACATTACCGCAATGGGAGGCATCTCCATCACGGGGGAATCTTCTCAGGGATTTGGCAGTGCCATTGCTAGTTTAGTAGGATCAGAAGCAGAAGGGACATCGGCGGGGATTACGATCGAGACCGCTTCCCTTTCCCTGACAGATGGAGCATTTATTAGTGCCAGTACTAATGGCAAAGGAGATGCAGGGGCAATCTACATTACCGCAACGGAGGACATCTCTATCATGGGGGAAGATTCCAATGGATTTGTCAGTGGTCTTTTTAGCAGAGTGAGACTTGGAGCAGAGGGGACTTCGGGGGGGATCACGATCGACACTGATTCTATCTCACTCTTGGATGGGGCAGTAATTAATGCCAGTACCTTTGGGAAAGGGGATGCAGGAGCAATCTACATTACCGCAATGGGAGACATCTCCATCACGGGGGAATCTTCTCAGGGATTTGGCAGTGCCATTGCTAGTTTA
>JBMTZC010000049.1:0-17128 GCA_049455215.1 Prochlorotrichaceae cyanobacterium
AAAAGAGATCGATTCCCCGTCCCGTCTGGAGTTCTTGGGGATGCCCCAGTAGATACCAGAGAAGGGGAACAGACATGGGGACACAGCCCAAAATTAAAAACCAAAATAAGTACTCGACGGGAATATAAACTACAACAAAAGTCATCCAGATAAAAGAAAATGCTGTAAAGGGTGGGTAGTTTTCCGAAATCGTAAACTGATCCGAATGATCGACCATATAAAGAAAAATTAAACTGCTTAGAATCATTAAAATTCTAACTAAGGCTAAATAGAAAAATAGAATAATTCTAAGTTGACTGGGCTTTTTATATAAAGCAGTAAAAAAAATAAAACTAATTAAAAAAGTTGAGAATGAGCCAATTCGATTAAGGGCAAAGGGATCATCTTGAAACGAGTGAACAATGTATGCAATAAAGGCTGTAGTAGATGTTATGCCCAGGCTCAGGATTGCCAAATTAAATCTTGAGTTCTTGTAGAATTTTTGTATAGATAGCATGATTTATAGATTACTTTAGTCCACTAAACCAGCTTGCTTTGCCTTGATATAAGTAAGGGATCGGACATTATCTTTTTCTTCAGGATAAATTCCCAGGGCATCTCGTATTTTTTCCCAATAATGACGAATCATCCGGGAGGACTTTCCCATTCTCTCGGCGATCGCTTGGTCCTGACATCCTTCTTCAAATGCCAATTTGAGAACCTCTAACCATTCCGGTTGGACTTCTAGATCGCTTTGAATATCCTGGGTGTAATTAACACCTTGAATTGCCCAGTCTATGCGTTTTAGTAATATTTCTACGGGTAAGAGTTTATCCGCGATCGTAAAGCCACCTTGATGGCGATCGATCTCTGGAATTAACCTTACCAGTGCTTGAATGGCACTACTTTGAACCGTAATGTTCAGTTCAGGATAGTGATTCATGAGATATTTCAGTAGTTTCAGCCCATTTCCAGGGTGACTCGCGGTTCCCGGAGTCTCAGGAATGGACAGATCTACTAACACTAAATCAGGCTGAAATGTCTGTACGAGTTGTAAGCCCTGCGCCCCATGACTGGCGCAATAAATATGGGGATTGGAGAAATAGCCAGCGATCGCGGTAACTGTTCCATCTAGGATCAGTTCGTGATCATCAATAACAACGATATTCAGTCCTTGTTTTTGTTGAGATGTCATCCACTTCACTCAGTGTAAACTGACTCACTCCCATTCTAGGATACCTCGATTGATTGTGGCGATCGGCTGGGCAACCCGCCCCAATCCCTAGACTTGCGTGCCCTATGTTTGGGTGAGTACTCGGGCGAAAGGTTTAATGGTGCGGAGTACCCTCTAGAATTAAGCGAATCTGGTACGCTATTGGCATTTAACCTGTGTGCTCACCTAATCTATGAACTATTGGCTGCTCAAATCCGAACCGACTGTGTATAGTATCGAGGACTTAAAACGAGATAGCAAAACCCTGTGGGATGGGGTTCGCAACTATCAAGCCCGTAACTTTCTCAAGTCCATGGCGATCGGCGATCGAGCGTTCTTTTATCACTCCAATACCAAGCCCCCCGGCATTGTGGGACTGGTGGAAATCAGTCAGATTAACCAAATTGATCCCACCCAGTTTGATCCCCAGAGTCACTACTACGATGGGCAATCGGATCCGGCAAATCCGCGCTGGCACACCGTGGAAGTGGCCTTTCTAGAGCGCTTTAGTCCAGGCTTAAGCCTCGATCAACTCAAGGCCAGTTACAGTCCCGAGGACTTACTAGTGGTGCGCAAAGGGAACCGCCTTTCAGTGTTGCCCGTGGCGAAATCCATTGCAGAGCGGCTCCTAGAGCAGTTACGCCTCCCCTAACTCATGATGAATAAAGGGCACTGCCACGATCGTTCCGGTACAGTCTCCTACCCGTACCGTTAAGCCTTCTCCCCCTGCTTTAGTACGCAAGTACCCTAATCCAAATCCGCCAGTGGCAGTGCGGCTAATGCTGGTCAGTTGACCAATTTTTTCCCCAGCTTCATTCAAGATGGGGCCCAGATCTGGGGGTTGCGGAAATTCGATGCCCCACAGACGCTGTTTTACGCCTTTGTAGGTATTCAAACGAGCGATGGTTTCTTGACCGATGTAACACCCTTTGTCAAAGCTGAGGGTCTGCCACAGCCCCGCTTCGAGGGGATTGTAGTCTTCCGTCAGTTCACGGTCTGCGGCGGGACGACCGTCGCGAATGCGGAGGGCTTCCCAGTCTTCCGCCTGCAGAACCTGGGGAGACTCCTGGGATGGGGGGTGCAGTAGTAGCTCTTGGAGGGCATCGTGATCCGCTTGGGCGGCAATGAGGGTAAAGCCCGGTTGACTAAGCCCCGAACCCCGAGCCACTAACACCGGTATTTCAGCGATCGTCCCGGCGCAGTGGGCATGTTCCGTTTCGGGTAAGGAGTCTAAGCCCAAACTCGTTAACACCTCCGCCGCCCCACTGCCCAACAGTCGGAAACAACAGGTCTCAGCAGTACGATCGCTTAAAACCACTTGATCTGCCGGAAAAATATAGCGATCGAGCCAGGTCAACAGGTATTGATACCGCTGGGGAGAGAGGAGCAAGGTGACCCGATCGGCTTGAATATAGGCCGTTGCTAGATCTAAGGTGCGGGCTGTGGAGGTGACAAACAAGGTTTCGCAGCCTTCCCCCGGTTGCCGCAGTTGAAAGGTATTCGTGGTTTGGTTATGGAGGAAGCGCAAGCGATCGGCACCGCTAATATCCAGTCTTCCCCAGTGGGAGCTATCAAAGAGTAGAAGGGCAGAGGTTGAGGACATAGGAGATCAGGTAGCAATGGAGCAACTCAGAGGAATTGTGACATACTCCCCCCCCGGATGCTACGCCTACCCTATGGGCTGCCCACGTTAAAATAGGTGACGTGCTGTCTCTGGCGGTGGCACCCTCTAGGGGCTGTCATCCCGTAGCGATGCAATATTGGCAATATTGATACTCAAGTCTATGTTTAAGTTCTTTTCCCGTTGGTTTTCTGATCCTTCCCCGCTCCCCCTCACCGTTGCTCAACTGGGGGATCCGATTTTGCGTCAACCCGCCCAGGCGATCGACGATCCGACGGCGAACTGGGTGCAGGTTCTGGCGGATCAGATGATTCAGCACATTGAGGTGTCTAAGGCGGTGGGTCTGGCAGCCCCTCAAGTGAGTCAACCCTATGCCCTCATGGTGATTGCCTCCCATCCTAACGATCGCTACCCCGATGCGCCGGAGATGGAGCCGTTGGTGTTAATTAACCCGAAAATTGTGGCGGAGTCGGAAACCTTTGTGAAGGATTGGGAAGGGTGCCTGAGTATTCCCCAGTTACGGGGACAGGTCAAGCGTCACCAATGGATTGAAGTGGCCTATTGCGATCGGGCTGGACAGGCGCAGCACATTCGCTTTGAGGATTTTGTCGCTCGGATTTTTCAACACGAATATGACCACTTAATCGGCAAGTTCTTTTTAGATCACCTCGAACAGGTAGACGACTTGATGACCGAAAAGGAATGGCGCGATCGGATTTTAGGCGGATCCCCAGATGACCCGTCCCCCAAACAGTAGCGCTAAGGCTACCAAGGCTAAAAAGTCCCGGGGCTGTAGGCGTAGATCGTGCCAAGGTACCCGGTGACGATCGGGGGAGGTGAAACCCCTCACTTCGATCGCCCCTGCGATTTGCTCCGCCCGCAATAATAAATTCAACAGTAAACGCTCCGCCACCCGTAGCCACACCTGAGCGCTTTGGCGCAAGCCTAACTTTTTCCAGTTAATCGCCCGCGTCCACACCGATCGCACCAAGTTTTGAACTTCTTCCAACACCAGGGGAATAAAGCGCAGGGACAGGGTGAGGGTCAGGGTAATTTCTGTAATGGGGATACCCAGGCGGCGCAGGGGGCTGAGGAGATCTTCTAAACCAGCGGTAATTTCTTCGGGGGAGGTGGTGAGTAAAAAGAGGGTGGTGCTGTAGATCAGGGTGAAGATTAGGGTACTGATGCGAATGCCCAGGTCAATCGATCGCCTTGTCAGGGTTAGGGGCACGAGGTTGAGCACTCGCGTTTGCAGCACCACGTATCGATAATTTGTAGCGGGAGGCAGGTCAGGAGGCGTTTGTACCTCTGGCGCACCAGACTCAGGGAGGGGGGGCAAATCTGCTAGACTGACGCTGGGGCGACGGGGTTGAGGATCATCCGGCAACCCATCCGGGGCGATCGCCGTCAAAACAAACACTAACGTTCCCAGGATTAAGAGCCAGCCCATCTGCTGTTTCCAAACCCGCCAAGGAATGCCTGCAGCCAAGGTCAGACCCATTAAAAACAGCACCATGCCAATGCGCCAAGGGGGATTGGCCAAAACAGGGGTGAGTAAAAACCCCATCAGCCAGGCCATTTTGACCCTCGGATCAAGATGATGCATCCAAGTCACGGGATGCTCCAGGTACAGTCCAAGGGGAAGCGATCGTAATAGATCCATGGGAAAAGGTCTGTCAATACGCGGGAAACCGATTTTTATGATACCAGCCTATGCAAGTTTCAGTCATTATTCCCGTTTATAACGGTGATACCGATTTACCCGATCTTTTAACCTGTCTTCGTTCACAAACCTATGCTTCGGATCAGGTTGAATATATCATTATTGATAATCAAAGCCAGGATGGAACCTTACGGCAATTACAGTTCGCCATTACAGATTTTCAGCAGGTTGGATTAACCCTAAAAGTTGGACAAGAAGTCCAAATTCAAAGTTCCTATGCTGCCCGCAATACCGGAATTCGGATGGCAAAAGGTCAGATCTTGGTCTTTACGGATGCCGATTGTCGTCCCGATCCCCAGTGGTTGGAGCATTTAATTCAACCTTTTTCCGATCCTACGATCGATTTAGTGGTGGGAGAGATTGCCGGATTACCCAGTCAAAATTGGTTAGAACAGTATGCAGAGCAAAATAAAGTTCTGTCCCAAACTTACACCTTAGAAAATAGCTTTTGTCCCTACGGTCAAACCGCCAATTTAGCGGTGAGACGATCGCTTTTTACTGAAATTGGCTTATTTAGACCCTACCTGACTACTGGCGGGGATGCGGATTTCTGTTGGCGAGCCCTGAAAAATAGCCAACGTAACTATCGTTTTGTTCCAGAAGCGATCGTCCTGCACCGCCATCGATCGACCCTGGCAGAACTGGCCAAACAATGGCAACGTTATGGCCGATCGAATCAATACCTGCATGACTTGCATGGCATCGATCTGATGGCAAAACCCCAGCGATCGTATCAAGCGTATCTGCTAACCCGATGGCTACTTCGGGAAATTCCTCAGATTCTGCTGAAGGGGCTTCGATCTCAACTTTCCCCGTCTGGGATTGTGCCCCGCTTAGTTTCCACCCCCTTAAGCCTATATTGTAACCACCACCGTTTTTACGGCCAAACCCAAGCCCGCCTACCAGAATTAGCCCGTCAAATTGATAGACTTGCCCCTGAAAGCGAAAAAACTCAGGGTGACTATTAGCTCTCTAAAGCATTGACTTCAGCGATCGTTAAGCCGGTAACTTCGGCAATGAACTCTACTAGACTTCCCGATCGTTTTAGACTTTGAGCAATCCGAATTTGTTGAAGCCGCTGCCCCTCTACAACACCCTGTTGCAGACCTTGTTCAATACCCTGCTCTAGACCCTCTTGAACCCCTTTTTTCCACCCTTCTAATTCAGCTTCAGCCCGCGTGCTGGCTAAAATACTAATTTCATACTGGCGATCTTTAATAAATTTTCGATAAGCTTCGCTTTCTGCATCCTCTAGACGTTCTTCTCGTAGCCTTTCCTTTGCTTCGGACAATCCTTGAGCAGAAAACTCTTCTTTGATTTCGCTATTTTTGAGAAAGTAAATCCACTCGTCTAGATTATCTTTGGTTTGATTATCAAATTTGTTGACTCGCAGTAAATAATATTCTGGAAAAATCTGATAAATCTCTTGAAGTTTAAATAATTCTTGTTGGTTACTGGAGAGTTCAAGACGATCGTTGAGGTGCCGTCCCCGAAAGTCAAGCCGTCCTTCATACACATAGTCATCGCCGCGCCCTAGCGAAAAGTAGACAATGTTCACAGAATAGACTTTTTTAACATTGCCATAAGGTTCTCCCTGATTGAGATACTCTGCAATTAAGGATGAGGTACCGTAGAGCATGCGGTGAAAGTAGTCTTGTTCTGTACTATTTTGCACTTCAATTAGGACTAATTTCCCGTCACTACTCCGAGCGAGAATATCTACACGGTTAAACTTACTGTCTTCGGCAAACTTATTACTTTCACTTTCCAAAATGGATTCGATCGTAATGGCATCCCCAATTAACTCTGTCAGAAATCCTTCTAAAATGACAAAGTTAACTTTATCCCGCAAAATCTTTTTAATAGCCCAGTCAAAGCGAATATGTTTCATGGAGATGAATGCTTGATTAAGCTCTATCCATGAGTTTATCACGGACAACCAACGATCGTGAAGGCAGCCCAGTAGGGCGCGTCATCAATTAGGTCTTGGAATTTCACTACCAAAACACCGAAGCCCCGAAGGAATACCTTTGTGTTCTTTGTGCCTCTGTGGTTTAATCCTGAACTTTCCGGTTTATTTAATTCACGATCCTTAATTGTGGCGGGACTGCGCCGCTCACTACAATCCCTATTCTGGGGTGGGTCGAGGTGCCCTGATCGCCCTGATCAATAAATTTGGAGTCCTGATAATCCTGAGTGACCGCTCTTAAACCATAATAGTGAGACTACCCCAGACCAAGAGGGCTAACACTGCGTTGGTGCGGAGGGTATGTTGCTGTTCATTTTTGATCGATTACTAGATGACCCAAACTTATTCTGTAACGTTGCTTCCCGGTGATGGTATTGGCCCTGAAATTCTAGGGGTAACCGTTGAGATCTTAAAAACCGTTGCTCAACAAGAAGGATTTTCCCTGACCTTTACGGAAGCGTTAATTGGTGGAGCTGCGATCGATGCGGCTGGCTCTCCCCTCCCCGATGAAACCCTAAAAATTTGCCAGCAGAGTGATGCGGTTCTACTGGCGGCGATCGGCGGCTACAAGTGGGACAACCTGCCCCGAGAACTACGACCGGAGACAGGATTGCTGGGCTTGCGGGCTGGCTTAAACCTGTTTGCCAACCTACGCCCCGCCCAAATTTTGCCCCAATTGGTGGATGCCTCCAGCCTAAAACGCGAGGTAGTGGAGGGGGTAGACCTCATGGTGGTACGAGAACTGACCGGCGGCGTTTACTTTGGTCAGCCGAAGGGCATTTTCACCCTGGAGAATGGCGAAAAACGCGGGGTGAACACCATGGTCTATACAGAAGCGGAAGTCGATCGCATTGGGCGAGTGGCCTTTGAAACCGCACGAAAACGGGGCAAGCGGCTCTGCTCTGTGGATAAGGCCAACGTCTTGGAAGTGTCTCAACTCTGGCGCGATCGCATTACGGCGATGGCGAAAGACTATCCCGATGTGGAACTGAGTCACCTCTATGTGGATAATGCCGCGATGCAATTGGTGCGCTGGCCGAAACAATTTGACACGATCGTCACCAGCAATTTATTTGGCGATATTTTGTCGGATATTGCCGCCATGCTCACCGGTAGTATTGGCATGCTCCCCTCCGCCAGCATGGGGGCTTCTGGCCCCGGTGTGTTTGAACCCGTCCATGGCTCTGCACCAGATATTGCTGGTCAGGATAAGGCTAACCCCCTGGCCCAGGTCTTGAGTGCCGCCATGATGCTGCGCTACGGTTTGAACCAACCCAAAGCCGCCGATCGCCTAGAAAAAGCAACGATCGCTGTCCTCGATCGGGGTTACCGCACGGGAGATATTTTCTCTGAAGGCACCACTCTGGTCGGCTGCCAAGCCATGGGGAAAGCGCTCATGGAAGTCTTAAATGAGGGCTAAGAGCTAAGATCCCCCCTAGCCCCCCTTGAAAAAGGCTACTGTGTACACATAAGTCAGAGGAAAGGATCCGAAGCATTTAAAACCCCCTCTAACTCCCCCTTAGCAAGGGGGAGGAGCGGATTGGCTCGGAGTTTCCACCCTTTCCAAGGGGGGATTAAGGGGGGTAAATCAGATTTTGGGTTCTCATCCAAGATGTGTGTACACGGTAGCTTGAAAAAGGGGGAACCGGATCAAAAGGCTCGGAAGTCCCCCTTACTAAGGGGGATTTAGGGGGATCCAGCTAAATCGATCGGTTTGATCAAGATGTGTGTACACGTTAGCCCCCCAGAGGGGGGCTAAACGCTTGAGTCTCAGGGACAGAACTCAAGGGGTACAAATCAAACGATCGAGGGTGGCCACAAAGTCCGGATAGGAAATAGAGGCAGCTTCGGCCCGGGCAATGTGGGTGGTTCCCGTAGCCCGGAGGGCCGCGATCGCTAAGCTCATAGCAATGCGATGGTCGGTAAAGCTATCCAGTTCGGCTCCGTGCAAAGCACCACTGCCCACAATATCTAAACCATCGGGATGTTCCGTCACCTGGGCTCCCATTTTCGTCAACTGTTGCGCCATCACCGCCAAACGATCGCTTTCCTTCACTCGTAATTCCGCCGCATCTCGGATGGCAGTCGTGCCTTCTGCAAAAGTAGCCGCTACTGCCAGAATGGGAATTTCATCAATGAGACGAGGAATCACCTCCCCTTCAATGCGGCATCCTTTGAGGGGCCAGGTTCCCGGACGGCATCGCACCCGCACATCCGCCACCGGTTCCCCCGCCACGACCCGCTCCTGCTCCAGGGTTAGGTCTGCTCCCATGGCAGTTAAAACTTCTAAAATACCCGTCCGGGTGGGGTTGACCCCCACATTTTCCACCAAAATATCCGCCCCCGGCACGATCGCCCCCGCCACTAGCCAGAAAGCCGCAGAACTAATATCCCCCGGCACTACCACTGCCTGACCGTGCAGGGTGGCGGGCCCGTGTAAAATCACCGTATTCGTCTCCGGATCACTCTCCACCGTGGCTCCAAAGGCCCGTAACATTCGTTCACTATGATCCCGAGACAGGGCTGGTTCGGTAACGATCGTTTTCCCCTCCGTCAATAAGCCGGCGAGGAGTACACAGGACTTCACCTGAGCGGAGGCAATGGGGGAATGGTAATGGGTGGGCTGTAGGGAGGTTCCCTTGACTGCTAGGGGGGCAAGGGTTCCATTTTGTCGTCCCCAAATCTGAGCCCCCATGCCCTGTAACGGCTTTACCACCCGAGACATGGGACGCGATCGGAGTGAGGCATCCCCCGTCACCGTAAAAAATTTGCCCGCTTGAGCCGCTAATAATCCCAGCATTAAGCGTAACGTTGTCCCGGAATTTCCGGCATCCAAAACCGTTTTAGGTTCCTGCAAATTGGCCAGACCACTGCCTTTGACCACAACCTTCTCCGGCGTTAAGGGTGAGATTTCTACTCCCATTTCTCGGAAACATTGGGCCGTACTTTGGGGATCCTCCCCAATTAAAATGCCTTCAATGACCGTTTCCCCTGCAGCGATCGCCCCCAACATCAAAGACCGGTGGGAAATTGACTTATCCCCAGGGATCCGAATTTGACCTTGGAGCGTACTAGCGGCACTGGACGTAATACTTAAAACCTGAGAACGATCGGCTTGGCTGGTAAGGGAGATAACAGTCATGACGCAGGAACAACGGTAGGGCGAAGCTATCTTAACCCGATTCGGCAGCTTTCCTCTGCCCTGAGAATTTCCCAGAGATCCACCGTTTAGATCTACCTGATCTAACTCTTCATGACCCGATTTCTTGCGGTAATGCTTTCCTCTATCTCCTCGATCATCACTGCTCAGACCGTGGCAGATTGAGCATTCGGGTCTAGCACTTTGAGAGATTGGACTTCAAACCTTCGTGGATTCATTCCGCACCTTGCTGGCGATTTCGAGAATTTGATACCAACGCTTTTGGAACTGTTTAGGCGTACATTTGAGGCGACGCGCAATCTCTTTGTCCGAGATCGGATGTTCCTTGGCTTGGCTGGCTTGGGCCTGCTTCATGCGCAGTAACTCCTGCTGAGGTTCCGTCAACCGGGTCAGGAAGTCTTGCCACTGACTGGCGGAGAGTCCTAAATTTTGGCTGAGATCTGCCCCCAGTCAGTGATGCACCAATTCCCACTGGTGAATGCGGGCAAACTTTTCAACGTGGTACTTAAAGCGCTGCTGCAAATAATCCCGTTGCCGAGCGGTCAGTCCTAAAATTTCATCAATTTCCGGTGCGGGCAAGTCCTGGAGCCGTAAGACGAGGTAATCCACACAATCCTGATGCCCTTGGTCTTTGAGATAGGTCATCAATTCCGCCAAAACCCGATCCCGCAGAACGCCCTCAGTGGGATCTAAGGCATCCGCGACCATTTGTTCCCGTACTTGGCGCAGTAGCGGCGATCGGTTTCCCCCTTCCATTTCTTCTCGACGGGGAGACTCCATTGCAACTTCCAAGTCCACCAGGGTTTCCTGGGGTTGTCGCCGGGCAAAGTTCTGAGCCCGCAGGATAATAATTTGTTGATTCGTATGGCCCGGTAGATTAATGCGGCGTTTGGCGTATTGTTCAGAAAAAGCCATATATTCCGCAAGCTCTAGGCGGGTACGGGGCGTATAGTCCGTTGCGATTTCGTTTTCCCGACGAAAGACCTTGAGCACTTCGATGTAAAAACTTTGCAGAAAATCTTCAATCAGCGCATGACGGCCTTG
Organism: Prochlorotrichaceae cyanobacterium; assembly: GCA_049455215.1. GTDB lineage: Bacteria > Cyanobacteriota > Cyanobacteriia > Prochlorotrichales > Prochlorotrichaceae > JBEAPM01. Next base: position 10,710 of record JBMTZC010000049.1, read on the forward strand.
GAACCCTAGGGGAGTCTTGTGGGGAGCAATGTGGCGATAAACCATCGTACTGAGATTGCTGTGCAGTTCCACCCTGCCCTGACGAGAGCCTAGGTGATAGTAATGCATACATTTTTTAATCCGATGCCGACCCAGGGTCAGCAGCCAGTTATTAATTTCTCCGGAGGTTTGGATGCGGGTACTTTTTTCGCAGATCCGGCTCACTTCGCGGGCAATGCGATCGGCAACGCGATAGCTTAAGGGATTGGTTTTGCCCAGTTCGGCATCTAATTCTGTTTGCAAAATTTTCGTGAGTTGAGCCAAATCCAAACTTTCGGACTGAACCGGCGGGACGGTGGGACTATTCACAGGGGAGGTGACTGGCGTGGTAGCGTTCATGAGGATGCTCTGGAGATGCGTTCGTTTTCTTATTTTGACTGTACGCTCTCTTTTCTGATTATGGGGTAGGGGCTGTGGCACTTCCAGGTAAATCGTTTTCAGACCTCACTCCCCCCAGGACGATCGTCGCCCATCTCTGGTCTACCTAGATCCTCAAAAACCAGCTAAACAGCGTTTTTTCAACGCCTATGAGATTCCACTCCAGCTTTTTCCCGCCGGTCCAAGTCCGTTCCGGAAAATTTAGTCCTAGGATAGACACTCTAAAAAGCGCCCATTCCTGCAGAAAATTTCCGTAATCCTGCCGTGAGGCTTGTAGGGACAGGAATCCTTCCGTAAGACAGAGCCTCGTAGTGTTTAATAATGCAGTGTTTAATAATAAAGACGAGGGCTCCCCCTATGACTGCGGAGAAATTAAAACTCAGTTTTGGATTCTGCGGGGTCCCATTCGGAACAGCGCACTGAACCCCCTCCCCGTCCTCAAGATTGTATTCACAGGAATAAAGTAGACTATGGCAAGCACAGTAACATTTCCACTGGAGAATAAGCGTATTCTCGTTACCGGTGGTGCAGGCTTTTTGGGAAAACAAGTTGTTCAGCAACTCCTGGCTAACGGTGCCGATGCGGACAAGATCTCTATCCCTCGCTCCAAAGACTGCGATCTCAGGCAGATGAGTGCCTGCCAACAAGCCGTAGAGGGTCAGGACTTGATTATTCACCTCGCGGCCCATGTGGGGGGGATTGGTCTCAACCGCGAAAAACCAGCGGAACTGTTTTACGACAATTTAATGATGGGCACGCAATTGATCCATGCTGCCTACCAAGCTGGGGTTCAAAAGTTTGTCTGCGTCGGTACGATCTGTGCCTATCCCAAGTTTACGCCGGTACCGTTCAAGGAAGATGACCTCTGGAATGGCTATCCCGAAGAAACCAATGCCCCCTATGGCGTGGCGAAAAAAGCCCTGTTGGTACAATTGCAATCCTACCGACAGCAGTACGGCTTTGACGGGATCTATCTTCTGCCGGTAAACCTCTATGGTCCCGAAGATAACTTCGATCCCCGCAGTTCCCATGTCATCCCAGCCCTCATTCGCAAAGTGTACGAAGCTCAGCAACGGGGAGATAAAACCTTCCCTGTTTGGGGAGATGGCAGCCCCACCCGAGAATTTATCTACTCTACCGATGCTGCCCGAGGCATTGTTATGGGTGCCATGAGCTACGCAGATCCCGATCCGGTTAACCTGGGGACTAACTTTGAAATTTCCATTAAGGATTTGGTGACCTTGATCGCAGAATTAATGGGCTTCCAAGGGGAGTTGGTGTGGGAAACAGACAAGCCCAATGGACAGCCTCGGCGCTGCTTGGATACCTCCCGGGCCCGAGAAGCCTTCGGATTTCAAGCCCAAATGGATCTCCGGGAAGGTCTGAAACAGACGATTGAGTGGTATCGCCAAAATCCTAGCTAAAGGTTGCGCCGCAGTAGGACGTAGTACAGCAATCCTCAATCCGTTGTAAGGGCTGCTGAAACCGTTATGTGGTGTGATTCCTCCGGGCGCACACCACAAACCCATTTAGGATTGCTATAGAGGGATTAGGGTGGGCTTTTGCTCCTCTCCATAATTCATTAAGTGGGCCTTAGGGATCACAGAATCAGCAAAACATCCGTCGCTCAGTCTTCAGTCGATAGTCATTCTTAAATCTATATTAAATCTATAGCCATTCTTAAAAGCGATCGTTATTAGCCAACTATTACTCAAATAAAGCTATTTAGAAGCAGGATCATTGCCAATTTGTTAATAGGATTAAACCCGAGGGGATCAAGGTCAACAATTGATAACAATATAGGGCTCCTCCTTGGATGTTCCTGAAAATTTTAGTAGTAAAATCTGTAAAATTCACCTCACTTAACCCTCTGTGTAACTATCTAAGGGGGTTTGTTGGCTTGCTCTGTAAGTTCCCTCTAAATTTTCCCCTACCCAGAGCAAGCAATCTTTAGTATCCTGTATCCGTGGAGGCGCTTGTCCAATGCCAAAGGTGTTTTCGGTTCACTCTTACCGAGGTGGAACAGGTAAGTCTAATTTTACGGCGAATCTTGCTGCCACCGTCGCACTTCAGGGCTATCGGGTAGGGGTCGTGGATACAGATGTTCCTTCCCCCGGAATTCATAATTTATTTAGGTTAGAACCCGAAAATACACATTACACACTGAATAATTATTTATGGAATGAATGCACGATCGAAGAGACGGCTTATGATGTTACCGCCAATTTAGGTCTACGCCAAGGACAGATTTTTTTAGTTCCTTCTAGTGTGAAAGCGGATGATATTGCTCGTATTCTCAAGGATAGTTATGATGTGAAACTGATGAATGATGGTTTTCGTCAGTTGGTCAAGAATTTACAGCTAGACTATCTCTTTATTGATACTCATCCTGGGTTATCGAAAGAAACCTTCCTCTCAATCGCAATTTGTCATGTACTGTTGTTAATTCTTCGTCCTGATAAGCAAGATTATCAAGGTACCGCCGTCACGATCGATGTAGCTCGACAACTAAATGTTCGTAATATGTTTTTAGCCTTAAATAAGGTTTATAAAAGTCTTGATCCTAGTATCTTAAAACAGAAAGTAGAAACCACCTATGGTGAAAAAGTTGCTGGAGTTTTTCCACTCTCTGAGGATTTAGTCCAGGTAGCCAGTGAAGATATTTTTTGTCTGAAATACCCTGATCATCCTATCAGTCATGAATTTTCCAAAGTCGCTCAATACATTATTTGAAAAACGTTTCAAACAGTACACATGAGTACATACAGAGGGTGAGAGAATAGACGCGGAGTGCTCCCGTTTCTCCCTTAAATTTTTCTGCTTTAAACAGAAAGCCGTTAAAGATACGTTTAAGACTCATTAAAGACTCAGGGCAATTTCTGATATGGACAACTTAAAATCTTTAGCTAGCAGCATTACTTCCGTCACCTCCCCTTTTCGGAATTATCTTAATGATTTGTATCGTCAGTATGAGCCCTTAACGGATGGGACGATCGCAGACTATATTCCAGAGTTAAGTCTTGCTCGTCCTGAATGGTTTGGAATTTGTGTCGTGACTACCGATGGCAAAGTCTTTGAGGTGGGAGATTGCGATCGTCTCTTTACGATTCAGTCCATTTCTAAAGCCTTTATTTTTGGCTTAGCCTTAGAAGATCATGGGCGAAGTGTGGTCAATCAAAAAGTCAGTGTTGAACCTACGGGAGAAGCCTTTAACGCTATTATTTTAGATGAAGCGACTAATCGTCCCTATAATCCCATGGTTAACGCCGGCGCGATCGCCACTACGGATTTGGTCAAAGGGAAAAATGGGACGGAGCGCCTCAAACGAATTCTGGATATGTTTAAGCGGTATACCGGGCGAGATCATGATATTAATTTGCCTATTTTTCTCTCGGAAAAAGAGACCGGAAACCGAAATCGAGCTATCGCTTATTTAATGCTAAATTTTGGCATGATCAGTGATAAGATTGACGAAACGCTAGATCTTTATTTTCAGCAATGTTCTATTTTAGTGAATGCTAGAGATCTAGCGCTCTTAGCGGCTACCCTTGCCAACGGTGGCGTAAATCCAATCACCAAAGAGCGAGCTATTGATGAGCACTACGTCCAAGATGTCATTAGTGTAATGCTCACCTGTGGCATGTATGATGCTTCTGGAGAATGGGCTTACCGCGTAGGGATGCCTGCTAAAAGTGGAGTAGGCGGGGGCATTACAGCGATCGTTCCGGGTAAATTAGGCATTGGTACTTTTTCCCCACCCTTAGATGCGAAAGGCAATAGTGTGCGGGGTATCAAAGTCTGTGAGGCCCTATCGCGAGACTTTGGGTTGCATCTGTTTAATATGGCAAAGCCAGATCGAGATTTACAGCAATGGATACTAGGAGATGATGCTTTAAATGATTGGTGATGTTCTACCAAACCCCGGTGCCAAACGCTACCCACAACAGACGCTTGGAGCCTCTTCATGGCTAGCGTCTCATTTAGAAATCGCCCTAAATTTTGTTGAAGAAGCGATCGTTAAGACAGATAGTAAAGGCATTATTTCTTGGCATAATGGTGCCTTTGTCAGGCTTCTCGATCCAGAACAAGAAGCATCTCAACCCCCTCAGACTTCCTTCAGTTTATGTGGAGAGAGCTTAATAGAGAAATTACCATTAGTACATCATCAAGTTTCCTTAAGTTATCAGGAACATCCCGTTTTTCTAAGCTTATCCCATGATTTAAAGCCCAGTGAGTATCAATTTCATCGCCAGGGTAAAATTTTAATTCTCGAAATTACAGGATTAAAATTAGAACCGTTATCGGCAGGAGAAGTTCTCTTTATCATTCGAGATGTGACGGAACATAAACTCATTGAACGACTCATTAACAATGAACATCTTACCGGTAATGACTCCCTTGCTTATCCGCTCAATTTAGAGACCTCAGACAGTGGGTCATCTTTGGTTCCTTTTCAGCAGTCATTTGATCTGAATACTTTCTATGAAAGTGTGACATCCCAACTCTCGAATTATGCTGCGGTGGGGCGTTTAGCTCATTTATTTACCCAAATGATGCTGCAACTGAAGATTCATGAGCAAGAATCGAAAAAAGCAAAGGATCAATTACAAGCCGTATTGAATGCCGTACCGGGATTAATCTCTTGGATTCGTTCCGATGAAACCTATTTAGGTGTGAATTATCACCTAGCCCGAATGTTTAAACTGGTTCCCCAGGATTTTATCGGAAAAAGATTGGGCTTTATCAAAGAAGATACTCGCATGAATGAATTCCTACGGGATTTTATTGCGAGTACAAAGTCCTACGACTATACGACTGTAGAATTACAAATCGATCGAGATCTTCGTCACTATATTATTGCGGTTCAAAAATATGATGCCGGCAATGCGATCGTTGCGGTGGGAATTGATATTACCGAACAAAAGCGCATCGAAGAAGCCTTGACGATCGCAGAAGAAAACTATCGGAGTATCTTTGAAAATTCATTAGAAGGGATTTTTCAGTCTACCTTAGAGGGGCAATATATACGGGTGAATCCCGCCCTAGCTAAAATTTATGGCTATGATTCCCCAGAAGAAATGATCGCCGCCATTTCTAATATTGGAGAACAAATTTATGTAGACTTACAGGAACGGCAGGACTTTATTCACTGTTTAGATCAACAGGATACCGTCAAGGGGTTTGAGTACCGCTGTTATAAAAAAGATCGGAGTATTGTTTGGGTTCAAGTCGATGCGCGAGTGGTGCGGGATAATAGTGGCCAAATTCTATACTATGAGGGGACAGTACAAGACATTAACGATCGCAAAAAGAGAGAGTCAGAACTTCAGCAACAGATCGCAAACCTTAAAATTGAAATTGATCACCAAAAACGGGAAGAAGAAGTTCTCAATTTAACGGCTACGAGCTATTTTCAACAGGTTAAACAGGCCATTGAATATATCGATCTAGATGATTTTTGGAGTTAATAGCGCAATCATCCTACATAACAGGTTCAGCAAATTAGGGTGCATCAGTTCAGCCTCTCACGGCATCAACTTGAACCACGATCGTCTCAGTTTTACCGCTAGGGGCTGAAACAATCAGCCCATCAGCCCATCAGCATTTCATTGCTAACTGATGACCGTTCCCAGCCTTCACAATTGATTGAAGGTTTACTCTTCCGACTCAACTTGTAACACCAATAAAGTCATATCATCGTCATAATGACGATCGTCACCCTGTAAATCTTGACCGATAAACTTCTGAATCTGGGCAAAGAGAAAGTCTAAAATTGCCCGAGCCCCATCACAATGTTGGCAAGCCCAATGACAGAGTTGAATCAATTTCTCTTCATCGTAGCGATCGCCTTCCGCATTGACGGCATCCGTAAACCCATCTGTGTAGTAAATCACCACATCCCCAGGTTGCAGTTGCACCCGAGCATCTTCATACTGACTTTGAGCATCTAAGCCAATGAGCATTCCCAGCGCATCTAAACGATGAATTCGTCCGGTTTCCCG
>JBMTZC010000050.1:0-17082 GCA_049455215.1 Prochlorotrichaceae cyanobacterium
GCGATTTCCGGAATGCGGGGCCGGGCTCCGGTGGTAATCACTGCCTTTTTAAACCGCAGTTGATAGTCTCCCACCTGAACCCGATCGTCTCCCAGAAAAGTTCCGGATCCGAGGAAAACATCAACCCCTAAATCTTGAAACCGCTGCACCGAATCATGATGGCTAATACTGGCCCGAATGCGGCGCAACCGTTCCATCACCGCTGCAAACTCAACGCTATAATCCGTTACCGTCACCCCCAGGGAACCCGATCGTTTCAAGGCTCCCACCGCATGGGCCGCACTCAGTAAACATTTGGACGGTACACACCCCACATTTAAGCAATCGCCCCCCATCAGATGCCGCTCAATTAGGGCAACCTTAGCCCCCAGTCCCGCTGCTCCCGCCGCCGTAACCAGTCCCGCCGGACCAGCTCCAATAATCACCAGATCGTAGCAAGCTTGGGGCGTAGGAGGAATCCAGCCTTCAGGATGGAGATGCTCAATCAATTGCTCGTTATAGCGATCGAGGGGCTGCAGTGGGGGAAAATCGCGGATTGAAAAGATAGCAGTCATAGGGAGTGGGACGGGAAAAAACGATCGATAAGATAGCTTGTTTAAATATCCTCTTTCGATGTACTGAGTAGGGTATTTCGTCCCACTCCTCTGTTAAAAATGCTGACCTGAAATGGTTTTAGGGTGCAGGCTCTGGATGATCTCGCCAACCTCAGGGAACAGTTAATATACTGCCATTTATGCCCCTCCACTTTAAGCGGAAACCCTCAAACAAACAACTCTAGGTGCTGAAATGTTCTAGATTTTCTTGAGCCCTTAGCGTAGTCTGGCCAAGATCTCTCGGGCATCTCGACTAATGGTGGGATGTGCCTACACCGCCTGTCACACTCCCTATTCTGCGCACAATCTTTCCCATGCTCTACATCTTTGAAAACATCGTGGAAATCGGTCAATTGTCACTCCAGCACCTCCAATTTGTCGGTATATCCATATTGATTGCCATTATCCTGGCCGTTCCCCAATCTTTGCTCATTTGGAAAATTGCCTGGTTGCGGGTGCCACTCCTGGGACTGATGGGTGTTTTTTATACCATCCCCAGTCTCGCCTTAATGATTCTCCTCGTTCCCCTTTTGGGTTTAAATGCCCAGTCGGTCATTGCGGCAACGGTAATCTATAGTCAGGTAATTTTAGTTCGCAACCTAGTGGTTGCACTGGAAGAAATTCCCTTACCCGTGCTGGAAGCGGCCCGAGCCATGGGGATGGGCATTTGGCAACGGTGGTGGTGGGTTCAGGTTCCCCTCATCTGGCCCGGTTTTCTCGCGGGAGTTCGCTTAGCCACGATCGTCGCCATCGCGTTAGGAACGATCGGAGCCAAGTTTAATGCCGGAGGACTAGGACAATTACTCTTTGAGGGCATTCAAACCAATAACTACGAGAAGATTTTAGCGGGTTCGATCGCCGTTACCCTGCTGGCCTGGCTCCTAAATATCGGCTTACAAGTCCTAGAACGATACTCAACCCCAGGCTTTTCTAAGGCTAAATCAGCCTAATGCTCCCTAGAAGCTCTCATCAATAATGTCAGGGGACTGGACTCAATGGATGACCTGCCCTAACGGCTGTCCTAAATAAGCATCCAACACTTCAGGATGACTTTGCACCGCCTGGGGCGATCCATGCATCAAATTTTTTCCCTCCGCCAAGACCCAAATCTGCTGACACAGGGACATAACCACATCCATGTTGTGCTCAATAATTAAAAACGTAATGCCCTGGCGATTCCAGTGCAAAATGTGGTCACACAGTTGCTCAATCAACGCAGGGTTAACCCCAGCGGCCGGTTCATCCAGCAGGATTAAGCGGGGTTGGGTCATCAGCGCTCGGCCCAATTCCAGTAACTTACGTTGTCCTCCCGACAAGGCACCTGCCTGCTCCTGCGCCTTGTCCCCCAAACCGATCGCCTCCAAAACGGTTAGGGCTTGGGCTTTAAACTCCCGTTGTTGTTGCTTCATCGCCCCCTGCCGGAAAACCACCTGCCAGATCTGTTCGCCTACGCCCTGCGGTGCCGCCACTAACAAGTTTTCTAGTACAGACATCCGCGCTAACACCCGGGTCAGTTGGAAGGTTCTCACCATCCCCCGCTGAACCCGTGCATGGGGAGAGAGGTGTTGAATCGGTTTCCCTTGAAAAGCGATCGTCCCCCGATCGGGCTGCACAAAACCCGCGAGCAGATTAAACAAAGTGGTTTTTCCGGCACCATTGGGGCCAATCACCCCCGTAATACTCTGGGGTGCAACCTGAATTTGCACCCCAGCCAAGGCGGAAAATGTTCCAAACCGCTTCGAGAGCCCCTGAGCCGACAAAAGAGAATGATCCTCTGGAAAAAACATAAATTACCCTGGTGTCCGTGTAGCAAAGGAGTAAGATGAGGGGAGAGATTTCCTCTCTCCAACCTTCTTGCCCTTTCCAAGTTTCGCCCCATGCCTCCAGAATCTTTTGATCCCCGCAAGACTGATTTGCAGAGCTTATTACGTTCAGGAACTTGGCTTTATCAGACGGGTCAGCGGGCTGCACTTCCACCCCCCGATCGGTCAGAAGGTGCTCCCCCTTCGTCCCTCAGTTTTAACGATATCAACGATCTTAACCTCAGTGATGTTGATCTCGAAGATGTAGATTTTAACACCTTGAACTTGTACGCTTCCTCAGAGTTTAGTGATCCTGAGGACTCAGACTATCCCTTACCCTTAAGCCCCATCGAGCCAAGGATATCTGGGGAACAGCCCCTCTGGGGAGAGGCTAAACAAGGGCAAGCCATTTCGGCGGAAAACGATCTGGGGAGTTTTTTAGATCCTAAACCCTGGGCAAAGTGGGGTTGGTTATTGATAACCTTAGGAGTTTTAATTCCCTTAGGCATGGTCAAAGGCACAGAATGGTTTTCCCGGCAGGAGGCTCTTCCCCTGAGTTCTGCAACGCTTTCACCGCCACAATCCCTACTGCAAGTTGGGGACAATTTTGTCCTGTTAGAACAGGCCCTGCAAAATGCGGATCACGCAATTGCCTTGACCCTCAATGCCAACACCATCAATGATTGGCAACGTATTGCAGACTATTGGCAAAACGCCATAGAGACCCTCCAAGCCATTCCCCCCAGTAATCCCAATTACGCAACCGCTCAAAATCGTCTGGTGTCTTATCACAGTCAATTGGACTATGCTCAAGGGCAGTTGCATGCCTTAGCCAATCAAGCTCAAACCTTACCTCAACAAGAGCAAATTTTTCGTGCCGCGGTAAAGGCTGCAACCCAAGCTGCCGAGCGCACCCAAAACGCCACAACCCCCCAAGATTGGCAAGGGATTGTGGAACAATGGGAAGCGGCGATCGCTGGCATGACTCAGATTAGGGTGCAAAGTCCCCATTATCGAATTGCTCAAGATCGGATTCCCACCTACACCACCAACTTAGATTACGCTAAACGCCAAGCTGGAGTTTTGCCTTGATTATTGTTATTGATAACTACGATAGTTTTACCTACAATCTGGTGCAATACCTGGGGGAGTTAGCCCCTAAATTTCCCCTTGCTACAGCGATCGAAGTGTATCGCAATGATCAAATCACGGTAGCAGAAGTTGAAGCGTTACACCCCGATGCGATCGTCATTTCACCAGGGCCGGGCCGTCCTGATGATGCAGGCATTTGTCTAGATCTCATTAAAACTCTGGGCCCCAGCATTCCCTTATTGGGGGTTTGTTTAGGTCACCAAAGCATTGGCCAAGTCTACGGTGGCGCGATCGTGCGGGCAGAAGCCATCATGCACGGTAAAACCTCTCCGGTTCATCACAACAATGAGGGGGTATTTGCCGGTTTAGCCGATCCGTTTATTGCCACCCGGTATCACAGCCTCGTCATCGAACAAAACTCCTGCCCGGCAGTTTTGGAAATCACCGCCTGGTTAGAAGGAGGCATGATCATGGGTGTGCGTCATCGCAGCTACCCTCACCTCCAAGGGGTGCAATTCCATCCCGAAAGTGTCTTAACCCAAGCCGGTAAGCAACTCCTCAGTAACTTTCTGGAATCTGCAACGGTCTAGACCTTGGCATCTAAACATCATCACAATCCTCCGGGAGTTTGGAAATCCTGTTTCTTGAGCGATCTTTTTCAGATCTCTTTAGAGGCTTTAGAGGGGGGAGGAGTCAAAAAAGGAAATTTCACCCATTCCCAAGGGAATTCCTCGCTCCCGTTGTCCAGGCGGAAATGCGGTAAAGGTATAGAGGATCGCTCCACTCTGGGCAGGATTAGACCGGGGCGGCACACTCACCGTAAAGGTTTGACCAGGGGAGATGGGTGGACTGAAGCGTAGTCTCACCGCATTTGTCTGCCCCGGAACCGGAACACTGGGGGCAGACTCCAGGCTAAACGTGATCGCCTCACCTCGATCGCGGCGGGTGCCTTGAAAGACCTCCAAATCTGCAGTCCTTAGGGCAACAGACTCTCCCGATGTTTGTTCTACAAGTAAGGTTTCTAAACCAGCCCCTTCACTAGCGGGAAACTCAAAAGTAAAGTAGTAGGTGGCTCCTCGTGCCCCCACCCGATCGCGAGTGGTCCCACTGTAGGTGAGGCGAGGGATACTCTCAAATTGCAAGGTCTTGCCAAGACGGGAGGGCGATATATTCGGTTGCTCAAGTTGCTCAAGTTGCTCAAGGGGTTCCGATGGTGTAGATGAACTGGGAACCGGAGTTGGCGAAACGTTAGGGAGTGGAGTGGTGGCAGCGGTGGAGACTTCCGAGGGAGCGAGGGGCGAAGGGTCTGCAGGTTGGCTAAAGCGAAACTCTTCCGTCAGAGAAGAGGCATCCCAAGGGGTTTGCCGATTATTGGTGGCGGCCAGCACATCCACCCGAACATTCATAAACAGGGTTTGGATGGGAATTGGTTGATCAATATGTCGCAAAATTGCCTCCGTGAAAGGTGAATTGCGACCACGACCATCGGAGGCCACATCCCCCGGACTGGTGGCATAGGCAATAAACGTTCCCCCAGGAGCATTCACACTGGCTAAGCCACGGGTTTGCGATCGCCAGGATCGAGCAAAGGGATTATTTCGGCAAGCATCCAAGATGACGATATTGAGTTTATTCTGGGCGGCATCCATGCGATTTAACACTTTCCCTAAGGGTAAAGCATCATAAGTCAAATCCGCCTCCAACTCGATCGTTGCATCTACGGGAATTAAATAGTTTTCACCATTGGACTGAACACCATGCCCCGCATAGTAAAATACCCCAACCCCACCCCGTTGGAGTTCTTGATAAAACTGCTCTAAGGCATTCTCCATCTCAGCTAAATCAGCATCCAACTGAACAATCACCCGATCAAATCCCAATCGCTTCAGGACTTCCCCTATATCACTGGCATCATTGCGGGGATTACTTAACGGCGCAACTTCATACTGGGAATTGCCCAGCACTAGCGCAATACGACGATCGCTTTGGAGGGGGTTTTCCGCTCGTTGAATCTCTAGCCGCTGAACCCCTCGATCGCTGTCCGTCTGCGCGAGTCCCCTTTGCTGTAATCTACTCATCCAACCGGGAATAAAACCCATTTCCAGCAGAATCAGGAAAACGCTCAGCAGGGACGGTACATGTCTAAGGCGTTGTTTGCTGAGGTGAAACATGGCAGGAAGAATGATGCTGAACCGATCGGACTACTTGGGGTTTGAGGAACCGTACTGCTTGAATTCATTCTAGCTTCTCAAATCAAAACTCCCAGGTCTTTAGGCATCTGCCCTCGGACACTGGGAGCTACACACTAATCTTTCTGTTTAACATCCAGGAGCTATGCCACCAACACTATTCCACCCCTTTAGCACGGCGACGCTGTACTAAAGTTAAGATCAAATAAATGCCTAAGAGATAGCTTCCGGCTAAGACAGGAATCAAGAGAGGAGTAGAACCATACATCATGACTATCACCACCGATCGCGCGAGAGAAGGACAAACAACAAGCGAAGCAACAGAACAAATCACCTGAAACAACACCCGCTCTGCTAGAGCTGGGTCACTTCAGACGAACACCCCTATCCCATTCAAAACTTTCCCCCAAGAAGAGCTTCTTGAAAGACGTTCTCAGGGACGGAACTGAGCAAGCGATCGTATTCCCCATGGACATCCCCAGAACTCCTACAAAACGCTAAAGCGTTCTATAAAACTGAGTTATGACGACAACCCAACAGAGGTAACGATTAAAACCGCCACCAGTAAACGGAGATCTTTACAGAGAATCTACAACCGTAAAGCTGTTCGATACCAATCACAACACAAGGCCACCCTTAACCAGAGAACCTTGCGTTGATCTCAGAACTGATCGTTTCACAGGGAGAAGCGAGGTACTAACTTCTTAGAAGAGTCAAAGCGCGAAACACAGCTACTTCATGCTGCTACTTAAGACACTATAAAAAGCTTTAACCAAGCTATCCCGAAAAACCTCATCGATCTAAACTCTAGATAGCTGGACAGCAATAAGCTGAAACTAACTAAACCCTAGACGCTGACCCAAGGCTTTTCAAAACGATTTATTGATTAACTATTCAATTTTTAGAATCTCTACTAATAAGTTATCACATCATGCAGATTTTGGAAGGGGTTTCAAGAGAAAATGTTTAAGTTTTCCTTAAGTGGCGGAAAAGCTTGTAAATTCAAGGCTTTGAGCCATATTGGGGAGGTTAAATCCTGCCAAAATTGAGTTGTCTCGTCCAGAGTGCCAGAATTTTGTTAAAATCTCTGTAAAATTTCTTTACAAAAATGCGTAAAACGTTGTCAGACGGAACCATGACCTCCCTATTTGCTCCGGTTGAAGCTGACCTCGAACTCTTGACGGACAGCTTAAAGCAATTAATTGGAGCACGTCACCCCATCTTGTATGCGGCGGCCGAGTATCTCTTCACCACAACAGGGAAACGAGTCCGTCCGGCAATTGTCCTGCTCATTGCTCGACTTTTGAGCCCCCAGGATGAAATTAGCCCCCGCCATCGGCGCTTGGCAGAAATCACGGAAATGATTCATAACGCCAGCCTCGTTCATGATGATGTGGTTGACGAATCCAACCTGCGCCGGGGCATTCCCACAGTGAACGAATCCTTTACCAATCGGGTCGCGGTGCTCGCAGGAGATTTTCTCTTTGCTCAATCTTCTTGGTACTTGGCCCACCTAGACAACTTGCAAGTGGTCAAATTACTGTCGGAAGTCATTATGGACTTGGCAGAGGGGGAGATTCAGCAGGGGCTCAATAGCTTTGATGCAGACCTAACCCTAGAAGCCTACCTCCAAAAAAGTTATTACAAAACAGCATCGCTCATTGCTAATAGTGCTAAGGCATCCGCGGTTTTAAGCGAAGTCCCTCCAGAAGTACAAGAGTACTTTTATGGCTATGGTAAGAATTTGGGACTCGCCTTTCAGATTGTCGATGATATTCTCGACTTTACAGGTTCGGAAGAAGTCCTGGGCAAGCCCGCCGGATCCGATCTTTATAATGGGCACTTAACCGCACCGGCTATTTATGCCTTAGAAGAGTACCCAGGTATCGCCACGCTGCTGGAGCGAGAATTTAGCCAAGAGGGAGACTTGGAACAGGCCTTAACTTGGGTTCGGCAAAGTCAGGGCATCAATCGGGCCCGAGAGTTAGCCCTACACCATTCCCGGCTGTCGGCCCAATGCTTAGACTCCCTCGAAGCGTCCCCCACCAAGGACTGTTTGTTGAACCTGACGGAGTATGTGGTGCGTCGGCTGTATTAGAATCCTCTCGGTTTGGGGCAGTATCTATCCCTTTCTGGGCTGTATCAGTAAAAACCTGAGATTCAAATAAGGGAAGTTCACGATCCACGATCCCTGGTGATTCACCTTCAGATCTAAGACTCGTCATCGCTTAAATCCAGCACCCTGGCGGTATCGACACTAGTTACGCTCGTCCCAGCTTTGCCGCTAGGGGCTAAAATAAGCACGGCATAGGTATTTCATTGTTCAGGGATGACAGCCCCTAGTCTTTTCTAACGATCGCTGCTCATTTCTATTCAAGGGTTATTGCACCCTGGATTTGCTGTTCCTGCTCAGCTTCTCTTCACTGGCGGGTTAGCAAGTGTCCCATTGGTAGGTATAATCCCGTCCTGAGCAAGATCTAGCCCTACTTCATTAACCGTTAGGGGGTAACAGGGTTGTGAAGGCAGAAATATCCTTCACGGTTACTTCGGAACTTGAGTAGACGGAGTCCGCTTCTTCCTCCACGTAGAAGATCCTGCCCACGATCGCCTCTTTTCTCCTCGTTTGCTGTTGGATGGTAGGGCGAGGTTAGCAGTTATTTTGCAAATAATCCGGATGACAGATCAACAGAGGGAACAACGTCAACGGGAACATAAAGAAATGAATTCCGAATCTAAATCATGATCCATGATTGTAACGATCGCTTAACCTCTGCTTAAGAAAACTTTATTTTTATTGAGAAGTCTTAATAGATTTATTCTTATCACTCCTCTATATTCTAGGGACTCCCCAGAAGTTGCTAAAGAGAAAAGTATCTCTACCTTGGCAATCTTCATATTTGAGAGAGGGGGTTACCTAGCGATTCTTGTTTAAAGTTTTTAATATCTTCTTTCGTTGATCTCATCAATAAATTTTTGCACGAATCAGAGCAATTTGCTGTCATCATAAAAACACCGACCTTCCCTCTCTAGGTGAGCGATCGTGGAAGTCTTGGAAGTCTCCATAAGCCTTATACCCGTAGAATTACAGAGAAATTGTCCGTCTTCATAAAAAGGAAAGAACGACTGCCTTGAGGTTTGTTGGAAATTTAATCTGTAAAATTATCCTGAAGTTTGTTACGCCCCACGGAATAATGCTGGTTTATTTGCCTATGAAGGCATTTTAATTTTAGCTAGATATTTAAATTTATATTGCGAAAAAGTAGTTTCTCACGGTTTTTATTGCACCAGATCGTTTAGTATTATGTTCAGTGTATTTCTGAGTTCAAAGAATCTGACAATTCAGCGACCCAGACTTACTCTGTTTCGAGACATATCGTTTATTGTTTGTACACCTGCTTAACAGGAGAAACAAGATCATGGCTGTTGAAAAAGTAAACTCTTCCTCTAGCTTGGCTGAAGTTGTCGATCGTATCCTGGACAAGGGTATCGTCATTGATGCTTGGGCTCGCGTGTCTTTGGTCGGGATCGAATTACTGGCCGTTGAAGCTCGGGTTGTCATTGCCTCTGTGGAAACTTACCTGAAGTATGCAGAAGCCGTTGGCTTAACTGCTCAGGCTGCTGTGCCTGCGGTTTAGCCCCACTGAAAGACTGATCTACTGCAACGGGGCAACCTGTTCAGTAGATCAGTCTTTCCTGCGAGGTCGGTATTTTGGCACTGATTTACAAAGTAGCTTGGGAACATAAATAGGCAGACCAGTCTAACGCTATAGCAATAGACCTGACGATTTATGATCTCACCCTACTTCCTTTCTGGCACTCGTATTTCTGGCAATCAAGTGTAGCGGCGGGGGACCCTATGAAAAGCTTGAGATCAAAATGGATGGAGGACAATCGTAAGCGCCGAGAGCAGGATGCCCAGCGCCGTAGAATTGCCCGGACAAGTTCGATGCTGCGACGGGATTCCCGGCAGCAAGTTGCAGAAGAACTCCAGACAGAGTTAGCTCAGTTTCGGAGTGGTTTAGCGCAGCAGAGCGCGGAGTGGCGACGGGCAACCGACGATTTCCGTAAAGCTTTAGCCCAGGATCGCCAAAATTTTCAACAAGCGGTACAGAACTTTTTGACGGATATTCAAATTGACCGCAGTGTAAATACCGAAGCTCTCCACAAGGCATTAGCCGTCTTCCGCACCAATCTCCAAAATAATGTGCGGCGTAGCCTCAAGGAGATCAGCCAGAACCGTCAGCAAACAGCAGCGGAGATCAATGCCGATCTCAATGCCCATCATCAACTACTGCGTGAGTCGGTCGCAACCTTGTTGACGGCGCTTCAAGTCTCCCGTGAGGAGCAAGCAGTCGCACTGGCAGAAGAATTAGCTGCTTTTCATGAAGATCTAAGCGTTGCCGTCAGCGATTTTTTGCACACCGCCCACCGCGATCGGGTAGTGATGGCCACACACCTCAGTCAAATGCGAAGTGACTTAAGAGATCTTTTAAATCAATATTGTCAATCCCGACTTGTGGGGAGCACTCAAATGAAAGAAAGTTTGACCCAATTTCGCCGCCGTCTGGCCCAACAATCTGCAGAGCGCATTGCTACCAGCAGCCAAGAACGTCAAGCGCGGGCAGCCCAAGTTCAACAGTCCCTCAAGGATTTTAGTCAGTCCTTGGTGACTTCAACGGAACAGTTTTTGACGGAAACGGCCCAGAATCGCCAAGCCCAGGGAGAGGCGATACGGCAAGATCTCCAACATTTTTGTAAAGAGCTAAGCTCCGGCGTGGATGTGTACCTCTCTCAGTGTCAGGTAGACCGCCAACAAGTGAGTCGTGCCCGTGTGCAGCAAGCAGCCCAACTACGGGAAAATCTCAAGCAATTTCGTGCCCAGTTGTCCGATGAAGTGTGGGGAGATGGGACTCCGGAACCCATTCAACCTGCGCCCATTTCTGTGCGTCCCCCTACTCCCAGTCCTCAAGTCAGCCCCCCTAAACCCAGCTTTACCAACAGCGGCTTAGGGAATGCGTATACTTTAGAGAAAGTCCATCAGTTTGTGCTGGAGCATCCCGGTTCCCGGCTGGCAGAAATTGAAGCTGGGGTAGGGTTAAACCGCATTCAAATCGTGGATGCGTTGCAATCTTTAAATGAGCAAAGCCGGATTACTCAGCAGGATCGAGCCTATTTCATTGTGGGAGGTGACCAGTGACTACCGTTCTTCAACCCCGCTCCAGGGGCTTTGTCAGCACTCCTTTTATCGAGAGGTTAACCCTACGGGCCTTTCGTTACTTGCAGTCTGGCTTTTCCGTACACTTGCGGGGGCCAGCCGGCACCGGCAAAACGACTCTCGCGCTGCATCTAGCTGATTTGCTAGCACGGCCGATCATGCTCATTTTTGGGGATGATGAGTTTAAGACCTCTGACCTGATTGGTAATCAAACGGGCTATACCCGCAAGAAAGTTGTGGACAACTTTATCCACACCGTAGTCAAAATGGAAGATGAGATGCGCCATAACTGGGTGGACTCTCGTTTAACCATGGCCTGCCGGGAAGGATTTACCCTGGTGTACGACGAATTTAACCGATCGCGCCCTGAGGTCAACAACGTTCTCCTCTCTGCCTTAGAAGAGAAACTACTGGTTTTACCCCCCTCCGCCAATCAGCGATCGGATTATGTTCGGGTAAGTCCTCATTTCCGGGGAATTTTTACCTCTAACCCAGAGGAATATTGTGGGGTTCATGCCACCCAAGATGCCCTCATGGATCGGTTGATTACCATTAATGTGCCGGAACCCGATGAACTGACCCAGCAAGAAATTGCGGTGCAAAAGACAGGCATCAATCGGGAATCGGCTCAGGTTGTCGTCCAGTTGGTGAAACGCTTCCGCAAGATTGCCCAAAAGGAGAAGTCTTCGGGTCTTCGATCGTGCTTAATGATTGCTAAGATTGCCCAGGAGCACAATATCCCCATCCACGCTGAAAACGCGGAATTTCGGGATCTATGTTCCGATGTACTGCTCTCTCGCACCACTTTGACCGTGGAAGAAGCCACCCAAACCCTGTGGAGTTGCCTCAATCATTTAGGGAATGAGGAACCAGACTCCAAAGTCTTCCTGGCTAGTAGCGAGCCCCATCCGGAAGTGAAGTCTAACTTACCGGTGTTACACGAGGGGAGTAGCCTGGCAGGAACGGAAGAAGAGGATCTATCCTTTCTCTCCACAAACCAGGAACAGGCGATCTACCAATACCTGAAAACCTCTCAAGGGGCCTACCTCGCAGAAATCGAAGCAGCCCTGAAGTTAAACCGGGTTCAAGCCGTAGATGCGCTCCGATCGTTGACGGAGAAGGGGGTTTTGGTGGTACAGCGGGATGAATTTACGGCTCGGGATTCCGGCCGCACCATTTATCGCGTTGATGCAACTCCGCCAGAACTTGTGGCTTAAACATTACCAACCTTAAAACTGAGCACTTTCCCCAAAGTTATGAGTCAGTCTTCCTCCCTTCAACGATCCGATCACCGTTCCATACGGCGAGATTTCCCCACTGCAACCCAAGCGTCCTCTTTAGCAGATATTTTGGAGCGGGTTCTAGATAAGGGTATTGTCATTGCGGGGGATATTTCTGTATCCGTTGCCTCGACAGAACTGCTGAATATTCGGATTCGTCTACTGATTTCTTCGGTGGACAAAGCGAGGGAGATGGGCATTAACTGGTGGGAAGGTGATCCCTATTTAAGTAATAAAGCAGCCCAACTTGAACTAGAAAATCGACAACTCAACGATCGCCTAGCTGCTTTAGAGTCTGAATTACGCTCCTTAAAAGCACTTGAACCTGTAGCTGCCACCTCTGCAACCCCAGAACTAGAGGTTGTAGAAGACTCCTAAGGCGTAGATCACCTCATTACCGCAGGGAAAGGAATCCATACGAGGATCTGTCATCCATTAGCGATGCAATGCCCATCCTGTGTCTGTTTCAGCCCCTAGCGGTATAACGGGGTACCTCAAAAAATTCAAAATGGGTTTCTAAGTCTACCCAAAGAATTAGGCAAGAATAGGGATTTTGGTTGCCGCGCCCCGTCCCCGTTAATCGAGGGAACCGGATTCCACAAAAGAGGTGGGACAATGAGACTCTATTCAATCTAAAATTAAAAATACTGCGCTTCACGCCTTGAGGCTTGTCAACTGAACCGCCAAAAAAGTTAATGCTAGCCAAGGGCGCTAGCAAAATGCATCTATCAAAATATCAAGATCAATATGGTTGACGGTTAAACTCAAACCACACCTCTTTTAAACCACACCTCTTTTTAAATATGATTCCTCCCAAAACCCTGAATGCTCTACAATCGAGTCAACGGCTCAAGCGCTTTCGAGATTGCCCAAACCTCAGCAGCTTGCCCTATGCCACCTATGGCAGTGCTCACCAAATTACCCTAGCGGCAGAAATTCTCAGTGCAGCCTTGTATTGGCGGGCCGGTCGGTTCCGCGCCCTGAGACGATCGTCTAGTCTTAGCTCTAAACCGATCGCCACTGAGACTAACGCTTCTCCCGTCTTGAATCTTCCCCAACCGGAATCTGTTTCCTTACCGCAACCCCTAGAGACTCCAGGAGTAGAATAATGGCATCCCGACCAAATCTATCTTCCGAAGCCTATCGCCAAGAACTGGTGCGAGATGGGCAACGACGTTTTCAAGAATGGCATGAGGCCTACGAGGGTCATTGTCGGCAGTATCGTGACAAACAACAAAACGATCGCCAGGACTCCTCAAGTACCATGGTCTCTTCAGAAAGCTATCGCCGCAACCTGGTGAGAGATGGTCAGAAACGTTTTGCGGAATGGCATCAGCAGTTTTTGGCCTATCAACAGAAGTTTTTAGCCGAAATGGCAGACTCTTAGGGGCACTGCTTGAAACGGTAGCATGAGGAGTACAGACTCCCCTCTGCCCCCCTTCTACCCTAAGTTGATTCTGCCTTAAGTTGCTAGCGGATAATTTACGATGACCCATGATGCCCTTGTTCCGGCTCCCTCTTCCCCTGCCAAAGAATCAGGTCTAGCCCCATTACTCTTAACCGTGACGGAACTGATTCGCCAGTTGATGGAAGCCCAGGTCATTCGTCGCATGGAAGGGGGGGCGTTGTCTGAGGAACAGTTAGACAGTGCAGCAGAAAGCTTACGCTTACTGGAAGAGCAGACCCTTAAACTCTGTGAGATTTTTGAAATTGACCCCGCAGACT
Source organism: Prochlorotrichaceae cyanobacterium (assembly GCA_049455215.1). Lineage (GTDB taxonomy): Bacteria > Cyanobacteriota > Cyanobacteriia > Prochlorotrichales > Prochlorotrichaceae > JBEAPM01. Next base: position 13,897 of record JBMTZC010000050.1, read on the forward strand.
TAAATGTGGATTTGGGGGAACTAGGCACCTTACTGCCCAAATCTGGGGGATATTATCCCGGTGAACACAACCAAAATGCCTGCTTTTTAGAGCTCCTCGATCGGCTACTCAACACCGGCATTGTTATTCAAGGGGATGTGGACTTAGGGCTAGCGCAATTGAATCTAATCCATCTCAAAATTCGTCTCATGCTCACCTCTCAGCCAGCGTAAAGGTGTTTCAGGTAAGGGAAAGGTTCTTTATGCCAAAAGTTCACCCCGGAGAACGGTCACGGCCTGCCCCCGAAGTTTAACTCGTTGTTCTGCCCGTTGATAGGTGATCTGTAAGATGCCGCCTCGGGCCGAAGCTTGATAAGCCAAAAAGTCCGTTTTATCTTGGCGCTGATGCCAGTAGGGAGCCAGGCTGCAATGGGCAGATCCCGTCACGGGATCTTCATTGATGCCTAGGTTCGGCGCAAAAAAACGGGAGGTAAAATCGTAGGGTGTGTCCCCCGCTGCGGTCACGATCGTTCCTGGTACGGCAAAGGTCTGAAGCTGGGTAAAGTTGGGTTCTAGCGCCGCAACGATTGCCGCAGACGCAACCTGGACAATATACCCTAAACTGTTGACCTCCACTGCTAAGGGCGGTTCGGTTAAACCTAGGGCTTCCTGCAATCCCCTTGGCAGGTCTAGAGGTTGGGAGAGCGTGGCCGGAAAGTCCAAACAAATCCAGTCTCCCGATCCATCGGCCCTGAACCGATCGGCAATTAAGGTACCACTGCGGGTTTCAAAGCGAATTTGTTGAGTCGGAGCAACCAGTCCTTCTTCCCATAGGGCATGGGCCGTCGCCAGGGTAGCATGGCCACAGAGATCGACTTCGATCGTGGGGGTAAACCAGCGCAGGTGATAGCACGCAGCATCTGATCCCTCCGCAGGAAGGGGATAAACAAAGGCCGTTTCCGACAAATTCATTTCTGCCCCAACCCGTTGCATCCAATCTGTTTCAGCCGCCGCATTCAGCAGACAGACCGCTGCAGGATTGCCGTGAAAGGCTTGGGAAGTGAAGGCATCAACGTGGAGAAGTTTCATCAATCACAGGATTCGGTAGCAGTATGACAGGCTTCCAGCTTTAACCAGGCCTGATGGTAACGACCTAAACGTTCTAAATCTCGATCGTTTAAATGGGGAATTCGCTGAATGTCCATATTGTCCCGCAGATCGGCAAGTTTAACTTGTCGAGCCAAGGGATTCTCTGCAATACGATCGATATAGGCAGTATAAGATTCGCCGTCACGGTGGGTAAGACAATCGATCGCGGTCAGGATCTCAGGAGAAAATCCTTCCTCCGCCAATTGGGCCAGAGTCCACTCGCTGTCTTCCACCACATCATGGAGCACTGCAGCGATTTGAGCGGGGATAGACTTCATCTCCAGCATAAGGGTGAAGGGATGAAGCACATAGGGAAGACCGTTGCGTTGCCGTTGCCCTTGGTGGGCACTCACCGCAATTTCGATCGCTCGTTGTAAATCCGCCATAATCTTGAGAGCCTCGAAAAATTAAAAATCCCTAGGTTTGCCCTCGGAGGGATCACAGCGACTTCATCCCATTGCATCGAGGTATCCTCAAATGTATCAAAAAATCATATTTAAGTATTCCCTTGATAGCTTACTCAATGATTTTGGGAAGTTTTTAAAGAGGGGCGAAATTGTTAAGATGGGAGTATCGGGTTTCGGATCCCATTCCCTCATCTTCTCTCATTAAAATTTCAGCTTCTCCAAAACTAGATTCTTATTCCTAAGAAGTCGTAGAGATTCTAGCAGTGGGCTTCGCCAGCCGCCACACTTAATCGCGGTGCTCCGTTTAACCAGACAATTTTGAAATCAAGCATCTATCTTGTCCTTTCTGATCATCTAGGGTTATGGCAAAATTTCCTCAAGCGTCAAAGATGCCCCGAAACGGCCAACTTTCTTTGACTTTGCTATCATCATCCTGGACTCAGGCACCAAGCTCGGGGTTCACCGTGATTGAGCTTTTAGTGGTCGTGGTTATTATTGGTGTGCTTGCGGCGATCGGGGTTCCCTCAATGCTCAACCAAACCAGTAAGGCTCGCCACGCTGAGGCTAAAACCTATATCGGTGCCTTGAATCGATCGCACCAAACCTTTTACTTAGAAAATCAACGGTTTGCCGTAGATTCCAACGAATTAGATGTGGGAGTCCCCACAGAAACGAATAGCTATACCTATAGCATTACGAATTTAGAGGGGCAACAACCCACAAATCCGCAGGATCCCTCCTATAAGTTAGCGATCGTTAGCTGGGCCATGCCAAAAGATGAGCGAGGGGTACGCGCTTATTTAGGGGTGGTGGACGTAATCCTACTAAGCAGCGGTGTGGGCACTGTTGAATCTATTTTGTGTGAACAGGCGGAAACTGGGGTAGTCGATCGCTCTGGGTATCTCAGTGGAAAAAATTACAATGTGACAACCACGGGAGATCCCACCCAAAGACCAGAATGTGCCGAACCGTTCCAAGGTTTCCGCTAGGGTGCGTCATTCTGGAATCTCTGGATCTACACCCAGTTCCCGCAGGCGTTGGGCTAAACGATCGCTTCGTTGCCGTTCCGCTTCCAATTGTTGTTCCATCCCACCGAGTTGCTGCTCCATCGTTTCTAACTGTTGGTTCAATTCTCGATAACTGGCAAAAGGAGTGCCATCGGGACGGAGCAGTTCTAGTTCTGGCTCTTGAGGATTAAACTGAATCCCCAGTCGAGGGCTAACCCAACCCGCCATTTCTTCAATGGGAACAAGGATTGTTTCTCGACGCTGCCAGCCCATCAAGTCATTGCGATCGGGATCGTAAATGTAATATTCTTCCACCCCATAGCGATCGTAAAAGACTTGCTTGCGGCTCATTTCCAGTAAGGTGTTCCCTGGGGAAAGAATTTCAAAGACCACTTGGGGCGTAATATTTCCTTCTTTCCATTGTTGATAGGAACCTCGATCGCCTTTCTCCACACCAAAAACCACCATCACATCAGGCGCTTGGCGAATTTTATTATTCCCTTCTACGGGATACCAGAGTAAATCTCCCGCCACAAAAACAAGGGGATCGTGATCAAAAAGCCAGGCTAGATTATGGTGGATGACGGTAATCCAACGAAACTGCTTCGTATTGTCTGCCATGGGCTGACCATCGCTGTCGGGATA
>JBMTZC010000051.1:0-16892 GCA_049455215.1 Prochlorotrichaceae cyanobacterium
CCCACTCCCTCCACGAGAGGAAGTTTCTTCCGGTTCCCCTCTTGGGAGGGGCTAGGGGTGGGTCAGATGTTGACGAGTCACTCTAATTCGATCGCGGAAGGGTCTCTAAACGATGCCAAATTTCCCGCAACAGTGGGTCTAGTCCCTGACGGGTAACGGCAGAAATCCAGAAAAAGTGCAGAGAGAGGTGGGTGCGAATCTCGGTTTCTAAGTGGGTCTGATCTTCGGAGGTTAGGGCATCCAGTTTGTTCAAGACTAAAATTTGAGGACGATCGCTGAGACCTCTTCCGTAGGCACTCAGTTCGTCTTGAATAGTACAATAGTCCTGCAGGGGATCCTCGGCAGTGGCATCCACGAGATGAACCAGTATTTTTGTACGCTCAACGTGTCTTAAAAATTCGTGCCCCAGACCAATGCCCTGATGCGCTCCTTCAATGAGTCCAGGAATATCGGCAAAGACAACACCATCCCCACTGTCTTTACGCACAACTCCTAGGTTGGGCACGAGGGTCGTAAAAGGATAGTCCGCAATTTTGGGACGGGCAGCCGAGAGGACGGAAATTAAGGTGGATTTACCGGCATTGGGCAGGCCAATAATGCCCACTTCGGCAATGAGTTTTAGCTCTAAGCGCAGCGATCGTTCTTCCCCTTCTAGACCGGGCAGGGCTTTTTCTGGAGCGCGGTTAAAGTTACTGAGAAAGTGAGCATTACCTAAACCCCCTTTGCCCCCTTTGGCAACGCAGAGGGTTTGTCCTACCGTGGTCAAATCCCCCAGAATCGTGTCAGTGTCTCGATCGTAAATGACAGTACCGCAGGGCACGGGAATGCGACAGTCTGCTCCCCGTGCGCCGGTCATATCTTTAATGCCGCCCCGTTGACCGTTTTCCGCCTTAAAGAGCGATCGATAGCGAAAGTCCATCAGGGTTTGCAGTTGATCCGTTGCTTCTAAAATGACGGAGCCCCCATTGCCGCCGTTGCCCCCGGAAGGCCCCCCAGCGGGCACAAACTTTTCGCGCCGAAAAGACACCATGCCATCACCGCCATTTCCGGCTTTGACCTGAATGTCTGCTTGATCAATAAACTGCATTGAAACTGCTCCTGAATCGCCCAGACCACTCGCCAGACTGTTCTAATTCTAACCAAGAGACATCCTGCAATAAAACTTGATGCCCCGGAGGGACTACCCAGCGCTTGAGTTCCAGTAACATCGCAATTTCGGTTCCCCTCGGGTCAACTGCTCTTGGTCTTGACACTATACGCCCGCAACGGTTCTTTAATAAAGCGAATGTAGAGGTGCTTAAAGGTAGACTTCAACACCCTCGGTGCGCCAAAGTCGATGGGCATGAGGTTGCTGGGGAGTTTCCAGTCGTCAATCTGTAACTCAGCGGGGGTGAGTAAGGGAAAGTCCAGATCTTCCCTAGCTGGGGTATAGCCTAAACGCTCTGCGGCGGCGATCGTGGGAATGCTGGCGGGATCGACTCCAAGAATATCGACGATCGCTCGATCGAGGGCAAAAATGTGATCGGAGGCTCCAAGCCAACCCAAATGTCGAGGTTCTCCCGCACTGGGGCCATTCCCTTCATGGCCAAGAATCCCATCCACGATCGTGAGGTCAGCATCGATCGCTCTAGCGGTTTCCACCAACATTTCCCCGAAACGATCGCGATCTTTGCCCGCTTCCATGTGCCACCAAGCCTTCATTTTTCCCGGCACACAGCCAAAGAGATTTTTAACCCCCAGGGTCAGGGTGAGTTGAATATGGGATTTGACCTTGGGGAGATTGATCACCACATCCGCTTCCAGGGCCTCTTTGGCCAGGCGCAGGTGATCAAAGTTTTCGCTCTCCACCGCATAGCGCTTGCCTTGAAACTCAATTACCGGCAGGTTCAGTTCGGCTAAAAGGGGGCCATAGCCATTGGCCAGAGCAACCCCCCGCGCCGACCCAAAGGCGGGACTATCCCCTAAAAAAGGCTTCCCCCCAACGGCCTGCACTTGGCGAGCCACCGCCGCCACTACATCAATGCGGGTCACACATTCCTGGGTGGGGCGAGACCCGGTTAACAAATTGGGTTTGAGCAAGACCCGATCGCCCGGCTTCACAAAATGAGCCATGCCCCCCCAGGGTTCCAGCAGGACAGAGAGGGCTCGATCTAAAGCAGCGCAATCGTAGGTTGGCACACGGGTGAAGGCGACGGAATGAGACATGGGTAAGCTTTCAGGTAAAGTTTGGATAGACAGTCAATGCCATCCAGATTGTAACGTTTCTTTAAGAACTCTATGCTTGCTGACCAGTCTGAGTCCTCCGCCCCGTCCCCTGCTCAACCCCAGCGATTATTGCTCAGTTTAGGGCTGCTGGGCATTTTGCCCCTCATTGCCTTTCACTGGATTATCCAAAGTTACCTCCGCATCGTTTCTTGGCCCTGGATGTTGGGGTGGGAACTGGGATTTGTGGCCATCTTCTTGCTGGGGATTGTCCTGCTCCGGCAGTTTCGCTATCCCGTGCAATTACTGGGCTATGGCTTGGACTGGTTTGTGGGGCTCTTCCTGATCAGTTTGCTGATTGCCACGGTTTTTGCCCCCTTTCCCCCCGTTGCCCTCTGGAATGGATCGCGGGTGATTTGCTTTTTGCTGCTGCTTTATGTGGGACGAAATTGCCTCAATGACGATCGGTTTCACCCCCGGTTCAGTCTTCAATCCCTCTGGTTTGCGGTTGTGGCGGTAGGATTTGTCACGAGCATTATTTCCTTTAGTTTATGGCGACCTTCGCCGGAAATGTGGCTCTCCAATGAATTTAATGATGCCCTTCGGAATCATCTCCCCCTCGGCAACAATAATTTCATGGGGGGCTATGCTGTTTTATGGTTTCCCGTTACCCTCATGTTCCCCTTTGCCTATGGAGGCTGGCGGCGTATTTTTGGCATTGTCGCCAGTGTAATGGCGGCAGCACTGCTCTATAGTTCCGGTTCCCGAGGAGCCCTCTTAGGGGCGATCGTTATTGTTAGTTTATTTGTCCTCGCCGCCCTAATCCACAGCAAAGGGAAGCAGCGCATTATTGCGATCGTTTCGGGAATTTTAGGCTTTATTTTAGTCACAGGGGCTCTGTTCAGTAATCCTCGCATTCGTCAATTTTTAGTGGCGGGAGGAATCAACGAAGCGCTGGAACGAATTGTCAACGACGGTCCCATTCTCGATCGCATCATTATGTTGCAATCCTTGGGGAATTTATTTCAGGATCGTCCCCTCACAGGGGTAGGGCCCGGCAATATGTCTCTGATGTATAACCTCTATCGCCCGATCGAGTCGGGAAATTGGTCTATGCATGTCCAGCAACTGCACAACACTCCAGCCCAAATTTTAGGAGAATTGGGGATATTTGGCTTACTGGCCTATGGGGGATTTTTACTTTATTTTATCTGGATTAATTTACGTTTATATCGGCATTGGCAAACCCAGGAGCAACGTTGTCTCGTCTTAGGCATTAGCATTAGCATTTTAGGCTATGCCACCTCCAGCCTCACGGATTATCAACTGGAAAATATTGGCATTGTCATGCTTCTCATTGCAAACCTGTGGCTGTGGGTAGGCCTGTTAGATGAAGCGGCCAATCAAGGGACGATAGAGCCATGGAACCCGCCCTCCATGCCAGGCCAGATTATCTTAAAGAGTCATCAACTGCGCCGCTGGATCAGTGTAGGCTTGTTAGTCCTGCTTGGAACCTTTAGCGTAATCTGGTTCCCCATTAACACCGCCTCTGCCCTGAGCGTAAAGGCAACTCGTCAAGCGATCGTTGGGGATTTAGTGGGAGCGGATCAAGGCTGGAATTTAGCGGCCAATATTGTCCCCTGGGATCCAATTTATGCCGTCATGGCGGGACAACGACTCTTAGATGTCGCCAAAACGATCGATAATCCTGAAGATAAACAAGCGATCGAAGATCAAGTAATTGAGTATTATCGTCAAGCCGTCAAAGCAGCCCCCAATGATGCCCTATTTCAGCAAAATTTAGCAGTGGTTGCCCTCAATAAATTCCCGGAAGAAGCCCGAGATCATGCCCTACGATCGGTAGAACTGCAAAATCGAGATACCACCTATGCCTATTACGCTTTAGGATTAGCCTACCTTCGCATTGGGGAAACTCAAAAAGCGATCGAGGCCTTTGTTTTACAAGCCTTAAATCTTCCTAAAATTCTGACCTATACCCTCGATACAGATCCACGCCTAGCGGACATTAAAACAGAGGTTTTGGAGCAAAGTTTAGCGCTTTTACAATCCTTTTTAGCCTCCATTCCAGCAGAAACCCCCGGCTATTCTTTTCTCCAGGAACAGGTAACGATCGTCCGCTGGTGGCATGATGATTTATCCCCTCAGGAACTCGCAGCGATCCCAGAACAACCGTTCCGTCCCCTTATCAAAGCCTTAATGCTGATCGAAACCCAACCCGAGCAAGCGATCGACATTCTCAATACTGATCTGGAAGCCAATCCCCAGTCCTTACAACAACTCTCTCTCCGGGCCTGGATCGATCCCGATCGTTACTTCGAGGCTTTTGCCAGCGCCCTCAACAATTCCCGTCAAAGCAGCGCTTGGCAAGAAAATTTTCAAACCCACCGTGATCTACGGGACTGGTTGGGGTCGATCACCGTTCAGGAAGAATATTCACAACGGCTAGCTCTATGGCTAACCTATCGCAATATGAATTCCATTAATGCTTCCAAAATTCTCATTCCTCCCGGTATTATCCTGAGTCGAATTGCCCAAGATCTACGGGTTTATCCAGAGCTACCTCGCTACTTTCCCCAACTCGATCGCTTAATCTATAACTATCGAACAGAACGGCTTACGGAAAATATTGAGGGTATTGAGGGACACCTCGATTAATTGTGGCTCATTGTACTGAGCAACTGCGCCACCTCACCACAATCCTTATGCTGCCGGGAGTACTAAGGCAAAATTTTCAATTTTTCGAGGTACCCTGAGGATCATTATCATTTTTTCTGGTGTGAATTATGAGTGTTATTGCTGCCCGTTGTTATCCCGATCGCTTGGTCTTTGCATCCGACAGTATTCGAGTGGCTGGTTTACTCAAAATCACCAGTCGTGTGACCGGAGACGAGCAGGGTAAGTTATTTGAAGTCAATGATCTAGTCATTGGCAGTGTGGGCTATGTGATGGAACTGAGCTTCATGCAAATTTTTGCCCGCAACCATAAACCGGCTGCCGCTACGGTAGAAGCAGTTTTAGACTTTATGGTGGAATTTTATACCTGGGCAAAATCGAAGGATGATGGGTTCAGCAAACATAACGACTATTTAATTGGCATCGAGGATCGCATCTTTCGCGTGGTGGACAGTTACCTCGTGGAAAAAATCAATGAATTCAGCGCGATCGGGGCGGGGGAACATTTTGCCCTAACCGCCATGTACTTGGATAAAACCCCCGAGGAAGCCGTGGATATTTCCAATCAATTATGTGTGTATTGCGCTGGCCCCACTCAAGTCATTACCAAGGAATTTAGCAGAGCCTAGCAGTGAATCAGGGGTGGCTAAAGTTGATCCCGTCAGGGTTCTAGACTGAATGAATGACGCGCCCTAGCCAGGGCAAAATTTCCCATTTTCCGAGGTGCCCCCCATCAAGATGATTGCCGGATGTCAGCTTCTTCCCCCAAAATAGGGGAGTTATTCGTCTGCTTTGTCTACGGGACTTTCCGGAATGCTCTCCCCTACCCTCTCTTCAGTGCTAGCGATCGTGGTGGCGCTAGCCAGTCTATTCCTGTTCTTCATTAGTTTTCTGGCTCCTCGGCTCTATCGCGCTCAAGACCTGTGGTGGAGTGGAGTGGGGATGTTTTACGCCCTCGTGTTGTGGTTTTGTTCCGCCCAAATTCGCGGAGCCGTATTGCTCGGAACGATCGCGAGTGTGTCGTTGTTGGGTTGGCTCAGTAGCCAGGTGTATCTAAGCCGCTGGGCGACCCTCACAGAGGCAGAAAAGGCAGGGGGAGCCCTTAAACGCTTGCAAGGTCTAGGACGACAGTTAACCCGATTACTGGAATCCAGTCCCGCTAGCCCCGCAGAAACCCGTGAGCCCAAAGCCTCTAAAGTCCGCTGGGTGCGTCCGGAAAAACCAGCTCCCGCCGAGCCCAGTCCAGATCCGTTAACTGGGGATCAGCCTGAGTCTCCAGATGCAACGATCGCTGCCGCAAAGTCACCATCTTCAGAGCAAGCTGTAGAACCGGAAGATCAAGCCCAACTTCCCCCTGAGAATTCCCCCGATCAACCGGAGCCACCCGCAGAAACGCAACCGGTCACAGAGGACTTCACCACAGAAGATCCAGAAACAGACTTAAGCCCAACACTCACCGACAAATTAGAAACGGACGAATTAGACGCGCTAGACTCCTCTGCCGAAGAGTCCGAAGCCGATGAATGGGATGACATGGAGACCGATTTAGAAGCAGAGGCTCCAGAAGACCAAGGAATCGCCGCAACCCAAGCCCCCGCCGCCCCTGCCGTGAACGTTTTTAAGCGGGTACAAAACTTTTTTCAAGGTCGCAAGAGCCACGGGAAGCGCTTCGTTCGTCCCGAGGATGAAGATCCTCAATCAGCCTCCAGCCCCAGTTCGACAGAACCGATTCCCCCTACAGATCCAGTTCCAGTTCCACAACCGGAAGCGGCCCCACAGGTAGAGCCACCGGAAGCCGAAATGGAACCTGAGATCGAGACTGAAATCAAAGCCGAGATTCCCGAGGAACCTGAATCCCCCGTCAAGGTCCCCACCTTGGAGACTTTACCCCTGGACAACGATCGTCTTGAACCGGAAGGGGCACCATCACCGGAAGCCGTAACGGAGCCTCCTGCCGTAACCGCACCGGACTTTTCACCGGAACCCCAGTCCAACGATCCCGCTCCAGAAGTCCCCCCAGAAGAGACTCCAGAAAACACCGCAGAAGCGATCGAAGACACTCCAACACCAGAGCCAACAACATTTTCAGTGAAAGCAGATCCCGAAGCCCCTGAAGAGGATCATCCCCAAGACCCTGAAAGGCCTGAAGAAGCTGAAGAAACCGAAGATCCGGAACCTGCTCCAGGCTCCTCTCCTCCCCCACTTTCCCAACCTTAGGACGGTCTACTCTGCACCAGCGAACGGTGTCACGGCAGTTAAAACTTACTTGTAATGCTCGACTCTACCCCCCTACTGCATCTTTTGCAGGGCGTTGCCCAAGGGCAAGTCTCCCCGGAAAGTGCCCTCGATCGTTTAAAGCAATTAGATACAGAACTCGTCGCCGATTTTGCCCGACTCGATCATCATCGATCGCTTCGGACTGGATTTCCAGAGGTAATCTGGGGACAGGACAAAACCCCCGATCAAATTGCCAAAATCATCCAAGCTATGCGATCCCGACAGGCGATCGTCATGGCCACCCGAGTCAGCCCAGAGGTCTATACCCAGGTGCGTAGCCAAGTCAGGGATCTGCGCTACTTTCCCCTGGCCCGCATTTGTGCCATCTTGCCCCAGTCGCCCCCCGCTCAACCCGGAACGATCGGCATTCTCACCGCTGGAACCTCCGACTTGCCGGTAGCGGAGGAAGCAGCGGTAACCGCCGAACTCTGTGGATTTCAAGTCCATCGGCTTTGGGATGTGGGGGTCGCAGGCATTCACCGCCTTTTGCAAAATCGAGCCATCCTCGATCGAGCAGATGTACTCATTGTCGTCGCCGGAATGGAGGGGGCTTTACCCAGTGTCGTCGCCGGTCTAGCGGATTGCCCGATCGTCGCCGTCCCCACCAGCGTTGGCTATGGTGCGAGCTTTGCGGGACTGGCCCCACTGCTGACGATGCTCAATTCCTGTGCCGCTGGGGTTGGAGTCGTCAATATTGATAATGGATTCGGAGCCGCCATTTTAGCGGGACAGATTTTACGTACCGGACAACGCTTACGATCGCAATCCGTACACCAACGATAAGTCTCATGCCGCCGCTGGAATCGATTGCATCACCACCTGTCCTAGCCGTTGCAGAATAGCTGCAACTTGATACAGTTCATTCCCTTGACGAAATAAGGTAAACAAATCCGAGAGCCCGTAGGTGTGGTGCAGCAATTTCACAAAGAGGAAATGCCGCCCATTGGTTAGCAAGCCAAACTGGGGAAACCCAAGTTGTGGAGGGTCTGGACTTGCCATCATATAGGTTAATGCTTGGGGTAAAGCTTCTAAAACGTCTGCCTGTTGCGGTTTCGTCTCAATCGTGGCCACCCAAAGATTTTGGTAGAGAATCAGCAGATCAATACGACCTCGAATAATGTCACATCCATCTGAGTCCTGAGCCGGCAAAGTCAGTTCAATTTGCTTTTCGGCTTGGGGAATGAAGGGAGCAGATCCTAAGCCCGAAACAGCGAGGAGTGGGGCCAAAATAGATAATTTGACCACTTCCTCGTGGAGTCGGTACTTCATCAAGCTTAGGAAATTCGCTTTAGCTTTATCTAACCAGTAACGATCGGGTTCCGCTAAACGCTCTTTGACACCTTGCCATTCGGCAAAAAAAGCCAGATCCGTGGCTTGCTGAAGTTCAAATCGTGCTTCAACTTCATGGAGTTCCAGAGTGTGGGCTGCGATCGCTGCAGACATAGCACCTCATCCCTGAGATTGAAATTAGGAGTGTAAAAACCGTCGCCACGGTAAACCGCAAAACAGACCTTGAGGTTTCGGCTGCTCTACTCTAGGGGTAAGCTCCGCCGCAGGGATTAAGAGGGAGTCAGTCGATCGCACCACCAAGGTTCCATCCGATAACCCTTGTCGCCATTCTCGTCCCGTTTTCCAAGCCACCACCTTCGTGGCACTCCAGCGGGGATTGACGGGATGACCCGCAAAACCGGAGCGGACAGCGGAATGGTTGAGTACGGGAATGGAGGTTTTGGCATAAATCCCATCGGCCAGTTCAATAGTCATCAAGGGAGGAGGATCCGCTGGATGAGTTCGATGCCCTTTCGCACTCGATCGACTCAGGGGTAGGGAAACCGTCTGAGCGATCGTGGGATTACAATTGACTTGAGCGTCCTGAGTAAGGAAAGCCATGGGAAATCACCTCCAGTCAGTGGGTAAAGTATTAGTCCTCGGGTTAGGTTCACCCCACAGCACGCGACGCGGCTGTTGTGAGCCTAACTTTTTGATTCATTGAGTTCAATGGATAAAGATGGTTCAATCTATCGTGCCTCAATCTAGGCGATTTGCCTAGACCATTGCCCCAAGTTCTGCCGCCCGGGTTTGCTCAAAACCCACCACCCCTTCCTGTTATCTGTCACCACCCCTAACTATGCGATCCCGTCCATCTGTCCCTAGTTCTTTACCGCCAGATTTAGCCCTTGAGGTCACCTATCGTCAAACGCAAAAGACCCTACACACCCTACGAACCAGCTGGGTCAAGTCCCCTCGGGAACGCAGTCAACTGGAGGGGGTTTTGCGGGGGTTAGGACGCATGCAGGCCAAGTTAGAATCTCGCCTGTTGCAAATTGCGGTGCTGGGTTTGGTGGGTCAAGGGAAATCTTCGCTCCTCAATGCTTTATTGGGGGAATCCCGGTTTCAAACCGGAGCGCTGCATGGGGTGACGCGCCAATTTATGGCGGCCCGCTGGACGTTGCCGGAGGTTGATCTGCCCTTGAATGTAGAACTGTGGGATACCCCTGGCTTGGATGAGGTGAATGGGGAACAACGATCGCGGTTGGCGCGACGGGTGGCCCAACGGGCAGATTTAATTTTATTTGTGGTGGCGGGGGACTTAACGGATCTCGAATGCGAGGTGTTGCAGGATCTCCGGCGATCGGGAAAACCCATCCTGCTCGTCTTCAACAAGGTGGATCAATATTCCCAAGCCGATCGGGATGCCCTCTATGCCAAGATTCAAGCCGATCGCTTGCCGGACTGGATCGCCACGTCCGATATTGTCATGACCGCTGCTGCCCCCCTAAAACGATCGCTCAAACGCCGGGAGGACGGTCAAATGGAGGTACACCACCAACTCAGTTTGCCCCAGGTGGAGGCCCTCAAAACCCGGATCTACGAAATTCTCAAACAGGACGGTTTAGCCCTACTGACCCTGAATGGCCTTCTCTACGGTCAAGCAGCCCAGACTCGGATGCTGGAGTGCAAATTAAAGCTCCGGGAAACAGCGGTGGAGGAATTAATTTGGAAAAGTGCCATCACCAAGGCTTTAGCGGTCGCCATTAATCCCATTGCGGTTTTGGATATCCTCGGGGGAACGATCGTGGATGTGAACTTAATCCTCTCCCTAGCCCGCTTGTATGGCTTGCCCCTCACCCGCTGGGGAGCCTGGCGTTTACTGCGGGCCATTGGCATCAGTACCGCAGCCCTCAGTGCAGGGGAATTCATGACTCACCTCGGTTTAGGATCCCTCAAAGGCTTCCTCAGTGCAGGTTTAGCCCCTACGGGAGGGGCCAGTTTAGCGCCCTATATTTCCGTCGCCGTTACCCAGGGAGCGATCGCGGGAACCTCCGCCTATGCCGTGGGACAAGTCGCCAAGCGCTATTTAGCCGAGGGGGGCAATGGGCAAGCGGATCTCAACCAGGCGATCGATCAAGTATTGCAAACCCTAGAACGAGATTCCGTATTAAGCCGTCTGCAAGGGGAACTCCAACGGCAGTTGCCCCCGCGCCCCCCGGTTCCTCGATCGCGGCGGAGCCGCCAAGCCCAAAAATTCCGGGCAACCACAGCACCCAAAAGAACTTACTCCCCTTGATCCTGGCGCAGGTAGGCCTGAATGAACGGATCCAATTCCCCATTCATCACATCCTGAATTGCCGTGGTTTCCATTTGAGTGCGGAGATCTTTAACCATTTGATAGGGATGAAAAACATAGTTGCGAATTTGGGTTCCCCAAGCGGCCTCCACCATGTCGCCCCGAATATCCGCAATTTCTTGGGCCCGCTGTTCCTGGGCCACCACCAGGAGTTTCGCCTTCAGCAAGGCCAAGGCCTTCGCCTTATTTTGCAACTGCGATCGTTCTTGGGTACAGCGCACCGCTAAGCCCGTCGGTAAATGAACCACCCGCACCGCTGTTTCCACCTTATTAACGTTTTGGCCCCCCTTGCCCCCCGCACGGGATGTCGTAATTTCCAGATCTTTTTCGGGAATATCCAGATCCACTCCCTCCTCCAGCACCGGCATCACTTCAATCCCGGCAAAGCTGGTTTGACGCTTGCCATTGGCATTAAATGGAGAAATCCGCACCAAGCGATGGGTTCCCTTCTCCGATTTGAGATACCCATAGGCATAGCGCCCCAGAATTTCCAACGTTGCCGACTTAATGCCCGCCTCATCTCCTTCCGACAATTCCGCCAACTGCACCTTATAGCCTTGGCTTTCTCCCCAGCGGGTATACATCCGCATTAGCATTTCTGCCCAATCCTGAGCATCGGTGCCCCCGGCCCCCGCATTAATCGTTAAAACAGCCCCCTCTTTGTCATAGGGGCCAGACAACAGCTGCACTAAGTCCCACTGATCCAGTTGACGGCTGAGTTGGGCAAGACTTTGGGTAGACTCCTCTAATAAAGCCTCATCCAATTCCACCTCCAGCAACTCCAGCACCGCTTCCGCATCCTCCAAGGTTTGCTGCCAAGTCGCGATCGTACTCAAGTGAGATTTACATTCATCAAGTTCCTTCAGAATCTTCTGAGCTTCCGTTTGACTCTCCCAAAAGTCTGGCTGAGCTGCCAGTTGTTCTAAATCCTGGATTTTGGCATTGAGGGCCGGCGGGTCAAAGATAGTCCTGGGCTTTGCCCAGGCGATCAGAGAGTAGGGAAATATTGCGTTTAAGTTCTGTGAGATCCATGTTCAAACAATTTTTTACGGTATCCCCCCACTGGGCATACATTCTGAGATAGGGGGTAGGGTATTCTTCAGCTAACCCACCGAGACATCGTACCAGGTTTTAGATTGCCGTTCCTAACCCTATCTCTGGCGATTTAACCGTAGGAGTTAGGTCTGCCAACCCAATACTTCCCAACCCCCGATCGTTCTTAACGCTAAATCGTAGGATTGGGTTGGATTGAGTCTCTCAACCAAAGATCCCCCACCCCAAAGTAGGTCTGGGCCACTGGGGGATTCTATCTTAGGCGGTCTGCCCCTACTTAACCGCGTCTAGGCCCCGCATCATCCTTCGGGCGAGCTTTACTCACGCGCATCTGACGACCTAGCCATTCTGCTTCATTTAATTCTTCTATTGCCCGATCTTCGTGAGCATCTTCTTCCATATCGATGAAAGCAAAGCCACGCTTACGCCCCGTCTCCCGATCGAGGGGAAGGCTCACCCGCTTAACGGGGCCATATTCGGAAAAAACTTCTTTTAAATCCTCCTCCGTTGCTTGAAAGGATAAGTTACCCACGTAAATCGTCACAATGCGCTCCAAACCCAATACAGAAAAACCTTAGCCATCATATCGAGTAATCTCAAAAAAACGAAGTTAACTGGACTACAAACTTACGAATCTTTACGTAAGTTTGAGGAGGGCAAGATTGTTAATTTTTCGAGGTGCTGAAGAGTTTGGGCTAATATACCTGAAACCACCAAGACCCCATCTTGGGATCCCCAGACCCCATTCCCTTAGCTCCTGGGACATTATGAGCAAAACCTACAACATCACTTTTGATCCGAACGAACTCGATCAGCTTCTGAGAGTTCTCTATAGACAAACGACTATTACCGACAATAGTGCGATTCGCCTCATTGCTAAAATCAATTCAGAAGTCCATCACAATAGTCCTCTCCACTCCGAGAACATCAGTTTGTTAGCCAATGAAAATATAGATGTGACCTTGGCCAATGCAGAGGACACTTATCACCGGTATCGCGCCAAACACCTTTCCTCTACAGATTTGCCGATCGTCCCTGAATCTAGTGCTCCGGAATGGGAGATGGCACCGAGTTCTTCTGAACCTTTAGCTCGGATTGCCCAATCTCTAGAGGTCATGGTGAATCATCTGCAGCAAAGCACTTCAGAACCATTAGGCTTTTCCCCTCAAAACCGGATCCTTTACCACGAAAACCCCGAGGGGAACTATTGGCAGAGTGTGGATGCTCAGGAACAGGTTCGGCCCATTGCGGCCCAGATCCTAACCTGCAAAGTAAGAGCGTTAACGGTACGCAAAGGAAAGTCCAACGCAATTCGGCTCTGTCTATCTGTGCAAGCGGATCAATTTTACGAAATAGAAATTCCTTATCCCAGTCTTTTTGGTAAAACGCTCCTCTTGGCCTTAGGGAGTTTATCGCCCTCTCAGTTACGATCGCCCTTAACGATCGAACCGGTTCAATCCCTAAAACATCAGTCTGCAATTTGTCAGATACATTGTCAGGGAGTGCGGGTTAACCCCAGCGATCGTTCCAAACCTAACTGGCGGAAGATTATTGAACAGATTCAGCATAATTTAAGTCTGATCGCCGCCACAAGCTGAATTTCTAGCAGGCCTCCGCGCCCAATCAACTTTGACCCGAAGCTGATCCGAGGTCATTTACAACCCGTTCCCAATCACAATAAAGGGTGCCCAATAATAGGGATGACTAAAGTCTACGATCACCGGATCCGGTCTATTACCTAGCGGAATCCTGCTCTGCGGCAAACTCTGCTCACCTCGAATAAACTGAATTTGGGACGATCGCAAGGCCTCTGCCTTGGTCATTTTTGGATTACGGGTCAACGCCTGATAAAACCCTGACATCAAGGCCTGAGTGCCGCCATCATCCACAGCCCAGAGAGAAGCGATCGCTGCGCGGGCTCCTGTACGTTGAATTTGGTAGCCTAATCCCAGGATTTCCTGACCATTGCCCAGCTTTCCCCCCAGAGCAGTCTGACAAGCACTGAACACCACTAAATCCACGTTGGGCAAAGACCAATTTTCTAGATCCCGTAACGTCACAATTTCCCCATTGCCAAAAACAATAAAAGACTCTTGAGGTGTGTCGCTGACAAAGGTGGCATGGGTAGCAAAATGGACGATCGTAAAATCATCGAGTTGGGGCACTAAGCGATCGGGGGCAAAATCTTGATTACGCACCAGTTTTGTCTGGGGAACAACCTCCGCCAAGGACTGTAGCTCTAACTCCGCGTAGGGCAATCCAGAAAAGGTAAACTCCTGCTGCCGGGTTCGCACCCGATACTCGCCGTCGGTATACCCAGCCGCTAACAAGCGCACCTTGGTTTGGGGAGGACGATTTAAATCGGTCAGGGATTGGGCCGTAATGTAATTAATCCGATAGCGCTCCGTAAGCCACTGCTCACCGTCGTACAGCGCCGCTAAGGGAACATAGCGCAACCACCCATCCGGGGCATAAATCAAAGTTTGGGTATCGGCTTGGGCCAACTCGGGCTCCAAGGGTTGAATCAACCATTCATATAACTGGGCCGCAAAAGGGCGGGGATCTCGTTGGTGGGGATCGATTAAAGTTTGGCGAAACTGGCGTAGAACAGACTGAAATTGGACTTTGCTCACGGGGACGCTTCGGTGAATGGGCGGTGATTCCGCAGTGGTTAGAACCAGTTCAATACGATCGTCCAAAATCAATGGATACAAAATGGCTGCTCGATCCAAGCGTCTCAAGTTATCGCGCAAACTATTGAGGGCCTCTGGGTTTAAGGTGGCACTCCGGGCACTCTGATTCAGACTGTCCAACAGCGTCCTGACTTCACCACTGCGAATGAAAGCGGTGAACTGCTGATTGAGGCGTTGCTCTTGGGTCACCAATTCTGACAAACGATCGCTTTGGGCGGAGCTACGGTTGGCAGGCGGGATCGCTCTTAAAGCTAAGAGTTCTTGACCATCAGCGATCGCTTGGGTCGTTAACCGATCGTATTCCGCCCCGAGGAGCATCTCTGCATCCCAAATTTCAACCCCTGATTCTGAAGAAGGGGGTCTGGGATCCGTCGCCGGGGTAGCTCGGGCAAAGCGCGTCGAAGAGGCATCACTATTCTCATTTCCCTCCCGTGGCTCTGTCTCCGTGCGATGAGCAAAGCGATCGGCAAACCGGGAATTTCCAGAACCCGCCGATCCCGTCCGGGCTGGAGGCGTTCCCGTGGCAGCAGTGGAGCCAGAGGATACTTGGCCAAAACGATCGGCAAACCGAGAATTTGCTGGTGTTGCCCCCTGGGGGGGAACTTCCACGTTGTCTAAAAACTCATCAAGTTCCTGCACCTTCAATAAATCCAAAACCTGCTGAGCCTCCCAGACCCGATCCTGGGACAGCAAGAGGGCCGCTAAAGGCCGGTAAATATCCTCTGAAAAAGTTTGCAGCAAAGATTCCTGCAACTCCACCGGCTCTAGAGATAATCGCTCTTGCAACGCCTCAACCCGCCGCAGATCCGCCCGCACATCCTCCACTAAATTCAATGCTCGCTTATAGAAAACGATCGCTAAATCCACCTGGCCCTCCTCCGCCAACTTTTTGGCCAAGCGCCCCAGGGTATAGGCCTCCAGGCGACGATACTTTTGCTGCCGATACTCCGCCGCCTGACGGGACAACTCATCCACACTTTGAGGCAGTTCAGGGATAGCCTGGGCAAGGAAAATGGTAGAATGCCCCGCAGGCACACTAACCAAACTCGTTCCCAGCATGACACTCAAGCTCAAAAGAAATCGTTGAAGAGACATCATTTTTAGTATCTTTAGAGTAAGTAAATTGTTGTAAACTGAAAAAGTTAGGATTGATACCAAAAAAACTGTTTTCAAGGTATTTACCGATCGTACTTTACTTGCTTTGTACCATTGTTTCAGACCTTTCCCAGTATGCACCAACTGAATAAACCCGCCGTGATGATCATTGGTGGAGCGGAAGATAAAATTCACGGGCGAGAAATCCTGAGAACCTTCTTTGAACGGTCTGGAGGCTCAGAAGCGAGTATTGTCATCTTGCCCTGTGCGTCTCGGGAACCCGGCATTACCGGAGAACGCTACGTCACCATTTTTCAAGACATGGGCGCACAGAACGTTCAAGTTGCCGATATTCAACAGCGAGAACAAAGCGAAGATCCCCTCTGGCATCGCCTCATCGAAAGCTGTACCGGAGTCTTTATGACCGGTGGAGATCAGTTACGGCTCTGTAGTATTTTGGCCGATACCGCCTTAATGAACACCATCCGCACCCGTGCCCAACTGGGCCAAATTACCCTCGGGGGCACCAGTGCTGGGGCAGCGGTCATGGGACACCACATGATTGCCGGGGGAGGCAGCGGTGAATCTCCCAACCGTTCCTTAGTGGATATGGCCACCGGTCTAGGGATTATCCCGGAGTTATTGGTGGATCAGCACTTTCACAATCGCAACCGCATGGCCCGGCTGATTAGTGCCGTTTCCATGCATCCCGATCGCTTAGGCATGGGAGTAGATGAAGATACCTGTGCTCTGATTGAGACCAGCGGCATCTTACACGCTCTCGGTCGAGGACTGATCACCCTCATTGATCCAGGGGAAATGTCCTACACCAATGAACCCCAAGTCAAATCTGATGATCCCATTAGCTTGCATGGCGTTCGAGTTTACTTACTAGCCCACGGCGATCGCTTTGACCTTCGCAAACGTCAAGTGCTGCCATCCTAGCGCTCAAATCCAGTTTATAGCGTGAGTTTTTGGTGCTCACTCAAGTGGACATCAATTCTCCCTGCAGAGGTTAGAACATCAAGCTTGCCGCACCCATCCTCACAAAACGGCGAGGATTTGAGCCTTTCTATATCCCGTTTTCCACATTTTCCACATCATCTATCCACAGCTAAGAGCAAAAAAACTAAGGATTAGGCAGTGGCAGAGCCACTATTTATCTATTAATTAATAACCAATCTATTAATAGATGATTTGAGCTTTCCACTGCAAACACAATGATTTAAGAGAAGAGTGCCACACTCCTG
>JBMTZC010000052.1:0-16889 GCA_049455215.1 Prochlorotrichaceae cyanobacterium
ACAATCGATACCAAGCGGTGAACTTATTAACCCCTCGCTTTTGGTTTCCAGAACTTGATTTAGGGTTAGGAGTTTGGGATGGGGTGTATGAACGATGGTCTGGACTATGGCTCCGCTGGTACGATCGAAGTGGCTGGATTCCTACCCCAGAGGAACGGGCTGAAGCGGAACGGCAACGGGCTGAAGCCGCAAACCAACGGGCTGAGCAGGAACAGCAACGGGCTGAGGTGGAACGGCAACGGGCTGAGGTGGAACGAGAAGAGAAAGAGCGACTGGTGGCTTATCTACGCTCCTTGGGACTCGATCCCGATCGCTTACCCCCCAGATCATAGGTATTTCATCGTTAACTGGCAAGATAGCGATCGTTCCTGCGGATGGGGTGCAAACCAGAGTCTGTTGTCGCCCGCTCTCAATCTTGCTCTCCCTTTAGTGTTTCTCAGTCCATCGAAACGATCAGACTTGCCGGATCAAGAATACGTTAAGCTTTGTAAAGAAAAATCATTAAGCATTACAAAGCTGGATAACCGTCATGTCTCCCCTAAGCTCAACATCTTCTCCAGAAGCGATCGTTTCCTCAGGTGTGATTCCCACGATTCCCAGCCCTGACACAAACGGAACCAACGATGAGGCGACCAGGGATTTCCCCCGTTATCAATGGTTTTGGCAAGATCATGAAATTCGCTATACCGTCATGGGAGAAGGGCAGCCTTTGCTCTTAGTCCATGGCTTTGGAGCCTCCATTGGGCATTGGCGCAAAAATATTCCTGCCCTAGTTCAGGCGGGGTACCAGGTCTATGCCTTAGATTTACTGGGGTTTGGAGCCTCGGATAAGCCGATCTTGGAGTATAGCTTAGACCTCTGGCAGGCGTTACTGGAGTCCTTTTGGCAAACTCAGATTGGTCGTCCTGTTGTCCTCGTTGGCAATTCCATTGGGGGGTTGCTGAGTTTAATGCTGACGGTGAACCATCCAGAATGGGTGAGAGGATCGG
Organism: Prochlorotrichaceae cyanobacterium; assembly: GCA_049455215.1. Taxonomy (GTDB): domain Bacteria; phylum Cyanobacteriota; class Cyanobacteriia; order Prochlorotrichales; family Prochlorotrichaceae; genus JBEAPM01. The sequence continues at coordinate 990 of JBMTZC010000052.1, forward strand.
TGTTGCTCAACTGTGCCGGTGGGTTGAACCATCGTCCCGAAGAATTACATTTCCCCTTACAGCAGATTATGGGGCTTTTTAGTTGGGCGGTGAATCATCCTTTCCTCGGCCCGTTTTTATTCAACGGGGTTCGCCGCAAGTCCCAAATTCGTCGTACCCTGTACCAAGTCTATGGCAACCGCGAAGCCGTAACGGATGAGTTAGTTGATCTCCTCTATGAACCCTCTTGCCATCCCAATGCCCAAAAGGTCTTTGCTTCCATTCTCTCGGCTCCAGCGGGGCCCGCTCCTACTGAACTGTTGCCCCATTTAGAGCGGCCGCTGCTGGTACTCTGGGGAGAGGCAGATCCGTGGACACCGCTGAGTGGGGGTAAAATCTTTCAAACCTGCGATCGTTCTGACTTGATCCAATTTCAGAGTCTGCCCAAAACGGGCCACTGTCCCCACGACGATCGCCCTGATCTTACCAACCCCCTTATTTTGGACTGGCTAGAATGGTTAACCCAAACCCACCCCACTCAAGACCCCAGCCCATCATTGGCGTAATGGGCCCTGGCGAGCAGGCTCGTACTGTCGATTTGGATCGAGCCTATCATCTGGGTAAACGCATTGCCCAAGAGCAGTGGGTTTTGCTCACGGGGGGGCGAGGCGCGGGGGTGATGGAAGCGGTTAGCCGAGGAGCCAAGCAAATGGGCGGTCTTACCATCGGCATTTTGCCAGACTCCCATACCAAGGCGGCTTCAGTTTATGTGGATGTTCCCATTTGCACCGGCATGGGCTACGGCCGCAATAACATTAACGTTCTCAGTAGCACCATTGTTGTCGCTTGTGGTATGGGCTTGGGTACTGCCTCTGAAGTAGCGTTAGCCCTCAAAAATCAAACCCCCGTCATTTTGTTGGGGGTAGATACCACAAGCCAAATGTTTTTCCGCCAGTTTTGTACGGCGGGGTTATATATGACCCGCGAAGTAGAGGAAACGATCGAGTTGATTCGTCGTTTTTTGAGTAAAGCGATCGGTTAAGTCAGCCCAGCCAGATCACCCGATTCACGCCCTGCCCCTGCTGTCAGTCTACAAAAGTTAGGCTTTCAGCCAGATCAGACGCTTCTGTAACATCTCTCGCACCTGTTCCAGGGTAAGACCGCTACTGTGCTGAACCTGGGCGATCGTTTGGGGCGGAGACACCTCACAGGCTTGCAGAAACTGGAACTCTGCTTCTGAGAGAGTAATGGGCAAATAATCTTGATTAAACAAATTCTGACTGGGCCAGCCGTGCATACAGGGGTTACGGGAAACGATCGCTTGGGCTAGGGCTTGATCGGATTGCCAATCTTGAAAACTGAGGGGTGGCTTGCCTAGGAAAAATTCGTAATGGGTCACTGCATCTGGATCGAGGATCTCCCGCAGACGATACCGTTGCCACGGATCCAACTTGAGGGCACGATCGAGCAAGGCGGGGTTTTGCCCTAAGAGGGGCTCTAAATCCCATTCTTGGGCATTGGAAAAGCCTAAAAAGGTCAGATCCGTTGCTTCTAAGAGGGATCGGAGGGTGGGGATCGAATAATCAACCTCGTGGGGATGAACGTACATATCCGCAAAGCATTCATCCCGTTGATTTTCTAAAAACCAGCGCTCCCGCTCCCGTTTGACCAAACGATTTTCCGAAGGGAGTGTAGCAAAAATATCTCGCCCCACTTGGACACTCTGGCGATAATCCTGACGATCGGGCTGGAGGAGTTGAATCGCTTCCTGCATGAGTTGAATTTCCCGTCGTCCCAATTCAGAATAGACAAAAATGTGGAGCAAGCCCCCCGGTGCCAATTTCTCCGAGAGCGCTTGCAGTCCCCGTTGCGGATCCCCTAGGTGATGGATCACGCCAACGGAGTTAATCAACTGAAAGTTACCGGGCAATTCCGCCACGTCGTAAAGGCTGAGGTGACGGTATTGCAGGCGATCGCTCCCCCACTGTACCGGACGCGATCGACGACAACGCTCCTCCGCCACCTGCAGGGCTCCCGGACTAATATCAATCGCGATAATATCCGCTTGGGGATTGAGGTGGGCTAAATATTCTGTACTCACCCCGGTGCCACAGCCCGCATCCAAAATTCGCAGGGGTTGATCTAAATCCGCTGCCTGCCCTGTACAAAAGGCATGAACTGCGCCCCAATGCCAGCGCCAGTTATACCCTGGAGGCGCTTCATCCAGCAGCGGCTCAGGTGGGAAGGGATAGGTATTGTAAAAAGAAGAGACGTTATCAGTGACGGCTTGAGGTGTTTTGATTTCGATCTCTGATGGCGAATAAGGTTCTGACATGACAGCAAGGTTGAGTAAATTTACAGGATTTCCCGTCAATCCAGCGAATCCAGCACTATTCTGATCTGAACGGGCTATACATCGTGATTGCTGAATTTTATCGGAACCCGGCCCCTAGTTACTGACCGAGGTCAAAATCAGGGGGCCAGCAAACCCAATCAGAGCGATAGCCAAGGCGATCGTGCCGGTGCGATCGGAAATCATCTCCCAAAGCCCCGCAAGATTTTGAGGAACCACAGCCAGAGCCGAGCAGGCGATCGTTGTGAAGTGGGTCGCAGGGTTGGAGACCGTTGTCCAGAAAGCGGTGAAACTGGAGCGGGAGGTGTTGGGGCAACTTGCGGAGCGATCGCTCGGGGTCGAGCGTCGATACTCACTAGGGGGGTATTTCGTCCCGCTGGGCGTGGTCTTTCAATAAGTTGGGTAGGGATGTCCTGTTCTAGGGGAGAAGCCTCTGGGTTTTCTGCTGCTTGCAATAACGTTTGCATCTCCCGCAATGTCCTATTGGCATCTTGGCAATATCGGCTAAACCAGATCTGAGCAGTTTCAATTTCTGCCTTATTTAAAGTCAAGATGTATTCAAACCATTGCTGAACTTGATCGGGGAAATGAATAAAAACAATACCCCGATCGCCCCCAAAAATTTGTCCCAATAAGGGTAGAACCCGGTGTTTTCCTCGGGTAGGAAATCGGTGGAAAATCACTAGGATTTTGGCCACCTTGAGGGAGATGCTTACCTCACTAGAGGTTAAGGCATTGCGATCGTCTACAAAACAATACTGTCTAAAATCAGCTTTATTGAGATCATTCTCAGGCTCTAAGCTAGTCTGAGCCGGGGTTTCACTCTCTTGCTCATCCTGGGAGAAAGAGGCTAGATCGATACCGGAATCGATGAAGGGTTGATTGGCACGATGGGGCACAAATTCTGTAGTTTCACCGCTAGATAGCTCCCCAAGATCAAGTTTTTCCTGATTGTCCTGAGCAAGAAATTCTGTAATTTCATGACTAGTCATAGCCCCAAGATCAAAATTTTCTTGATCGCCCTGGACAAGATTCACGATCGTGCCTGGTTTAAAATCACTAATAGGAACATAGCTTTCCCAATCGGTATCTACTTCCCCTAAAGGACGACTATAAAGAGCAATGTAGGTTAGATTCTCCAGATTTAATCTGGCGATCGTCTGCCCTATGAGGGTCGTAATCTGCTCATAATCGGGGAGACTTCCCAAAGGACGATTAATGAAAATATAAAGATAGGGTGAGTTTTGCGAGACTTGAAAATATAGACCCAAATTTAAATCTTGAAACGCTCGATCGAGCGCTTGACCAATTTCCTCATCGTTCATCAAAATCCTCCGGGAGTTTGGCAACCCTGTCTCTCCAGAGCAGGGAGGAAAAACGAGTCGGCATCCTGAGATGTCTTCACAAGACAATGCACCATAGTGTGCAGAATGGAAAGAGCCTTTAAGTACCGATTCTAACCCACTCCTGAGCCGGAATCCCTGTGGAAAAGAACCCTGGGGAGGGTGAGATTGGACAACAGGTACAGAACGACAAAGCAATTACCCTAATCCCTCCCTGGAGGGGAACTAAAACAAGCGCCCCCTCTTGGGAGGGGGTTGGGGGTGGGTCTAGCCTTGCAGGAATTACCAACCCCACCAACCCTCCAAATCGCTATTCGGGAATGAACAGCCAAACCACCCCTAGCCCCTCCCTGGAGGGGAACCGGAACAAACGTCCTCTCTTGGGGGGCTAGCCTTGCAGGAATTACCAACCCTCCAAATCGCTATTCGGGAATGAACAGTCAAACCACCCCTAGCCCCTCCCTGGAGGGGAACCGGAACAAACGCCCTCTCTTGGGGGGCTAGCCTTGCCGGAATCACCAACCCCACCAACCCTCCAAATCGCTATTCGGGAATGAACAGCCAAACCACCCCTAGCCCCTCCCTGGAGGGGAACCGGAACAAACGTCCTCTCTTGGGGGGCTAGCCTTGCAGGAATTACCAACCCTCCAAATCGCTATTCGGGAATGAACAGTCAAACCACCCCTAGCCCCTCCCTGGAGGGGAATCGGAACAAACGCCCTCTCGCGAGGGAGTTGGGGGTCTAGCCTTGCGGGTCTTGGGAACTGAGCCACTCAGCAATGGTGTGGTGGAAGGTCTCAGGGCTAACCAGAAAGGGCCAGTGATTCCCGGGTATGGTTTGCACCGATAGGGCGCTGGCATAGGTATAGAAGGGACGAAGCTGCCAGGCAAATCGATTTAGCCCCTGTTCCGGTGTGATTAGGAGGGTTGGAACCTGCAGAGGGTGCGTTAAACCCTCAATTTCAGTAATTTCTGCAAATACCTCATTGCGAGCGGGTACCACAAATTTACTCCCCCAGGATCCGTCGGCTTTGGCTTCAATGGAGGTTTCAAAAACCAGTTGTTGGTGGGCACTCCAGCCTCGATACTGTTTTAGCCCCTGTGCCAAGTTTTCCAGTTGGGAACGATCGCTAAAGGGCCCCAAGGTTTTCAGAAACGGTAAGGTTTTGTACAACAGAGGAAAGGTAATCTGCACCCAGGACGGCATTTTGCCGATGAAAAAGGGATCCACTACGGTCAGACTCAGGAAACGCTCCGGTTCCTCCGTCGCCCACAAGGTTGCTAGTTTACTCGACCACGAGTGGGAAATGACATGAAACTGAGACCATCCTAAATGATCAACAAAGGCTTTGAGATCGGCAATAAAATCAGGACAACGATAGCCTCGATCGGGCTTACTACTATCACCATGACCCCGTAAATCGGGTGCGACCCAGTCATAATTTCGATCGTTTAAAGACTGGGCTAAATTGGCCCACACTAAGCCATGATCCGCCAGACCATGTAAGAGCAATATGGGAACTTGACCTGGCCAACGCCAATAATTTAAGCCAAAATCTGAACTGAGGGAAACCCAGGCTGGCTGGGCTGTTAGCTCAAAGGAAGTTGGTTTTTCCGTCATTGTTTGAGTCCGTAGACATCTCTGACTAAGTACAGGGGACGACCTTTCACCTCTTCATAAATGCGACTTAAATATTCCCCAATAATGCCCAGGCTCAGCAGTTGAATTCCTCCCAAAAATAGTAAGGTAACCATTAGGGAGGCATAGCCTGGCACATCAATGCCGAAAATGAGGGTGCGCAAAATTAAAAAAGAGCCATAGGCAAAGGAAAGGGTGGAAAATCCTAAACCAATATAGCCCCAAATCTTGAGGGGAAAGGAACTAAAGGAGGTAATGCCCTCTAGGGCAAAATTCCAAAGTTTCCAATAATTCCATTTGCTGGTGCCGCGATACCGTTCAGAGCGATCGAAAAGAATACTGGTCTGTCGGAACCCGACCCAAGCAAAGAGACCCTTCATAAACCGAGTTCGCTCGGGTAAGTGTTTTAGAGCCTCTACCACCCGACGATCCATTAACCGAAAGTCCCCTGTATTGGCGGGAATGGCAATAGGACTGAGACGGCCAATAAGATTATAAAAACCATAGGCAGTGAATTTCTTCAGCCAGGTTTCACCACTGCGGTGGCGACGGGTTGCATAAACTACGTCGTAACCGGCTCGCCATTGTGCCACCAAAACTTCAATTAATTCCGGCGGATCTTGCAAATCTGCATCAATGGGAATCACTGCAGCCCCGGTACTATAGTCAAGCCCTGCCGTGAGGGCCACTTCTTTCCCAAAGTTACGGGACAGGTTGACTACTTTAATACGATCGTCCCGCTGGTGATGTTGAATCAATTGCCCCAGGGTTTCGTCCTGGCTCCCATCATTGACACAAATAATTTCGTAGGTCAGTTGCAACGGATCCAAGACCGATCGCAACCGATCGAGCAGGAAGTCCAGGTTCGGGGCTTCGTTATAACAGGGAACAACAATGGAAAGCTCCGGCACAGGGGGGGAAGAGGACATCTTTAATCATCTTTAGTAATTAAGCCTGAGACTCAGTACACCTTAGACCCCCGTCAGTTGCTCTAACTTAAACCAAATATTCGGGGTTGGAACGGTAAAGCGCACCAGAGCATAGTCCCCCTTGAGATCAACAATTTCGCCATTACTCTCAAAGATGTAGGGGGGGAAGCGATCGTCACTGGCTTTTGCTTCCAATGAGTTTTGCAGCTTTTCAGGAACTGCACGCACAAGAGAACCTTTCTTTAGAGGGGCCATAGGAACAACTGTTAGAGATTATGGGCTACCAACTTAAGGCGGAAGAGTGACGCACTCTGCCATTCAATTTTTTCGCTTTCCGTGGAAAGCCAGATTACGTTGATGGGTTTTATTCTATCTTGCTCTGCTCCTCCCATCTACTGCTCCCCTTTAGGCTGTGGCTGTCTGTTGCCGGACGATCGCTAGTTCCTGGCTGAGGGGGATATGTAAATGTCCGTTGGTGGCTAACAGGCGGCCCGTCTCTAACTGAAGGGGAGAACGATCGTAGGCGGTGACCTCTCCACCTGCTTCCCGGACTAAGACAATCCCCGCCGCTAAGTCCCAGGGAGATAAACCCCGTTCCCAATAGCCATCTAAACGACCACAGGCCACATAGGCTAAATCTGAAGCCGCAGAGCCTCCTCGCCGTACCCCTTGGGTAACATGGGTCAGGTGACAAAACTCAGCATAGTTATTATCGGAGGTTTCACGGCGATCGTAGGCAAAGCCCGTCACCAACAAGCTCTGGGCTAACTCTGTTGTTGTAGATACCTGAATGGGTTGACGATTGAGGGTTGCTCCTAGCCCCGTTGCCGCCCGAAACAACTCATTAAAAAAGGGCAAATACACGACCCCGACTTGGGGCACCCCTTCGACTAAAAGACCGATAGAAACCGAATAAAACGGATACTGGTGGGCATAGTTTGTGGTGCCATCCAGGGGATCGATCGCCCAAAGCAGAGAATGGTTGGTTGCGGATTGCTGCAGCCCCGACTCTTCCGCCAGGATGGCATGATCCGGCAGATGACGCTGCATGACTTCTAAGACAGCTTTTTCCGAGGCAATATCCGCTTCGGTTACCAAGTCTCCCCAGCGTCCCTTACCCCGAATATCGTTCAGTTGCCCCCAATACTGCTGCAGGATTGCGCCCCCAGCCAGGGCTGCCTCCGTCGCAATATCCAAAAATTGTGCTAAATCCCGAGAGGAAGGTTGCATGACGCTTGGCAGTGACAATGAGCAGAATCATTAGGACGGTACCCTACACCGCTAATGCTCCACTGGTTTCTTGACGCAGAAAAACGACGGTAGATCTAAGAGCTACCATCAGTGAGGGATGAAAGGCCGAGGTTGTGCTTGTTTCAGCCCTTAGTTTTAAAACTCGGACGGGCGCGGTTAATGTCGATACCGTAAGGGATCTGGACTTAATGAATGACGCGCCCTAGAGGACTAAAGATATTTTTCTAAGGTATTGGCCAAAGTGGTTTTGGGAACGGCCCCCACAACCATATCGACCCGCTGCCCACCTTTAAAAATCATCAGAGTGGGAATGCTACGAATTCCATATTGACCGGCTACGGTTGGGTTATCGTCGGTATTAAGTTTTACGACCTTAACCTTGCCCTCGTATTGGGTGGCAATTTCGTCGATGACGGGAGCCACCATCCGGCAAGGGCCACACCACGGGGCCCAAAAATCAACCAACACAGGAACTTCGCTCTCTAAAACTTCTTTTTTGAAGGAATCGTCTGTAACGGCTAAGGCTGCTGACATGCTTCCAAACCCTTATCTATTTCGTTGGACAAGAATGGAATCCCACAAGTGGTATCCGCTAGGATTCTACAATACCGAATTTTGTGACCGGCGATCGGAACTGTTACAGATCGAGACATAGTGAGGAATTCCGTAACATTTGCTCAAGAAATGTTAACGAAATGCAGAAGAAGATTGACTAAGGTCAAAAGGGCAGTTCTGGGACGGGCAAAATTTCGTACTCTGCGCCCAAATCACCAAAGATCACCTCTTCCATCTTGGGTAAGGTCTCGAAGCTGGAATTGGGGGCTTCCGTAGCGGATTGCTGCAAGGCACCCCAGGTCTGCGGGCCAACAATGCCATCCACAATGAGTCCCCGGGCCATCTGAAAGTCTCGGATTGCGCTAGTGGTTTGTGGACCTAAAATGCCATCGATGGGGCCAGGGTTATAACCGAGGCTTTGGAGTTGAGATTGGATTTCCCGCACCTCCACATCACTGGACTGGCTACCATGTGGTTCTGTTTCGATCGCTACCCCACTGGTTTCAAAGTCTGCAAAGCTCTCAAAACCACTGTTTTCTGGTGGGCTTACTGCTGCAATCAGGGGCGAGGAGGATGACTGTGCCTTCAGTGCAGTCCAAGTTTCCTCCCCCACAATGCCATCGACCTGCAACCCCGCCGCCTCTTGAAATTGCCGAACCGCCGATTCGGTACGATCGCCAAAGTATCCGGTGTTGTGTTCCTGAAAGTAGCCTAAGCGGGCTAACTTATACTGCAAACTGGCCACATCAGCATTGTCCATACCGTGGGCCAAGTTCGTTGCGGCCATTGCGGCTCCTCCCCCGGCCTGCAAACTCATCAAAATAACCGCAGGGGGAAGGCAGGGTAACAGGGACTTTGACCAAGATGAACTGGTTTTAGAGGTATTAGACGGACTAGAAGAGAGAAGGGAGAAAGGTATGCCCTCCTGCAGAGAGGATTGATCCGAACTGAGAAGGGCTCCTGCGGAACTTCCGCTTTCCTGCGGGGGGTGGGATGGATCCCAGCCATGAGCAAAAGAAATCGTTTCCATAGGTCTTTCCAGGGAGTTGACGTTAGGCGTGAGGGGCAGTGACCTGCCGAGTTGCTGTGAATTTTTACGGTTACGCTCGGATACCGTCAAAGGGCACCGACTTCTCTAGGTCTTTATTCTTGAGGGGTCTTTCCCCTCGGGATTGAAGCCAAGACTTTGAGCCAGATCAGGCTGATCCCTAGGCATATCTTCTGCAAACCATCCGGTTTCAGAACCGCTCAGAGAAGAGCCGTGGTAAGATACTTAACAAAAGTTAAAAAAGGCAGAGATTAAGGTGGAGTTAGATAAACTCGATCAAATGCGAGCCTACGATCGCGATCAAATTGCCCAGTACTATCGTCGTCGTCCTTGGCAAGTGCTGGGACGTACTCTGAGCATTGTTTGGAATTTTGCAGGATTTCTTCTCGCCTTGGGAGGGGATCGCGTCCTCCGCAGACAAGAACGCAACCGGCTCAAGCGAGCGACCCAGTTCCGAGAACTCCTGACCCATTTAGGACCGACCTTTATCAAAGTGGGCCAGGCTCTCTCCACCCGTCCTGACCTGGTACAAAAAGATTATTTGGAAGAGCTAACCAAGCTCCAGGATCGGCTACCTCCCTTTCCTAATGCGATCGCCTTTGAGATTATTGAACGGGAACTCGATCGCTCTCCCGATGAAATTTTTCGCAGTATTTCCCCCGACCCCATCGCCGCAGCCAGTTTAGGGCAAGTTTATAAAGCCCAACTTCGTAGTGGTGAGACCGTTGCCGTAAAAGTCCAACGGCCAGGATTGAGTCGGCGGTTATCCCTGGATATTTTGCTCATTCGCTGGATTTGCGGTTGGATCAGTCCCTACCTTCCCCTCAATCTAGGGCATGACCTTACTCTGATCGTGGATGAGTTTGGCATCAAGCTCTTTGAGGAGATTGATTATCTCCAAGAGGGACGCAATGCTGAGCATTTTGCAAGCAACTTCCAGGCTTGTGACTATGTGAAAGTACCCACCATTTACTGGCGCTATACCTCCCGTCGGGTGCTCACCCTAGAATGGATTGAAGGGTACAAACTGACCGGCTCTAATGAGTTTATTGAAGCGGATATGGATCGCTCGGCGGTCATTCGCATTGGGGTTATCTCTGGATTGCAACAGTTGTTAGAGTTTGGCTTTTTCCATGCCGATCCCCATCCTGGCAATTTGTTTGCCTTACCCGGTGATCCTGAATCAGGAATTCCCGATCGTATGGCCTATATTGACTTTGGCATGATGGATCAACTGGAGCAGACCACTAAGGAAACCCTAGTGGATGCCGTGGTTCACTTAATTAACAAAGATTATCTTGACTTAGCTCAAGACTTTATTAAACTCGGCTTTCTGGCTCCCGGTACCGATATTACGCCGATCGTTCCAGCCTTAGAACAGGTTTTAGGCAATATTTTAGGGCAGAAGGTTTCGGAATTTAACTTTAAAACCATTACCGATAGTTTTTCGGAATTAATGTATGACTATCCCTTCCGCGTTCCAGCGAAATTTGCCTTAATTATTCGCTCGATCGTGACTCAAGAAGGGTTAGCCCTGAGCATTGATCCAGATTTCAAAATTGTTGATGTGGCCTATCCCTATGTCGCTCGTCGTTTATTAACGGGAGAAACCCCTGAGTTACGGCGACGACTCCTCGAAGTGTTATTCAAAGATGGGAAATTCCGCTGGGATCGCTTAGAGAATATGCTGAGAATTGCCCGAACGGATGCTGATTTTGATCTCTTTCCCACTGCCCAATTAGGGCTGCAATACTTGCTTTCAGAAGAGGGAGATTACCTGCGTCGGCAATTACTACTTGCCCTCATTGAAGACGATCGTTTACATGCCCCAGAAGTGCAAAGACTGTGGGATTTGATTAAAGATGATCTGGAGCCTAGCCGTATTTTAAGTTCTGCTTGGGATGCATTAACCCTCTTTTCTCAAAACCAGGCGGCTAACCTTTTTCCTGTCTTTCTACCCACCCGCTAGACTTAAGAGGGCACCCCCAGGCTAGAATACGATCGCTGCAAACCCATCTACAGCTTTCCGCTACAGTGGAAAAACTTGAAAAGTTAACGAGAGCGTGAAGCGATCCGCATCCATGCTCTCGCCTTAACTTGTCTTAAATTGATACTCCAATCTACGCAGTAACTGTTCAACGGTTAAGGACTTTTGCCAATGTATTATTATCCGCCCCCACCCTACTTTTTACTTTTGGTTGGTTTATTTGCAGGGATTACCTCAGGGTTTGCCTTTTCCCAAACCTTAAAGGGACTGGTGAGCCAGTGGAAGATTAATCCTGCTCAATTTCCCCTGACCACCATTCGAGGGTTATCTTTACTGGTGCCATTCTTAGGAATTTGCGCTGGTATTTGTTTCTTTCTCTCTGCCGGAGTCCAAATTTTTGGTTTCTCCGCAAAGGGGGGCTACGCTATTTCTATTCCCCTTACCATTTTCACGGGCAAATTGGTTTGGTGGCAGTTAGGGAAGGTCTTAGATCAACTACAAACCGGCGGATCTGCTGCTTTAGATTTAGATACCTTGTTTTAATTTTGGGCTTTTTATTGAAAGTGAAAAAGAGGAAAGAGTGCGGCACTGAGCGCTGTACTCTTCCCTCTTAAGTTGGTCGGTAAGAATAGACTTGAGTCGGGTGGCCAAAAAGTTTCAGGTTTCTCGATCCCAGGTGACGATCGTTTCCGGGCATCATAGCAGGATTAAACGTATCGAAATCGCAGAATGAGTGTTCAGCATTTGATCCGTTACCAAACTCGAGGTCGAAATTTATCATCATTGACGATCATGATTGTATCTCCTGATGGCTTGATCACAAATAGTCCTTTTTTATAGGCATAGCGATCGACTCCTTGATCAATTTCAATGCCTGCCACTGCTCCATAGATTCTGTAGTCCCTAAATTCAGAAAATGCAGTTGTAAAATTAGGTAGCTTATCTAAGAGTTCATCGACATTATCTTGGGTTAAGCGAGATTTACACTCCACTAAAACTACATCCGTTGAATTGACCCCTAAAACGTCAATTTCCATACTATTATCTGGAGCTTCTGCTCTGAGAAATGTATGTTTAATATCAATGCCTTTTTCTTTAAATAGTTTAGCAACACCAGGTTTGACCAATTCCTCAACAAATCGGCCCCAACGACTAGTTAAATTATTCACAATCTCATTGCTAGCTGCCACTAAACGCTTGAGTTCTGCAACACTACGATCGTTCTCCGTTTGGTATGCAGCAAAGCTCCGTTCCCACTCCGCAGCACGTCGCTCAGCTTCTGCTTGTGCTTCTGTAGCGCGTCGTTCGGCTTCTGTTTGTGCTTCTGTAGCGCGTCGTTCGGCTTCTGCTTGGGCTTGCGCAGCGCGTCGCTCGGCTTCTGCTTGAGATTGCACAGCACGGCGCTCAGTTTCTTCTTTCTGCCGATCAAAAAGTTGGAAAATATCTTCCAGAGTAACAGGTCTACTCATAAATCAATTCTTCCACGAATGGTTTTGTCATTTTAGCATTACAGACTAGCGATCGCTCCTCTACTTGCTCATCTCTGCAACCCAAATACGTCCCGATCTGACTCACCAAAAATGCTTTGGCTAAATAATGCCGGAGCAGATAAAAGCGAATCAATATTTGATAAAATTAGCGCTGAATTCTATCCTTTGGCTGGTTGTTTGCTGAAAGCGAAAAACTTTAAGGGAAGAGTACAGCGCTTCGTGCTGCGCTTCCGTCTTAAGTTGGTAGCCCTTGGAGTTGTCAAGGTGCAAAATATAGGGCACGATTAAGCATTAGTTATACCCTTAAAATCCTATGGTTGATATGGCAAACCGAGACTATACCCTGATTTTAGACAAAAGCGGTAGCATGTCCCTCAAGGAAGGTAACCAAACTCGCTGGCAGGTTGCCCAAGAATCTACCCTGGCGGTAGCCCGCAAGTGTGAACAACTAGATCCCGATGGGATTACGGTCTATACCTTCTCCACCCGCTTTAAGCGCTACGAAAACGTAACGTCCAGCAAGGTAGAGCAAATCTTCCTCGAAAATGATCCCATGGGCACCACCAATTTGGCTGCGGTGCTTCGGGATGCAACCCAGAATTTTTTTAACCGCAAAGCGGCGGGCTCGACGAAGGATGGCGAAACGATTTTAGTGATCACTGATGGCGAACCCGACGATCGCCGGGCCGTGATCGAGGTCATCATTCAAGCTACCCAACGCATGGATCGGGATGAAGAGCTTGCGATTTCCTTCATTCAAGTGGGTAGCGATGCAGGAGCCAATGCTTTCTTAAAAGCCCTGGATGACCAACTGCAGGAAGTGGGGGCAAAATTTGATATTTGCGACACGATCACCATGGACGACATGGCGGATACCCCCTTAATTGAAGTCTTGCTGAGGGCGATCGAAGATTAAGGGAATAGTGCGGCCATGCCGCACTGTTTGATCACCCTTGCCTCGGCAGATTAAGTTAGCCTTGATAATCTTGGGCAGTGGCCCAGACAGGCCTTATGATGCTGGGATGACTACGCCCAAGGAGAAGTTCAGTGAATTTTCCTGCCTTAAACTTTTTTCGTAACTTACGCTCCAACCATCAACAGTTTGCGGTTATTGGCTTAGGGCGTTTTGGTCGGGCCGTGTGTAGTACTTTGCATAGTTTAGGCTATGAGGTTTTGGGTATTGACTCTAATGAAAAGTTGGTAAATCAAGCCCTAGCGGATCAGATTGTTTCCCATTCAATTCAGTTAGATTCCACTGAGCCTTTAGCCCTCAAAGAAGCAGGGATTTACGAATTCGATACGGTCATTATTGCGATCGGGAATTATATTCAAGAAAGTATTATTACGACGCTGAATTTGCAGGAAGGCGGGGTGAAACATATTGTGGCCAAAGCCTCTTCAGAAATTCACGGCAAACTGTTAGATCGGGTAGGAGCTAACCAAGTTGTCTATCCTGAGTATGAAATGGGCTGCAACTTAGCCCGATCCCTCACCCGACCCGGGATTCTCGATCGCTTTGAGCTTGATCCAGACCATAGTATTGAAGAAATTACCATCCCAGAAGAATTTCATGGCAAAACGATCGCTGAGTTAAACCTGCGGGCTAAATTTGGCATTAACGTCTTAGCAATCGGTTACGAGCAGAAATTTGAAATTAACCCTGAAGCGACGGCAAAATTACTCAAAGGATTTCCCATGGTAGTCATTGGCCGTAATCAAGATCTCGATCGCTTTCTGCCCTAACCTTGATGATCGTGATGTTGATATTGAGACGTTGGTTAAATTTAGCTATTTTTCTCGGTCAATTGCTATGGCGTATCCCCAGCTTAACCTTTTATCCCAGCGCTTTTCGTCAACATTTATATCGGGTCGGCCCGCCCCTGCTTCCCTCCGTGATTGGCCTGCACGCTCTCCTTAGCCTCGTTATCCTGCATTACCTCAGCCAAGTCCTCGTGGAACCAGAGCCCTTGGGCATCGCCTTTGCCTTGACCTTTTGTCAACACGTTCCCCTCATTGTCTGCTCCGGCTTACTGGCCATTCAACTGGCCGCTGCAAGTGCCCAGGAACTCCTTTACTATCAGCAGAATCAACAACTAGAGGTCTTGCGCTGGATGGGCATCTCAGCGATCGATTATTTACTTTTTCCCCGTTTGTTAGCCGGCTTTATTCTCTTTCCCCTGCTGCTGATCTTTGCCTTTAGTGTAGGGTTATGGGTCGCAACCCTCAGCGCCGCACAACAGTATAGTGACCTGGATTTAACCCTCTTTTGGGGTGGCATTCGCAGTGTTCTATCGCTGCAAGTGCTTGTGATGAGTTTGATTAAAGGTAGCTTTTTGGGGCTGACGATCGCTTTGACGGGTTATACCTGGGGGTACACCCCTTTAGAACCATCAGCCGCCAAGGAATCACCCCAGAGCCAGACGCAAGTGCTGATCAATGGGGGCACCCATGCAGCCCTATCGGCTTGGGGGCTGGCTATTCTCTGCAACTTTGCCCTCAGTCCGCTGTGAACTACCCGACACCCGCCGCGTCAAGCGGGGGATGATTGAGCTTTGGAGGATCAGGGGGAATTAGAGGGACGGGTTACCTTGAATGACGCGAATTTCCCGTTGGGGGAAGGGAATTTCAATCCCCTCTTGATCAAAGCGTTTTTTCACGGCTTCTTGCAAACCCATGAAAACCGCTAAAAAGTGCTCACTTTTGACCCAGGGCCGCACCGCAAAGTTGACGGAACTATCGGCAAGGGCAATAACTCCAATAGTGGGAGCGGGTTCCGGGAGAATGCGACTATCGCTGGCTAAAACCGATTCAATAATGGCTTTGACCCGATCGAGATCTGCACTATAGGCAACCCCAAATTCCAGATCAATTCGACGTTCTGATTTTGTCGAGTAATTAATGACAACATCGGAGATTAATTTACTGTTGGGCACAATAATCGAACGATTATCGGGAGTGGCTAAAAAGGTTACAAAGAGTTGAATTTCCTCCACGGTACCTAGCACACCACCAAATTCAATGAAATGACCTACGGTGAAGGGGCGAAAGAGAATCAAGAGTACGCCTGCCGATAGGTTAGATAAAGAACCTTGCAGTGCTAAACCGATCGCTAAGCCAGCGGAGGCAATGACGGTGAGGAAAGAGGCGGTTTCAATGCCAACCTGACCTAAAACAACGATAAAGGTGATGACCACCAGGACAATTTCTGCCGTATTGGCGGCAAAGCGGGTCAGGGTTGGATCTAGGGATTGTCGGCTGAGGATGCGATCGAGGGTGCGACGGGCGATTTTAGACAGTCTTAGACCAATGATGAGCAGGACGATCGC
>JBMTZC010000053.1:0-16745 GCA_049455215.1 Prochlorotrichaceae cyanobacterium
GTTTCCCCAGACACCGAGTCTATCGTGTTGGTGGCTTGCCACAGTTCCTCCGCTTTGACCCATACGGGGGGATATTTGTAGCGAGACACATCTAAGACGAGAAAACGATCGCTCTCGGCATGATAGGCGGCAATGGGGGAAATATGTCCTCCCCGCTCTTGACCAATGGCTTTGCGTAAATAATTAATCAGAACGTAATTGTCCGGCTCTGCCAGATTCTCGACAATCAACTGACGAAATTCCGCGAGGCTGATCGTTGCACCATGATAGCGATCGACCTGGAGGGGATACTGCTCTAAAATACCGGCCAGTTCCGCCAGGGTTAAGCCTTGGCGCTGAATGAGGCTGGCGGGAATGATGGCTTCTGTATCGGCGTTTAAGACGTTGTCCTGGGTAAAATAGTTTTGATTCCAGGCAGTCGCAATCGGGGCTTCAATGCCTAGGGCATTGAGGACGATCGTAATACTGGCAATACCGCAATAGGCTTGGTTCTCTTGGGTTACAAAGTGGCTACTTAAGGGTACAAAATCTTCTAAGGAGTCACTTTCTCTGAGCAGAGTTTTCCCTTGTTCAGAAGGGAAGGCAATTAAGTTTTCCGTGAGGGGGAGTGGTTGGGCAAAGGAACGATCGCTCAGCCCAAAGGGGCTGCTAACAGCTAAGGTTAAACCGATCGTTCCCTGCAGGAGCAATCTTAAGGAGCGGGGTAGTTTCATAGGAGTAATTCAGTCAGGGTAGTTAATTCATATTCTCATCAATGCGGGGTGAAGTAGGCTTCCACTTCTCGATCGATTTCAGCCATAAAACGATCGGTGGAGAACAGATCTTTTTGTTTGACTAAGGACTGCCGCAGTTGAGCTATCTGATCCGGTTGACTTAAAACGGCGACAATTTTTTCTACGGCTTCTTGGGGCTTTTTGAAGAATAGGGCTTCATTTTCTGAACCCACAATTTCCACCTGTCCTCCTCTACTTTTCACAAAGGGAATACATCCGGCCTTGACCATTTCTGCAATGGAAATTCCAAAAGGTTCTTGCTTAAAGTGAATGCCATATTTGCATTTGGACAAAATCTTAACATAGTCTTGATAGGGGAGACCTTGATATAAGGTCACCCAGTCAGAATTTTCTGCGATTTTCTGCTTCAAAAATTTTTGGTAGCCCCAGGCATAGGCTCCGCCCCCTCCCCCCGTCAGATAAAGCTTAATATCAAACCCTTGTTGTCTGACTTGACTTAAGATTTCAATCACTTTGTGGGGCTCTTTGGGCTTTGTCAACCTACCACTACAAATAAAAGCATTTTCTTTAGTTTCCCAAGGAATCTCTGGGAACTCTGCCACAACGGGAGGGTAAACGACGGTGGAGTCTACGCCGTACAGTTGTTTAAATCTTTCTGCAACGAAGATGGAATTGACGAGGGAAATATTGCTCTTCATCTGTTGATCAGAAAAGTTTGAAATTCTTTTATAAAAGTCCACTTCATCTAACACGCCAGTCCAGTGAATGTACTGAATTCCGCGTTTACCCAAGTCCGTTGCATTATACGCAGAAATCATTAAATCATAGTCATCACAATGTTTTTTGAAAAAGCCGATGAGCAGATGAAAAAAGAGCATTCTAAAAGACGCATTATTGGCCCGAGCAAATTCCGTTAAACCGCGTAATTGCTGATTTAACAAGGCCTTGACCTTAACCGAGTCAGGACTGAGTTGCGTACCATACATGCTATTTAACTGCATTAAGTCAATGCCAGACAAGGTAAAAAGCGTCAGATCATATTTACTTTTTAAGGCTTCTAACATCCATAAACAAACACTTTCTGCTCCGCCTCCCCCAAAATTAGGATAGAAAATGGCAACCTTTTTTTTGACCGAAGGCATTTCGAGGTGAGGTGTTTCTGGGTTAGGGGTCATAATGCGTAGAGTTTTGAGTACGGCTATCAGTTCACGGTTGCCAGGATAGCCTAGCAGTCTAGTCAACGCGGGGGAAACCCCATTACTGCATCCTGGAGATGGGATTATTATAGGGGGATGATGGAAAGCTTGCGCTCTAGCTCTGGGGCTAAAGCAAGGGTAAAATCGGTTTCGGGTTCCCGATCGGGCGCGGCAAGTTTGATGGTGTAACGTTATTAGATTGATATGAGATTGAATGTAGCAGCGGCTCAGGTCATATTGCAACGTGGCTATACAGCGGTGGGGCACATCGCAGTGAATTTTGGGGAGGGCAAGTAGCATGAGCTATCCCTGTGAACCAAGAATCCCCTCGCCTTTAGGCAGGGGAGTTGTCAATACATTGAGGACGTTTCAATGAAAAAGACTCTTTGGCAACAAGCCATTACACTCCCCCAAACCTATGCGCTGATCGTTGCCACACTGATTGGCTTTGGGGGGCTAGTGGGAATGACAGGCGATCGTACAATTGTCTGGGTGGGGGGGAGTAGCATCAGTATTGCCATGCTGGGGTCTTGGGTTTGGGGATTTCGTTCGCCACCGGTGTCCCCCACTGAGCAAAATAGCCAAGATTGGCTCCAGCGTGAAACCTTGCTCAACTATCTAGAGCAACTGGAACAAAGTCTGCCTGCTGCTCAGGATGCCACCTGGAGAGCAGTGAAAATTTGGGTACTGGAAGCCCAAGCCTCGGCCCGACGCATTGTGGAACAAGAGCCCTTACTGCACGTTGATATTCTCGAAACCTTGCATACCGTGATAGGCTTAACCACCCAAGTTGCGGAAGCCCTGACGGTGCAGGCTAATATTCAGACACCCGCCTATCGCACGGTTGCTCACCAGCACTTACAAGTGAGTTGCGATCGTCTTAAGGATAGTAATGAACAGCTTAAACAACTTCAAGATCAGCTCATGCTATCGAAGCTGGAACGATCGGTTCAAGGGACACAATCTCAACTCCCTCGGAGCTTACAAACCTTAATTGCGGCAAACAAACTAATTCTTGAACAAAACCATGAGTCTAATGCCTCTTAATCCGATTCGGCGCAGTTTCTGGCGCTTTGTCCTCTGCTTTTGCATCGGTCTTTGCTTCACCTTTTTGGGCAGTTGCGGCATCCCCAAGGTTGACTCCCAAGCGAAAGCCCAGGAGGTTTTAGTCAACAATATCTTGCCCAATATCGAGATCCAAGCCTCAGAAATTACCGATCAGTTGGCGAGCCGTTATACCGTTGATCAAATTCAAGAGCCTTTGCCCAGTGTCGAAGAATTTCCCCTGTATGCCGCTAAACCTAGTGGGAACGCCAACGAAGTTTATCTGGAAATTTATAGTTCTTCGGAAAAAGCCAACGCCGATCGTCAAAATGAGCGGTGGCTCATTGAAGTGGCGGAAGCTTTCAATAGTCGAGGGGAAACGGTGGCTTCCGGTAAGCCCATTAAGGTGGGGATTCGCCAAGTCGCCTCGGGGACCACGGCCCAACTCTTGTTAGCCCAAGCCGCCAAACCCAATGGCTATAGCCCCTCTAATGATCTTTGGGTGGAGATGGTCAAGAGTCAGGGAGTGGCGATCCGTCCCATTGCAGGGCGACTGGTTCCCAATACGGCGGGCTGGGTGCTCACGGGGGCAGTTTATGAGCAATTAGCGGCAGCAGGGGAAGTCACCTTCGATCGCATTGTTGACCAAGTCGCAGCGGGCTCCTTAGCGGTGGGCTATCCCAATCCATACAAAAGCTCAACTGCACTGAATATGCTCTACAGCCTGTTTTGGCGTGCGGCAGGGCATCAACAGGATGGTAGCGCCCTGACGATCGCTGATGTGAAGTCTCCCCAGGTGAATTCTGTTTTTGAGCAATTTCAGCAGGGCGTAGTCATTACCACCGCCACAACCTTAGATTTGCAAGAACTCTTCCTCCGCGATCGTTCCGCCGTACAGGCCTTTCCCCTGGAATATCAGAATTATGTCAATTTGAAACAGGTATCAGGCTTTGAAAATACCCAGTTTGTTCCCTTTGGCATCCCCCATAATAATCCTCTCGTGGGGTTTAACTGGAATACTCCGGAACAACAAGCGGCCCTAGAAAAGTTCGCGGCCTTTGCCACCTCACCCCAAATGCAAGACCTCGCCCGTCAAGAAGGGTTTATCGTCACGGATTATCTTGAGCAGGGTAAAACACCCCCCATTCCTTCCGGTGATGTGTTGCTGGCGGCACAATCCGATTGGAAATTACGCAAGGATGCCGGTCGAACCGCTTATATGGCCGTAGTGGTGGATACCAGTGGTTCCATGGAAGGGGAACCACTGCGGGCCTTGCAGGATGGGCTTCGCATTGCCAGCCAATACATTAATCCCAGCAATCAAATCAGCTTGATTACCTTTAGTGATCACCCGGTAAAACAACTGAATTTGCAACCTTTCGATGAGCAGCACCACAAACGCTTTTTAGCCGCTGTGGATATTTTGCAGGCGGGGGGCGGAACCGCTTTATACGATGGAGTCATGGTGGGCTTATCCGATCTGTTAGCGCAACAGCAACGGGATCCCAATGGTAATTACTACTTACTCTTACTGTCTGACGGAGAAACCAATATTGGCTATGAATTCGAGGAAATTAAGGACATCATGGCCTATAGCGGGGTGCGTTTTTATCCGGTGGCCTATGGAGAGGTGAATGAGAATGAAATGCAAGCGATCGCCCAATTGCGGGAGTCCACGGTAAAGTCTGGAACCCCGGAAAATGTGCAAGAGCTATTTAAAGATCTCTTCCAAATCAATCTCTAGGGGCTGTCATCATTTAGCGCTGAAGTGTTTATACGGCAGTCGTTTCAGCCCCTATTCTTCTGTCGGTGCTAGGAAAAAGCCTAAAGCATCACCATGCCGCCATCGACATTAAACGTTTGCCCCGTAATATAGGCGGCAGCCGGATCTAGGGCCAGGAACCTGACCATGCCCGCTACCTCCTCCGGTTGACCGTAGCGCCCCAGGGGGATGGACTTGAGAATTTCTTCCGTACCCTTGAGATTTTCGGTCATGTCCGTCGCAATGAAGCCCGGTGCCACGGCATTAACGGTTACACCCCGGGTCGCCAGTTCCCGTGCGGTGGTCTTGGTTAAAGCAATGACGGCCCCTTTAGCTGCGCTATAGTTTGCCTGCCCAGGATTGCCCACTTCTCCCACCACAGAAGCAATATTAATGACCCGACCCGATCGCTGTTTGAGCATAATTTTGCTGGCGGCCCGGCTACAGAGAAAAACGCCCGTTAAGTTGAGATCAATCACCGTTTGCCAATCCTGGGTCTTCATGCGCATTAGCAACCCATCCCGGGTAATGCCAGCGTTATTCACTAAAATATCCACCCGTCCCCAGCGATCCATCACGGTCTTAAACAGGGCCTCAACCTCCGCTTCCACCGCCATATCCCCCTGCACCGCTAACGCTTCGCCGCCCTGAGTGGCAATTTCACTGACCACTTCCTCTGCCGCCGCTGCTGATCGGGCATAGTTCACCGCGACCTTGGCACCCGAGAGGGCCAAACTGAAGGCGATCGCTCGGCCAATACCCCGTGAAGCTCCGGTAACGATCGCAATGGGAGAAGAAGAAAGCTCGGTCATAGTTAAGTTCTATCAAAATAGCAGCAGGATTTCAAAGACTGTTCCACTGTATCCAGAAGCAGTCCATAAGGTTAAGGGTATCATGGTTAGGCAACCGAAGTTCTGCTCCTGAAACCCCTGCTCGGTATAGTCAGCATCCAGTTTTCAGGCGGGGCTAAACGCTACGGTTCTCTCCTCGTGCCTCAGCGTAGACCCCACAGTCAAAAAGAGAATCGGTGCCCCCAAAGTTTCGTCTTGATCCGGTTGGCTCTCTTCCCTTAACGAATCCTATGAATTTAACTATGAATTATGTCAATTTGCAGATCCTGCTATATCCTGTAAGCGTGTTGATCCAGAGGGTCGTATGAAGGTTATCTCTTGGTTTCTGCTTCCATCTACTGCTGTCGTTTCGATCTTAGCGATAACGGCTGGGGCTGCCGTCTCTGATGAGATTGAGCGGAAGACAGTGTCCGCTGCTCCACTGCTGGCACAAGTTCAACAACTCCCCCCCTCGATCGCGGCGATGGTCCTCCAAAGTCACAGTCGTAGTTTAAACCAGCCCGTCGATCGCTTTAGGATTAGCGATGCCGTCTCCCGAAATTGGCCAGATGGTTGCTTGGGATTAGCGGAACCCGGGGAATTTTGTGCTCAAGTTTTAATTCCGGGTTGGCAAGTCACGGTCACCAATGGACAACAAAATTGGGTGTATCGCACCGATAATACGGGGTCAGCCCTGCGCCTTGATGTCGGGACTCCTTCCCCCAACCCCACCTTTCCCTCATCTTTCCCTACGACCCCTACCCCCACTCTTCCCAACGTTGCCGCCCCTAATCCCCGACAAGACTGGTCAGTGCAGCTTCGCTGGTCTCGCCTTGAAGATAATCAAGAGCCCGGCTTAGTCTTTCAACTGGATGTGTTGGGTAAACCCCTCACCCAATACGCCAATGTGGTTTATCAATTTTACGTGCGTCAATCTCGGGGAGGACGCTGGGAGCATCTCTATACCAACTATGGAGCCCGCTTAATTCCCAATGAGCCCACGGGCTATACCTTACCGCTAGAACTTTTACGATTTGAAGATCTTCAGGATAAGCTGGGATCGTCTTATCGGTGGGATTCAGCCCAGATCCGAGTTTCCGTCTTGATCCGCTACGATCTCTCCAAAGAACCGGGGGGTCGGGACTTAAAGCTGCGCTTCCAGCATGAAGAAAATTACCGCGATTTGGCAACCCTCACCTACGATGATCTGGTGATTAATGCCGATGGGTCGGTACAACTGCCAGGGAGTCCCAACGCGGTTCCTCAACCTGCTCCCGCCGCCCCCGCCGCAACCCCCATTCCCGTCACACCGGCTCCGAGCAACTATCCACCCGGAAACTATCCTCCAGGTCTATCCTCCCCCTACTATCCCCAGGGATTGCCGCCCTTACCAGATACCCTGACCGTTCCGGCCATTCCCCCCATCGGGGTGCAATAGCGGGTCTTTTGCCCAAGACTTAAGAGGGGGGAGAGTCCGTAGGAGGGGCCATACGCTCTAACCCTCCCCAGCACAAGAGCCAGAGCACCACCGGAATCCAATGCAGGAGCATCGGCAGCCAGAGGGAGCCACTCTGTTGATAAGCGATCGTACAGATCACCCCCAATAGTCCCGCGAGGGTCAGAAAGAGGGGATTAAAAAAGGTCGCTTTGCGATGGGGAAAAAAGATCAGAGCATTGAGGGGATGAGCTAGGATAAACAGCATTAAACCCAAGGCAGCCCAGCCATAAAAGTCAGGATTGTGAGGGGAGGGTAACAGCATCACCCGAAAGAGGAGTTCTTCCACCAATGCGGGAAAGATCAAGGCAATCCCGAGGGTTGTAACGATCGTCAGGGGAGAAGTGACCGGTTGCCAGCGCAGAAGGCTAGAGGAGCGGGATTTGTCCGGCATCCAGCCCAAGCCCCAGGGGATCGCAATCAGGGCGTACAGTAACAGCAACCCCAAGCCTAAAGCCCAATCCCTAAGACTGGGAACGGTGAAAAAGGCACTGTGTAAGCGCTGGAGTAAAGGTAACCACTGAAACAGGGGAAACGGCAGTAAAAGCATGAGACCTTGAAATCGCTATGACAACACCTGTGGATCAGAACACGAATACAACGGCCCCCAGTGTGGTGGCGGAACAGATGCCCAAACGATCGGGGGATTCCTTGTTGGATCTAATCCTGATCATTACTTTATTGCTGATTGGGCTTTTGTTTCTAGAGGAAGTTCGTCCTGATTTGGTATCGCGTTGGTTGCAATTCCCCACCTCTACGGATGTCGAAGCCTTGACCGATGCGATTATCCAACAGGAGAGTAATGGGAACTACGGTGCGGTCAATCCCGATTCTGGCGCTTTGGGCTATGCCCAGATTATGCCGGAAAATCTGCCCCTCTGGAGTCGGGAAGCCTTAGGGTATGAAGTGACGGCGGAACAATTTTTAGCCAATCCTGACCTACAGCATGAGATTATTGAACATCGGCTCATGCTGTACTGGCAACAAGCCCTGCTGGATGCTCGTGGGGACAAAGAGCAAGCTATTCTGATGGTGGCGAGTCGTTGGTATAGCGGTGATCCCTATCTCTATCAATCTACCCGGCAGCAGTTTTATGATGGTCGGGAGTATCCTTCGATCGCTCAATATAGTCAGAGTGTGTTACAGCAGTGGCAGAAACGTCGTCGCCCCTGGCTTTAGACCGTAATCCTTTAGGATTGCCATATCGCTTTATTCCTCCCGAGCCATCATGTCTACCAACGACATTACGAATCCACCTTCAGCAATCACGCCAGCACCCTCCAAAACCTTTTCGGAAAGCTTGTTTCGTCAGACTATTGAGCGATCGGGGGCGGGCATTGCTATTTTGGTGATCCGTCGGGATGCGGATCAACGACCCATTAATGCCTATTTTTACTATGTGAATCTTGCCTTTTGTCGGATTTTAAATGATTCTCCATCCCATCTTTATACCTTAAATCTTTCCGATATTATTGTCACAGATACGTTTGAATGTATCCAGCAAGCCCTCCAACAATTAGATCATAACCCCACTAGTTCGATTCACTTAGATTTTAGTTGCCATACCCGATTGGGAGATTTAGTGTGGGTGAATGGCATTTTCAGCTTACAAAATCCCCAAAATCCCCAAAAAAGCTATCTAATTCTTTCCATTACCGATATCACGACTCAGCAGGCAGATCATAAAGCTTTAGAAGAAGCGAAGCAAATGGCGGAGTCATCCAATCGCGCCAAAAGTGAATTCTTGGCGGTGATGAGTCATGAAATTAGAACTCCCCTCAATGCGATCGTCGGGATGGTAACTTTACTTTCCGATACCGCGTTAACTCCAGAACAAAGAGACTTTGTGGGCACTATTCGCAATAGTAGCGAAGCCCTCTTAAATACCATTAGTGATATTTTAGATTTCTCAAAAATTGAGTCCGGCAAACTCGACTTAGAATCTTCACCCTTTTCTCTGTTTGACTGTATAAAATCTGCCGTTGATTTATTTACTCCCCAAGCCTCCATGAAAGGGATTGGCTTAACCTGGGATAGTATGCCAGACATGTCGAGCCATTTTCAGGGCGATGAAGTTCGACTGCGGCAAATCTTAGTGAATTTAATTAGTAATGCCATTAAATTCACCGATGAAGGAGAAGTGAGCGTCTATGTTTTCTCGCAGGCCTTGACGAGCCAACCCCCTACGGACAAAACTCATCTCACGCCTCCCGCTGTGAGCCCTCTGCATCAATTGACGATCCAAGTCCAAGATACGGGAATTGGTATTTCTCCAGAGCATCAAAAGTTATTATTTGAATCCTTTAGCCAAGCGGATACCTCAATTACCCGGCGGTATGGGGGAACAGGTTTAGGATTAGCCATTTGCAAGCGTTTAGTGGAAAAAATGGGAGGGGGAATCACTCTCCGTAGTGAATTAGGGCGCGGCACCTGTTTTGAGGTGAAGGTGATTTTACCGGCTATTCCTTCTGTGGCAGGATTAGAGTCAGGCGATCATCCTAAATGTCAAGCCCGTTTAGATGTGCGTTGGGAAGGTGAATCTACTCAGTTTATTTATCTCAATGAAGAAGTGACGACGATCGGTCGAGGTATTGGCAATCGCTTGGTATTAGGAGACACGATGGTGTCCCGTTGTCATGCCCAAATTGTCATGGCAAACGAAGCCTACTGGCTCACCGATTTAGATAGTTCTAATGGCACGTTTTTGAATGACAAACCCATCCTTCCTCAAAAACCCTATCCCCTTTCCCATGATGACTCAATCCGTATTGGTGTTTTTCATCTCATTTTTAGTTACTATGACGTTGCCCCAGAAATTGTGGATCCTAAAAAGTTGAAGATTTTAGTTGCCGAGGATAACCGCATTAATCAACAGGTGATTCTTCGCCTCCTGAAAAAAATTGGCTATGAAGCGGACTTGGTCAGTAATGGGAAAGAAGCGGTGGATCGGGTACGGGAGACGGACTACAACTTAGTGCTTATGGATTTAGAAATGCCAGAAATGGATGGGCTAACCGCAACTCAAACGATTAACCAAGCCTGGAGCAGTGGAACTCAACTGGAGCGCCCTTACCATCTTCGCCCCTGGATTGTGGCCCTCACCGCCTATGCAACGGAAGAAGATCGGGAACGGTGCCGAGAGGCTGGCATGAACGGCTATTTAACCAAGCCAATTCGTCTGCCGGAGTTGGAACGAACCCTGACCCAATGTGGATTGTTAATTTTTAATCGTGTTGAGGGACAAGATACCCGCACCTGGGTGACGGCGGACGTAACCTAATCTCATCAAGCCTTGATTATCGATACCCTGACTACCGTTTACGGGCTAGGGTAAGCCCATCGGCGATGGGTAAGACACTCAAATCAATGCGATCGTCTTGAAACAACTGGGCATTGAAAGCTCGGATGGCTTCAGTACGGGGATCGCTGATCTGGGGATCTGCTACTTTTCCGCCCCACAGCACATTATCAATGAGGATTAAGCCACCTGGACGCAGCAGTTGTAGGCTCAATTCGTAATAGCGATCGTAGTTCCGCTTATCCGCATCAATAAACACCAGATCAAAGCTGGCCGCTTCCCCTTGGTCTAATAAGGTTTGCAGGGTTTCTAACGCCGGGGCGAGATGTAGTTGAATCCGAGAGTCCACTCCTGCTGCTTGCCAATAGCGCTGGGCGATCGCCGTTGCTTCTGGATCGCGATCGCAGGCAATCAGGGTGCCTTCCGGGGGCAGAGCCAACGCCATGGAGAGACTACTGTATCCCGTAAAAACGCCGATTTCGAGAATTTTTTTCGCCTCGATCAGTTTGACCAAGAACGCCATAAACTGTCCCTGTTCCGGGGCAATTTGCATTTGGCCCATGGGGTGAGATGCGGTTTCTTGGCGAAGTTGCTGGAGGATTACCGGTTCCCGTAACGAAATCCGGTGCAGATATTGATAAAGATCGGGGGTGAGGGAGAGGGTTTCTACCGTCATAGCAAAGCAACAGGAAGTTTAATGGAGATGCCCTAGCACTCCTTGGCTTAAGTTCGCTTATCGTCAAACCCCTTCTAGCTTCCCCTTGGTAAGGGGAAGGATAGGATTGGATCGGAGTCTCCCCCTTTTGCAAGCTACCGTATACACATAAGTCTCATTGCAATCGCACAACTTGAGTGGATCCCCCCTAGCCCCCCTTGAAAAAGGGGGAACCGGAAGAAATGGCTCGAAAGTCCCCCTTATTAAGGGGGATTTAGGGGGATCCAGCTAAATCGATCGGTTTGATCAAGATGTGTTTACACGGTAGCTTTTGCAAGGGGGGATTAAAGGGGGTACGGCTTTATGCCTAGCAGTACTAGGTTTCGGTCTAGGGCCCGTCATTCATTCAGTCCAGAATCTTTGCTGTAACGGTTTCACCCCTTAGCCCTGTTCGAGTTTTTGAATTGCCGGGGAGGCAAACTCTAAAAATTCCGAGAGAACTTCATCCGGTTCATCCCCATACTCTTCCTCAAAGTAATTGGGTTCTGGGGCATTGGTCTCTAGGGCTGTTTTTCCCTGAGCAGGTAGTGCAGAAATTGGACTCGGGAACGATCGAGCCTCCTGCTGTAGCCGTTTTTCTAGGCGATCAAAGCGATGGTTTACGGTACGCTCTAGGGTCTGAAGCGATCGTTCTAGGGGAGTTTGGGGAGCCAGGTAAGACTCTAACGCAGCCCAAACAATCTCGGCCTTGGTCTTCCCCTCCTCCACCGCACGTTGACCTAAAAGCGCATCTAAACGAGTGGAAATAGAAAGTTGTAAAGACTCCATGGGGTTACAGGGGCAGTTGATCTTCGCCATCCAAGCGCATATCCCAACTGGCGGATAGCACTTCATTCATCATGGCTTCTAAGGCGGCAACTTTTAGGGAGCGGCACTCTGCTTCCTGCAGCGGATTATTGAGGGGAATCAGGCGTAATCGGCGGTTTTCCTGAACTAAATCAAATTGTGAAAGGGAATCGGAGGATTGGCTTAATTCTAAGCAATCAAAACTGGCAACATTAAGGTAGAGGGTATGGTTGGCCACCAGGGTGGAAAGGGTTGGGTCAGAAAACACATCCATGACTAGGCCTTCCCCCGTTGCCATAATGCGATCGTCCTGAAAATGGAAATAACGCACTTGTCGCAGATCATTAAGCAGGCGCTGCATATCATCTTTCTGGATAATAACGCCCTTGTCTACAATACAAGGCGCCGGCAGCGGACTGGGTGATGAATAATTCATAACATTGGCCTGAAAATAAAAACCGGACAAATCACAAGGCTATATCCTTAACAGGATTAATCTCCTCCTATCCTAACCTACCGCTTGGCTGACGGCATCAACCATCAACACATCATCATAAAATTTATAACATTGTGCCTAGGGTAAGCCCACCGCCGAGACACTGGACGGTCTTTCAATTCATTGTGATGGTGGGTGCAGCGGATCGCCACACTCCTTATTTTTAGGTAGGTTTTAGGGTCAAACGTTGAATTTTTTTCAGGAGCCTTGGCGTAGGTCTTCGCTACACATCAGCATTAACACTCATGCTCTTTTCAGAAAAAAACAAAAAAATGTCCGCCTAGCAGTGGAGACAGGAGGAGGGCCAAGGATGAAACCGATCGCCTAGGAGGCTTTGAGGCTGCTGATGGGGGGAAGGGGATCCAGTCGGAGGGGAACCATATTTTCTAAATTGGCTTTACTAAAGTCTGTTTGCTCCAGTAGGGACGGACGAATTTCCACAAAGGCTAGCTTCGCTCCGTCTAACTTGGCTCCCTTCAGATAGGTGCCTAAGACGATCGCTTTGGACAGATCCGCATTACTCAGATTAGATCCCTCTAAGTTTGCACCGCTGAGGTCTACCGCCATGAGATTAGCGCCTTGCAACTGAGTGCGATGACATTCCGTTAAGGCTAAATTTGCCCCGCGTAAACGGCTGTTTTTGAGATCGGCCCCAGTGATATAGGCCCCAAATAAATCCACCTCCTCAAGGTTCGATTTTTGTAAAAGCGCCCGACGCAAATCTGCGCCAAACAAATTGGAGCCGGTGAGGATAATTTCCGTTAAATCTGCGCCATAAAAATTAGCGCCCAATAAGTTACAACGGGTTAAGTTAGCCTTTACTAAGGTGGATCCCCGGAACAGTCCATGGAGGAGGGAGCAGCCCTCAAACGTCGCGTGGGTTAAATTAGCTTGGCTAAAGTTAATCCGGTTCAAGTTTTGGTGGCTTAAGTCAAGACCGGTGAGGTCTGGATAAATAGTTGGTTCTGCCTGCCGCCATGCATTCCAATGGCTCACCCCTTTGGTTAGGTGGGCAACGTGCTCTGGATGACTCATACTTAATCCCAGAAAGCTTAAATGATTTTGATCCTTTCTACAGGGACTCAATTTTGAATCAGGAACTTGACTGAGTACCTCGCAAAATTCAAAATGGGATGCCGTTTTCCCCGTAGTCGTAAGGATTTTGGCGGGTGGCGCAGTGGCCCGTCATGCGGAATCGAGGTAACCCATGATCTCTCCCCGTCTGAGTAAAATCTGGATTTATCCCATCAAATCTCTCGATCCTTTGTCCGTAGACCAAGTGCGGCTTACGGCGGCGGGATCCCTCTACAACGATCGCCGCTGGGGGTTAGTGAATGCTCAAGGGCAGTGGATCAATGGCAAGCGCGATCCTCGGGTGCATCGGTTGCGGGCTCAATTTGTCCTCGAACAAGAAGAGATTATTGCGGTTACGCTCCAGGCACCGGAACACCCCACCGCCACCTTTTCGTTAGCCCCCGATCGGCAGGACGATCGCTCTCGGTTAGAAGCCTGGCTGAGCAATTATTTTGAGCAACCCGTAAAGCTACGAGAAAATCCAGACCAGGGCTTTCCCGACGATCGTCAGTCTCCTGGTCCCACGATCGTATCTGAGGCGACGTTAAACGCCGTGAGCCAGTGGTTTTCCGGAATGGACGTGGCGGAAATCCGCTTACGCTTTCGGGCAAACCTAGAATTAAGTGACGTGCCGCCCTTTTGGGAAGATCAACTCTTTGGAGTGAAGGGCAGCGATCGGGCTTTTCGTCTTGGTTCAGTGGGCTTTTGGGGAGTGAATCCCTGTCTACGGTGCGTTGTCCCTACCCGAGATCCCTATTCTGGCGCAGTCACCCCTGACTTTGTTTCGCATTTCGTAGCGCAACGACGGGCCCAGTTGCCCCCGTGGGTGCAGGATCCCTCCCACTTTGATAATCCCTATCGCCTCACGGTGAACACCCGCATTGCCGTACCCTCTGCTGACCCACGCCTCTCCCTGGGGGATGTGCTCACCCTCTAAATTTGGTCGCCGTCTTTACAGAATCTATATAATTCAGCCCTTTGCAAACGACCTAGTTCGGTGTTAAATCCCTGATTGAAAAAGCTTTTCAGGCTTTTTTCTCCTACCTAAGTCGATTTGACTAGAATTTAAGGTTTGTGTAAAGGTGAGCCTTCGCAGATCTATTTCTGGCGATCGTCCTTTAAGTTTAAGAGAGTTCCTTAAATGAATTATTCTAAACGCGATCGCCAGGGTGCTTCATGGTCTAAGACTTTTCCTAGTCTTCCCGTTCAGCGCATTAAGAATCTATCGGAGATTAATATGCTTCCTCAAGAAACCCTTCCCCAACAATTGACCTATACCAATGTCCTAGAAGCCTTAGTAGAACAAGAAGTTGAACGCCAGATTAGGGCTCTACCTCTACAGATTCGGCGCTTTGTCCGGTCCATCGAAGTATTGACCTATGCTCTAAATCGCCTTACCCCCCTGTATGCCTGTAGCGAAAAGGGCATCAGAGCGCAGCGTCAAAAAGCAGTGAGCCTGTATGGTCAGCAGATTGCCCAGGTCGTGACCTGGGGGATTCGTGCTGTGCAGAAAGATCCCCTGCGTCGCTTCCATCCCCTCAAAAAAGAACCCGTCCGCACACCGGAAGAGCTAGCAGCTTTAGCTTCTGTGCGAAGCTTATTGCAAGATGACACCGTAACCTGGGATACCCTAGAAGAGCGGATTCACTCGATTCGTCAAGCCACAGCCGCAAAGCGGAGAGAAGCCCACCAGGACAGTCAGTTTTCTGACCCGTTGCAATCGAAGCCCCAATCTCAATTACAAGCTGTGTCTTGGAAAGAATATAAAAATCGTCGGGCGGCCAGTGAGAAGCACAATATTCATCTGAATCGGTCAACCAGCGGAGCGGCAGGTAATCTACGTCTGATGGGGTAATCGAACACCTTTGTGATCCCTTTTCCGTGTATCCTAGATACGCTGTCTTGTCTTCGCTTCCCTAAATCTCTATGTCTCAAGCTGACTCACAAGAACGTACAGTCCCCCAATACCAGGCCAGTCCAACGGAAGTCTCCCGCGAAGAGGGGTTAATCCTTTACGAAGATATGGTTTTAGGACGTTTTTTTGAGGACAAGTGCGCCGAAATGTACTATCGGGGCAAAATGTTTGGTTTTGTTCACCTCTACAACGGTCAGGAAGCCATTTCCACCGGGGTGATTAAGTCCATGCGCTCCGATGATTATGTGGGCAGTACCTACCGAGATCACGTTCATGCGTTAAGTGTGGGCGTTCCTGCCCGTAATGTGATGGCAGAACTCTTTGGTAAGGAGACCGGCTGTAGTAAGGGGAGGGGCGGATCGATGCACCTCTTCTCCGCCGAGCACAATCTCTTGGGTGGATTTGCCTTTATTGGGGAAGGAATTCCGGTGGCCTTAGGGGCAGCCTTTCAGGCTCGATACCGCCGTGAAGTCATGCAGGATAGCCAAGCCGATCGGGTCTCGGCCTCTTTCTTTGGGGATGGAACCACCAACAATGGTCAGTTTTATGAGTGCTTGAATATGGCGGCGCTCTGGAAGTTACCGATTTTGTTTGTGGTGGAGAATAACAAGTGGGCGATCGGCATGGCCCACGATCGAGCCACTTCAGTTCCCGAAATTTATAAGAAAGGGGAAGCCTTTGGTTTGCCGGGCTATGAAGTGGATGGCATGGATGTGTTAGCGGTTCGGGCTGTGGCCAAAAAAGCGATCGAGCGGGCTCGGGCCGGGGAAGGCCCCACCCTCATTGAGTGTTTAACCTATCGCTTCCGGGGCCACTCCCTCGCGGATCCCGATGAATTACGATCGAAAGAGGAGAAAGAGTTCTGGTTAGCGAAGGATCCCATTAAGCGACTGGCGAAACATCTCACTACCTATAATTTGGCTACGCCAGAAGAATTAAAAGCGATCGAGAAAAAAATTGACGGCGTAATTGAGGATGCCATTAAATTTGCCTTGGAAAGTCCTGAGCCGAAACCTCAGGATCTCTACCGCTATATTTTTGCTGAAGAGTAAGGTACAGCCCTAGGGGCTGTCATCATTTAGTGATCTGAAATTCTTCGCGATCCAGGATTGGGAAGCCCATTGATCACTGCCTCAGTCGCATGGAAAATTGCTGATACGGGAGAGTGTTCACGGCTTTCCTGGTCGTTTTGACGTGCCCAAAAGAAAAGCCCTAGCGAACGCCAAGGCTGTAATCCGTTTTGCATGAGAAATGAGCAGTGGGCAATTATGCAACTACCGTTTCAGGAGTAAAGCTGGAACTCTCCGATACACCTCGATAGGTTAACCCTCGGAGTAATGATGTCGCTGGTTCAGAGTCATAGCGATAATGTACTCCACGGTATATGCCCTCAATGGAAT
>JBMTZC010000054.1:0-16141 GCA_049455215.1 Prochlorotrichaceae cyanobacterium
CATCAGGATTTTATGACCCTCACCCGGAAGAGGTTGTAAGACGGTTTGACCAGGCTGATGACTTTTTTGAAACGGTGATCCGTGGGGAGAAATCGGCACAGTCTCGACCGATCATCGTTATTGGGGAACCGGGAGCCGGAAAAACAACCCTGCTCCAAAAAATTGCCACTGAATTACCCGATGCACTGCTGCCAGTGTGGGTGTCCCTGGCGGATCTACAAGGTTACGATTTAGATCAATATTTGTTTGGGGGAACCTGGTGGAATCAGGCGGATAAAACCTTACCTCCAGAAACAGGAGAAGAGTTCAGGGAACTATTCAAGACAGGGCAGATATGTCTGTTGCTGGATGGTGTGGATGAGATGAGCGTGCCGGCAGAGCAACGGGGTCTGTCGCAGTTACGGGTGATTTATGACCAGATCAAAGGCTGGAGCGATCGCATCCAGGTGATTATGACTTGCCGGGTGAATGTGTGGGAAGCAGATCCACTCTTTGACAAGTTTGAAATGTACCGCAATTTGCAACTGGAGTACCCGGAACAAGTGGAGCAGTATATTGATAATTTTTTCAGTAAACCTGATCTAACTGTACAGTCTGGTGAGGCATTAAAGCAGGAGTTACGGGATAACGATCGGGTTCAGGATACGGTTAAAAATCCCCTGCGGTTAGCATTGTTGTGTCATTCCTGGTTTCAGTGTGGGGGCAAACTCCCGGATACTCAAGCGGGACTCTATGAGATGTTTTTAAAGTCTTTTTATGACATTAAGAAGGAACAGTTTTATGTAGAGCCTGCTGAGCAAGAAGCACTTCATCAGGCGTTAGGGGAATTAGCTTTAGAAGCCCTCGATCGAGAGCAATCTAACTACCGGATCGATCGTTCCACCGCTGAAAAATTTTTGGGACATCCTGAGCAGAAAAACCCTGAATCTTTCTTTTATAAAGCCCTTAAATTAGGTCTTTTGAATAAAATCGGTTATGTTGCGGAAGATTCGTCTCAGGAATGTTACGCCTTTATTCATCCAACTTTCCAGGAATATTTGGCTTCATTGGCAATCAAAGATCCAAGTTTATTACTTAAAATTGATAAAATAAATAATTATAATATAAATTTACCAATGCTCACCTTAGAAAATATTATTATTCTGTGGATAGAAAATACAGTAAGTGATGTTGAAAACAACCATATATATATAAGATTTATCAATAGATTGAACTCATTGATTACTGACCTAGATAATCAAGGATTGTGTTTTTATAGTAATTATATTTTATTGTTTTTGTCTAAGTGCTTAATTATTAGACCAGAACACTTACAATCAAAGGATATATTAAAGCGACTAATAGATTATGTATTTACAGACAATGATATAAGAGAAGATTTAATTCTTAAAGATCCTTTTTTTAACGAAATTATGTATAAAATATTATCATTAAAATCAGATTTTCTTAAATCGATTCTAGAGAAAAGATCAACATATATTAGAACACCAGATCATAAATTATTGATGTCAATAATGTTAGTTAAAATAGATCCCAAAAATATCTATGCTGAGTTAACTTTAAGAGATATAATGAAATGTAAGAGTAACTCAGATAAAGATGTATCTCGAAAAATAAATGCTGCTTATTTCTATGATATTTATTTTGGAAAAGACAATCAATTATCACTTCAATGCGTTTTAGAGATTATAAGTAATCCAAATATATCAAAAAGCATTTTAAACAAATGTATAGTTTTTTTGTCGAAATATTTAACTGATATTGAGCTAGAAAAAATTCTTAAAAAATATAACTTTTATCAGAATAATCTTGTAATGTTAATCACAAGGAATATCGATTCCCTACAAAACTATCAAGATACAAATAAGTTCATAGATGACTGTTTAAATACAGTCCAACAGACATTTAACAAAAATAATGATTTAGCCTTATATGAGTTTGAGTTATGTACTCAAACAATATTAGGAATTTACAATACTAAAGTTGCAAAAGTTTATTCTAATATATATTTGAGACGAGAAAAACAAATTAATTCTCACAAGCTTGAGTTGATGATATGCCTAGTTTTATATCAATATCTCGATGAGATAAATCAATATAATGTTTCTGTGGAAAGTATTTTATCGACGCTAAGTTATCTTCTATTTGAATCTGAAGATACTAAAAGTATTGATAAATTTATATCTCATCAGATTTACTTTCTGCACTACTCAAAATCGATCAAATCAAAGAAAGCTATTCAAATATTAATCTCAATCTTCAAGAAGCCTTATTTATCAGGTTACCATGTAAATCCTAATATGTTTTTACTTGCAAATGAAATATTATTTTTATTTGTCAAGAAAGTAAGCTATTCTGCCTTCTATGAAGCGTGGAACACTCCGGTTTCAAGCTATTTTAGAAAAAATGCAGTAACTGCGATCGCTTCCACACCCCAAACCCAACAACTCGATCGTCAATTCTTCAACCTTCAAAACCAACTTACTCCCACGGATACCACCTATCCCCTTTGCCTTAACCTTTCCAGTCTGCAAAACCTAAACGATCGCTCTGAACTTTGCCAAGAACTTGCGAACCTCAGTTACGAAGCGATCGATCCCAACTTTGATACTTTAGAAATTCCTGAAAATGTCCAGGATCCTGCCCAACTGAAAGCGAAACTCCTCAAACTTCGCAAGCACCTTAACGTCCAAAACCTTGCTCTAATTCTCCATAATAGTGACCCCACGCCCGAACTCCTAGCGATTTTTAATGTACTCAAATCCAGCTTTTCGATCGCTTGGGTTACAGATCATCCCCATCCCTATCGTAGTTTTCTTCCCACCGCTGAAAACCTATCCCAACTCATTCAAACCTGGCTCATGGAGTTAGACTGTAACACTTAAATAATTTTAATTTATGAAGCTCCCTAATCCTAACCAGGCTATAATTGATTCACAAAAATTGTCAGGATATTGCCTTAATCCGACTCATCCTGATGGTCAACATAAAGCTAGAGTTTTTAGATCTACTTTAGGTTTAACTCAAGCAGATGAGCAAGAACTTTGCAATGCGTTGAAAGCAGCTTTAATAGAGTATGATGCAATCCTTGAAGGAGAGAATAACTATGGTAAGAAATATGTAATTGATTTCTTAATGATTAAAGGCGATCGTCAAGCAGTGATTCACAGCGTCTGGATTGTACGCTTTACGGAAGATTTTCCACGTTTAGTTAGCTGTTATGTACTTTAAGAGGTGTTTACCATGAAATTATTAGATGTTGTTGCACTCCTAGAAAACCTTCCCGATCGCCAGCTTTACCGGGGGCAAGTTGGGACGATCGTAGAAGTCTACGAACCACAGGTTTTTGAAGTTGAATTTAGCGATTTAGAGGGAAGAGCTTATGCGATGGAAACCTTAACAGAAGAGCAACTCATGGTTTTATACCATTATCCTCTTCAAAATAAACAACTTGTAGTCGTTTAATGTTTCCCCGCAGTGTTTATTCCATGACTCCCAAACGCTTTGACACCATTGCCACCCTCCAACCCATTCCCGCCGTTTTGATGGCGAAGCCTTATCGCTTGCAACTTTCAGAACTTTCTCTAGCGCCACTTCCTAGAGGTCAAGTCGGGACGATCGTAGAGATTTACACTACTCAAACCGATCCCATTATTTAATTGAATTTAGCGATCGTCAGGGACGAGCTTATGAAAGTAATTTTCAAAAGGAACTTCCTAAACTGATCGTAAAACGTAATCAGGTTAAATTAATTATCGTCGATCCAAAAACTGAGGTAATTGTAAAATGGACAGATTAGCATTTTATCGCCAGACCATTCAAACCATATTAATTGATTATCATAACGCTAATCTTAAAGCAGAATCTCAAGCGCTAGAAAGTCAGTTAGTCTTTGATCAGGATCGAGATCAGTATTTATTATTATTGATGGGTTGGGAAGACGATCGACGCTTAAAAAGTGTGCTGATTCATGTACGGATACATCAGAGAAAAATTTGGATTGAAGAAGACTGGACAGAGGAGGGAGTAGCCACGGATTTATTAGCCGCAGGTCTATCACGAGATGAAATTGTTTTAGGATTTCATCCACCTCAAGTACGTCAATATACAGAGTTTGCTGTTGTCCCACCGCTGAAAACCTACCCCAACTCATTCAAACCTGGCTTACAGAGTTAGATTAAAATGAAGCAACGATCGATAAAATTCTCCAATGCTGACCAAACGATCGATCAAAACGATCGCACTCACTCCCCTACCATCTAAACTTATCTTAAATGAGGTGATTCCTATGACTCCAAAACAACAACTACTCCTACAAATTGAAACCCTACCGGATCCTATTATTGAAGAACTATTAGATTTTCTACTGATTACGCTTATTCGGCATCACCGTCAACAGCAAACACCACTTCCTCTTGGAGAATTCATCAGCACACTGGTAGCAGACATTCCTTCATCAGTGATAGAAACCTGGCCAGTCGATGGTTCAGAACAACATGATCATTATCTGTATGGAACAAGTAAGGTGGAAGCAGAATGAAACCTCTATTTGCTGATACATTTTACTGGTTAGCACTACTAAACCCTGGGGATAATTGGCATCAAACAGTATTAAACTATACCCATAAACATCCAGATCAAGAACTGGTTACCAGCGATGGAGTTTTAGATGAAATGCTTAACTATGCTTCAACGCGAGGTATTGTAATGCGAGAAAAAGCTCTAGCTCTTTATGCTTATGTGATACGATCACCCCTAATAACCATTATTGCTTATACTCCAAACTTGCGAGAAAAAGGACTAGAACTTTATGCAAATCGATCGGATAAGTCGTACAGTATTACTGACTGTGTTTCAATGGTAATTATGAAACAGCTAGGTATTCAAGACATTTTAACTCATGACAAACATTTCACTCAAGAAGGATTCACCATTATTTTTACCACTATGTATTGAATTCCTTAACAATATTTGAATTATGCTTATCCCATTTTTAACTATTACTAACGAATCTGAATATGATGCAGCAGTGGAACGACTGAACACCCTTCTAGATGAAATAGGAACAAATGAAAAACATCCTCTTTATACATTCTTAGATACCCTAGGAACCCTTATTCATGCCTACGAAGAACATCATGATCCTATTCCAGACTGTAGCGGTCTTGATATTTTAGATTTCCTAATGACAGAACATGAGCTAACCCCGTTAGATTTACCTGAAATTGGCCCTCAGGAAATTATTTCCGATATTCTCAGTGGTAAACGTGAATTAAATATGCAACAAATTCGTGCATTATCCAAACGTTTCAATGTTTCTCCAGCAGTGTTTATTCCATGACTCCCAAACGCTTTGACACCATTGCCACCCTCCAACCCATTCCCGCCGTTTTGATGGCGAAGCCTTATCGCTTGCAACTTTCAGAACTTTCTCTAGCGCCACTTCCTAGAGGTCAAGTCGGGACGATCGTAGAGATTTACACTACTCAAACCGATCCCATTATTTAATTGAATTTAGCGATCGTCAGGGACGAGCTTATGAAAGTAATTTTCAAAAGGAACTTCCTAAACTGATCGTAAAACGTAATCAGGTTAAATTAATTATCGTCGATCCAAAAACTGAGGTAATTGTAAAATGGACAGATTAGCATTTTATCGCCAGACCATTCAAACCATATTAATTGATTATCATAACGCTAATCTTAAAGCAGAATCTCAAGCGCTAGAAAGTCAGTTAGTCTTTGATCAGGATCGAGATCAGTATTTATTATTATTGATGGGTTGGGAAGACGATCGACGCTTAAAAAGTGTGCTGATTCATGTACGGATACATCAGAGAAAAATTTGGATTGAAGAAGACTGGACAGAGGAGGGAGTAGCCACGGATTTATTAGCCGCAGGTCTATCACGAGATGAAATTGTTTTAGGATTTCATCCACCTCAAGTACGTCAATATACAGAGTTTGCTGTTGTCCCACCGCTGAAAACCTACCCCAACTCATTCAAACCTGGCTTACAGAGTTAGATTAAAATGAAGCAACGATCGATAAAATTCTCCAATGCTGACCAAACGATCGATCAAAACGATCGCACTCACTCCCCTACCATCTAAACTTATCTTAAATGAGGTGATTCCTATGACTCCAAAACAACAACTACTCCTACAAATTGAAACCCTACCGGATCCTATTATTGAAGAACTATTAGATTTTCTACTGATTACGCTTATTCGGCATCACCGTCAACAGCAAACACCACTTCCTCTTGGAGAATTCATCAGCACACTGGTAGCAGACATTCCTTCATCAGTGATAGAAACCTGGCCAGTCGATGGTTCAGAACAACATGATCATTATCTGTATGGAACAAGTAAGGTGGAAGCAGAATGAAACCTCTATTTGCTGATACATTTTACTGGTTAGCACTACTAAACCCTGGGGATAATTGGCATCAAACAGTATTAAACTATACCCATAAACATCCAGATCAAGAACTGGTTACCAGCGATGGAGTTTTAGATGAAATGCTTAACTATGCTTCAACGCGAGGTATTGTAATGCGAGAAAAAGCTCTAGCTCTTTATGCTTATGTGATACGATCACCCCTAATAACCATTATTGCTTATACTCCAAACTTGCGAGAAAAAGGACTAGAACTTTATGCAAATCGATCGGATAAGTCGTACAGTATTACTGACTGTGTTTCAATGGTAATTATGAAACAGCTAGGTATTCAAGACATTTTAACTCATGACAAACATTTCACTCAAGAAGGATTCACCATTATTTTTACCACTATGTATTGAATTCCTTAACAATATTTGAATTATGCTTATCCCATTTTTAACTATTACTAACGAATCTGAATATGATGCAGCAGTGGAACGACTGAACACCCTTCTAGATGAAATAGGAACAAATGAAAAACATCCTCTTTATACATTCTTAGATACCCTAGGAACCCTTATTCATGCCTACGAAGAACATCATGATCCTATTCCAGACTGTAGCGGTCTTGATATTTTAGATTTCCTAATGACAGAACATGAGCTAACCCCGTTAGATTTACCTAAAATTGAAAGGAAGACTATGAAGACAACCTCAACGTACTGGAACCCATTAGACTTCTTGAATACAGAGCAGTGGAAAGAGATTGATGGTTCAGAGGGGAATCTAAAAGAAATCACCCTAGCGATCGATGTTGAGACTGGCGATTATACTCGGCTAACGTGGTTTAAGGATGGCTATTGTACAAACCACTTTGGAGCCAAAGTCCATCCATATCCAGAAGAAATCTTTGTCATTTCCGGTCGGCTGTACGATGAAGCGTTTGGGATCTGGTTAGAACCCGGTTATTATGCGTCTCGACCACCGGGGGAAATTCATGGCCCTTTTAGAGCGGAGGGGGATGTTCTCATTTATGAAACTTCTTTCCCCTCACAATCCGTAGGTCTAACGATCGTTCCCGAGCCACCCGTTATATAACAAGATTTGCTCGGGGGTCGGGTCAGGAACGGGTCTGACTTCATACTGGCTGGGCTGGGGTTTCCCTAAGGTCACCGAGCGGGTACAGAGGAAATTTTGATGGAAAACCGCCACAGCGATCGTTTCGCCGGGGGCGTAGTTTTCCAGCAGAGCAAGGGCTTCTTCTGAGCTATTCACCTGCATTCCATCGATCGCTAATAATTCATCTTCCGGCTCTAGACCGGCTTCCTGAGCGGGGGAATTGGCTAAGACGGTTCTAATCAGGGTACGGCCGTTGCTGGTCTGTAGGGTTACGCCGGAAAAGGGCTGGTTGGACTCCACCGGCACTAAGGCTAAACCAAAGGGCGCGAGGACTTCCGCCAGGGGAAGCTCTTCGGTACTGTCTAGGTACTGGCGATAACGCTCAATAAATTCCGCCGCTGCAGGTTGCTCCCATTCCCCGACTTGCAGAATTGTCCGTTCTAGATCCGCTTCACTAAAGCCTCGTTCGGGCTTGCCAAATTCCTGCCACAGCGATCGTAAAACATCATCAAAACTCCGACGATTGTGGTGACGAGCCCGAATTTGTAAATCCAGAATTAAGGTAACGATCGCCCCTTTGAGGTAATAGGAAACTTGATGGTTATCGCTATGGGCATCGCGGCGATAGAGTTTAATCCAGGCATCAAAACTAGATTCCCGGAGGGGCTGCACTTGACGACCTGGGGTATTAAACCAACGGCTTAAGTCTTTGCCTAACAAACTTAAAAACGTCTGGTCGTCATACAGTCCGGCTTGGAGAGGAATCAACAGGTCGTAGTAACTGGTGACCCCTTCACAAAACCACAGGGAGGGCGTGTAATTTTCGCGCTGATAATCAAAGGTTTCTAAGCCTAGGGGACGTAGGCGCTTGACGTTCCAAAGGTGGAAAAACTCGTGGGCAATAAGGTTTAAGACGGTGGTATAGCTCTGGGTCTGACGGAAGGCAGAGCGAGGACAGAGCAAGGAGCAACTATCCCGATGCTCTAAACCACCATACCCACTCCCGGACAGGTGCATTAAAAAGAGGTAGCGATCGTAGGGGAGATCGCCAAATAAAGCGGCCTCCGTTTCAATGAGGCGATGGATATCCTCAATCAATTGCTGCGGTTCATAATTGCCTTTGCCCCAGATCACTAAGCGATGGGGTTTATCGAGCACCGTAAAGTCAAAACACTGCTGTTCCCCCACTTCAAAGGGACTGTCTACTAAAAGGTCATAGTTAGCCGCTTCAACGGTGTAGGGATTTTGGGAAACCGGGGGCAGAGGAGTGGCAATTTGCCAATGGGGATAGGGCGGAACGATCGTTACTTGATGGGCACAGGTTTCGTAGCCTTCCACAAAGAGCAGGAGTGCCGCCGGATTGAAATAGCCGTGAGTTTCATCCAAATGATTGGTGCGTACCGTTAGCTCCGTCGCCAGCACCTGATAAGACACCCGCAGGGTAGCGGGAACCACCCCCTCCACTTGCCAGCGGTTTTTCGCAATTTTTTCAACCTGGTGAGACGGTAATAGCGTCCCCCCTGCCCAGACCTTCAAATTTTGCAGGTGACGGGAATATTCCCGCACTAAATAGGATCCCGGAGTCCACACCGGTAACGCAAAGGTCACAGACTCGGGAGTATCGGCTCCGTCCACCCACCGCAGTTCCACTTCAAACAAGTGGGTGGAGGGCTGGGGCATGGAAACCTGATAGTGAATTTTCATGGGGCTTCGTATTGCAAGGCTTCTAGACCTAATGGATGACGCGCCCTAGGCTTTACCGGCCAGGTGGCGAATTTGTTTCCAATTCTTCAGGTAAATATACTGCTCATCTTCGTTCACCGAGATCCAAGCTTTTTGCTTCATTTTTTCCATGAGCTTCGCCGCTTCCTCGGGTTTAATGTTACTCACGGCGGCCAAATCCTCTGGCGTAAAGTTAAAAATACGACGCTCCGCCTCATCGGATTTATCGTAATTCTCGCTCAGTTCCATGAGGGTATAGGCGAGCTTAACGTGGGGAGGTTGAAGGGTAATTTGTAACCGCCAGTTCATTTGACGCAGGCGACGCACCATAGTTTGCAGGAGGCGGTGGTGCAGTTGAGAATCCTTAAACAGGGTTTGAATAAAGCGCTGGGCCGTCACGCTCAGGAGTTTAACCGGCGCTACAGCAATGACATCGGTGGAGCGCGGGGATTCATCTAAAATGGCCATTTCCCCAAAGAAATCTCCTGGGCCTAAGACCGCCAGGGTGGTGGCATCGTCACCGTTTAAGCGCCGGACTTTAACCCAACCCGAAACAATGAAGTAAACTGCATTTCCCCACGCATCTTCCATTAATACGGCTCGATTACCGGGGTACTCATGCTCATCTACCCGTTCCAGTAACCACTCTAGGGTTTCAGGGTTTACGCCATTAAATAGGGGGAAAAGCTGACTAAAAGCCTCAATTTGCATGGGGGGTGATTTAGTTAAAAACGTTAACGAAGTGGGCTAACGAGAACGATAGCAAACCCTAGAACCCCAAAGAGGTCACCGGGGACTGCTTTCACGGATGTAGGGTCAATCCCTTCAAGAAAATCTACTCTATTAGACCATAAAACCTTGGGTACTGGCCATTAAGTTTAATCTCTTGTGCCCAGTCCTGGAGATAGCTTTTCCGCTGCAGATTGAAAACGATCGGCATTGGATTTGCTCGGCCAGGGGATGAGGGGATCTTCGGCGAGATGGAGCGAGACGGATTCTGCACCATAGCGGTTTAAATGGCTCGGATCGGAGAAGTAGTCGAGGGCATCGGGCCAGAGATCTACTAAATTGCGTAGGAGCAATTTTCCTTCCGCTTGAAGCTGATACAAATCCGACTGAAATTCCTGTTCATAATCCCAGCGGATGGGATCCAGATATTCGCGGGTGAGGGGCAGGTTGACAAAGACCAGAGGTACCCCCTGGGCTTGGGTGTAGTCCAACAGGGCCACTAAGGCTTCCTGCTGCTCTCCCTGGGTCTGGAAGTTTTCGTAGTCTCGATCGTAATCCCCAGAAACCCGTGCATATTTTTGATAATAGGTGGCGGGGGAAAAACGGGTGGACAGGGCGACAAAGCCTTCCTGATCCATTTGACCTTCTCCCTGGGGAGCATCCGCCAAGGCACTAAATTCAGGATCCGTTGGATCTAAGGTAAGGAGTGCGTTGGTGTCTAGGGCTTGCAGGGTATCCGTCATGGTGCCTGGGGGTAA
Organism: Prochlorotrichaceae cyanobacterium; assembly: GCA_049455215.1. Taxonomy (GTDB): domain Bacteria; phylum Cyanobacteriota; class Cyanobacteriia; order Prochlorotrichales; family Prochlorotrichaceae; genus JBEAPM01. The sequence continues at coordinate 10,715 of JBMTZC010000054.1, forward strand.
AGCCGATCGGGTCATGGCCACAAGCCACTGCTTAAGTTGATCCCGTTGCTCATAAACCGCTGAGGCGGAACCCAGATAATCCACTAAGATCTGGTTCCACTGCGCGGGAGGGGGAAGTTTTTGAACCTCCGGCGGTGGGCTCTCCTCGGGTTCGGAAGCGATCGGGGGCTCGGTTTGCAGGGGCAAGAGTAAAGCGGGGGCTTCACCGAGGGTCGTTTCCTGGTAAGCCTCGGAGGTACGAATGGCGTTGTAGGTAATGTCCGTTCTGCCGCTATTAAAGGCCCGTGCGCCATCGGCCCAGATAATTAGCTGGGGCAAATGTTCCGGCTCAAGCAGTTGACGCAATTGGAAATCCACCACCTGAGCGGTTGCCCCATTAACGGCGAGGTTGAGAATCTGTAATTCGGGGTAGCCCAGGCGTTGCAATTGATATTGCAAAACCAGAGGATCAATACCTCGCAAGGCGCGGGAACTTCCCACAATTAAGACATCCGGCGTGCCCTGTTCGAGAAGGTGGGTTTGCAGAAGACGCATTTTCTGATCGAGCAGTTCATTATTAAAGGAGGGATAAACCTCATTGGCGCTAAAGCGATGGCCCAGGGCGTTGACGGGGAGTTCCGGAACCCGAACGGCGGTTTCAAAGGGTAAGGGCTCCGTATCCCATTCGGTAAATTCATTAGGCGATCGCTGGGGAAAAATGCCAAAATCCGCTGGGGTATCCGTGAGGGAAGCGTCTTCCGCTTCTAAGGCAGCTAAACGGGCTTCAATTTGTTCCGGCGCTAGACCGGGATCTAAGCTGACTTCCGGGACTACTAAGCGCTGTAAAGCAGCCCCCACAAACCAGTCCACCATTAAGGTGCCCAAGACCCCCAAGGCTCCCCAAGTGGCGATCGTACTGACGCTTCTGCGCCAGGGAACCTCTAGCCCCAATCCTTGGCTGGGATCCTGCTCTGCGGGTAAAAATAACTGAGTGGTAATTAAGACCCGACGCACCCCTTCCCGGAGTTCAGCGATCACCGTATCCCAGGTCACCAAATCCGCCGGTTCAGCGTCTTCCAACTCCAAGTTTAGGGCTTCGGGGGAAGCCGCCAAGACATCGCCAAGATGTTGAGCCGAGGCTGCAAATTCGGGAGTGGCCTCGGGCACATCCCGCTTGCGGGGAATAAAATCCACCCCATGGCACCAGATCGGTTCCTTTTGACCAGACTGCCGCCCATAGACCCGCACCCCCGCAATATGGGGCAACCGTAACTGACGGATTAAATTCACCACCCGCATCCCCACATCCCCCTGCCGGGGACAGGTGGGGGCATCACACATGACGTGAATGAGATCTAACTTGCGCCGAACATAAACCCGGATTCCGCCGGTACTCAGTTGGGCTTTCAGATCCGGGTTCAACAAACGATTAATTAAAAAGCTGACGGCTTCTAAGTCCCCCGCATCCGCCAATTCCCGAGCCGTGGGGGCTAAGTCAGGGTGTTGGGCCGCGGGTAGCCCCAGCCAATCTACCCAGAGGGGGGCGGCCTGTTCGAGTTGGGGGGTGAGGTGGGGACGCAACCCATAAATCATGCTGGCGTGAATGCCTTGGGGAGCCAGGGATTGCAAGAGCGATCGCAAAATCTCCATAACCTCGCCCTGATGGGGAGCCACAGGGGGGACACTCTGGGATTTGCAAAAGAGGTGGAGGGTCTTGTCCTTGAGTTCAACTTCGGTTTTGACCTGCAAGTTCACCAAATGCCGATCGACAAGGGCAGACAGAGCGATCGTATCCCCCCATCGAGCCAGATCCCGTAACATTTCTTCCGGCGGGGTGAGATCCACCCGCAGCACCCAATCCACCTCCGGCTCTCCGGCAACCCGGCTAATGACCACCGCATCCCGAAAGCCATGCAAATCTAGATCCCGGAGTTGTTGACTGAGGGGTTCGGCCAGAATGGCCGCATCCAGGCTATAGGGGGATTCGCACACCACCTGGAGGCGCTGCACCTGCCCTGCGGTCATAGAGAGCCCATTGCCTTTGGCCAAGCCCTTCGCCTGAACTTGAACGGCAATTCCCAAGCTATTAAAAGTTTCACTTAAATAACGGGCGATCGCTTCGGGATCCCCTTGATTAGCCAAACTCCGGTTAGAAATGATCAGGGGCAGGGCCGACCCTGAATCCAAATCAGCACCCCTGGAGAGAGGATCTTCCTGCGCTTTGGACTGAGGATTGGCCTCAGTTTGCACTGCAGCGGCGACGAGGGCAGGGGACAAAACGTGATTAGAGGAGGGTTCTGGAGAGGACTCCCCTAAGTTAGACATCCCATTCGCTACAGCCGGGGAATCTTGCGGCGACGAAACGATCGCTAAGTGTTGTGGCAGTTGGTTGAGATAGAGGGGAGCTTGCCACTGTAGGGTTTTACTGCCTGCCTGCCGAGCATAGATAATGAAGCGATAAATGGGCGCATGGTGAGCCGGCAGAAAGGGAGAAAAGTCTTGTTCTTGCTCTAAACAGGCCCGAATCAACCGGGGGAGAACCTCTGGTTCCTCCGGACAAGGATTGCCTTCCAGCAAAATTTGCAGCGTATTGCCCCGTTGTCGCGTTTTCACGGACAAATCAGCATTCCCCAGGGTTTGGCGAATCCATTGTGCTAGGGAGCGAATCGCAGTATTGGCGGGCATAGTGGCAGCAGCAGAAGAAGTCATTACCTATAGAGAGACACGGAGGGCCAAGGGGAATGCCTGAAGGTTATCGCAACTATAGCGCAAGTGTCCTCTTTCACCACCTAAAAATTGTACCGTTGTCAAAAGTAGGGGCATCCCAGAGTCTTAAGCGGCCCGGGACTCCGTTTGAAAGCCGAGTTCAAACTGAAGATGGAGGGTGGCGGGCTGCCAGGCTCCTGGAGTCAGGGCAACTTCTACGGGCACAGGACAACAGAGCACTTCTAGCTCCGGGAGGAGTTGATAGATTTGTTTGAGAATCCCGGAGCGGAATTCTACGGCGGACTCTCGGGTTTTTTGCCAGTCCACCCCGTCAATATTCACCAAAATATCCGGCAAAACCAAAATGGTTTCGAGGGGGGCGGGGGCTCCTGTCCCTAGATCCACCTGTAAGTCGAGTAATTCCGTTTCTGGTAAGCCTTGAAGATTGGAGCCTTGAATTTTTAAGATCGGCAGGAGCCGTAGGATACCCGTTTCCCATCCCCACTCTGGTTGCAGAATTTCGGCAGTGATGCCACTGAGCAGACAGGTTAAGCCATAGGAATTCCGGATCAGTTCCCAGGTCAGGCGATGGACAAGGGCGGCCACGCTAGATTCCGTTGCCACAAAGTCAGTGCTTAAAAGCGTAGGGGGGGGATCGGGCAATTTTAAGGCTTCGCAGGCAACCCCGATGATCTTCACGAGGTTCTGTTCCTTATGGGGGCTAGGCTGAGTGATTTTGCCCTGCTGACCCAGGCCATGGAGCAGGGTTTTGACATGGTATACCCGGGGTAGCTGTAAGCGATCGCTTTCCAGGGTTGCATTTTGGGAAGACCAACGAATCTGCCACTGGTCTAAGTTCCAGTTATCGGCTTCATCCACCACGATCTCTGCAAAATTATTGCTAGCAAGGGGTGATTCCCCGGCGGGTTGCCCTTGGCGGAAATCCTCTTCTAGGACAATTTCAAAATCGGGTTCAATTTCGGGATCTGGGGTGTTGGTTGCGACTGCAACGGACGCCGGCGGCGGCGGGCTTTCAGAAACCAGATGAGGAATCGGTTCCGCCTCAGGAGTTTCGTCCTCAATGTCTGTCCAACCCTCAAAGAGATCTTGAGTCTCTTCTGGCTCCCGTACAAATTCTGTTGCCAGGGCATCTGGGATGAGGGCATTCTCTCGCAGTTCCCCTTGCCCTTCTTCTAAATCTGGGGCGGGGGCTCCCCATCCAGACACCCAGTTTTCATCAAACAGTGCGTCTGGTTCTTCCTCTTGCGCGGGAGGAACGGGGGGAGGGGTGGCCGTGTTCGGGGCAGGCTCCTCTGGCAGGGAACCATTGAGGCTTGCAGGGGAAACCCAAGGACGATCGCTGTCCTGTTCTGGGGTGCGGAGGGTGGGCACACTCGCAATGCCCTCTTGGGGTTCTAAGGGGAGGGAAAGAAAACTGGAGACATCCCACTCCTTGTCCGGTTTCGGGGGTTCAGCAAAGGCCAGGGTGGCGGGCAAAGCCGTTAAAACGGGTTTTGTGGCATGGGGCGCAAAGGTAAAGCCCAGGCTGAGGTGTAAGGTGCCTTTTTCCCATCCTTGGCTGGGGGCAATAATTTCGCTGGGGACAGCCTGTTGGAGTAAATTGTGAAGCGGTAAGGTGTTTTGAGCGATCGTGGTTTGTAGGCTTTGCAGAAGACCCTCCGCCCAGAAGATGCTGGAGGCAGACCAGCGCACCAGGGAGTCAGGATGGAGTTCCGGCAGGGGTGGGGCCGCCGTAACCAAGTCCATCTGCCACTGGAAGTTAGGGGTTTGTACCGTCAGAACCGCCATTAAGCGCAAAATCCCTGGAGTCCAGTCTTTCCCGGCTTGAAATAGCTCTGCGGGCATGCCCCCCAAGAGTTGCATGGTTTCAATGGAAGCTCGGGCTACGCCCCACAACAGTTGGGCGATCGCATCGGAGAGGATAATGCGATCGTTGAGTAATTTTTGTAACGGGGCAAAGGGATGGTTGGCCGGTAGCCCTAATTGCATCCAACTTTTTTCGAGGCAATCCAAAACCTCCAGCGCCTCATCCATCACATAGGGCAAAAGATTTTCTGGATTAACCTCTCGATCGCTGGGCCAGCCCCCAGCGGGGGATCGAACCCAATCCACGATCGTCATGAGGCGCTCCATGGCCGCCAGTACCTCAGGCGTGACTTGCCAGGCATCCTGATGGTTCAGAAGGGGTAAGCCCCCTTCCTTGAGTTGAAGGACTGTTTGGGTAAGGATTTCACTTGTTAAAGGCTCTGGCACAGCAACCACTCCTTTCTTCAGGATTGGGGATGAGGAGGCTGAACCAGCGATCTGAACCCCAGTTTGCATTATGCCCCCGGATCGAATGAACAGGTAATAAATAGCATTGCATTTAGGCAACCATTTTAGATCGGGAATTCAACCCAAATAAATAAACTCAAGAGGTCACCTGAATCGAGGTGTCCAAGAGATTGAGGCGCTAATATCGCTTATTTAAACCTAGGTTTCCACTGCCTTTAACGATCGTCCTCCCGAACAATCCGGAAAAATACGGGGGAGAAATCTCAGGGCGCGTCATCTCTGAAGACCCGAACCCTGAGGGTATCGACCTTAACCGTTCCCGTCCCAGGTTTACCACTAGAAGCTGAAACCATTGGGGAATAGGGATTGCATCACCGGGATCCCCTGTCTAAGCCTGGATCAAAAGGGTATCAACTTAAGGCGGAAGAGGTGGGGGGGGGGGGGGGG
>JBMTZC010000055.1:0-16052 GCA_049455215.1 Prochlorotrichaceae cyanobacterium
TATCTTCGGTTTCTGACAGCTCTGCAGCGGGGACAAAACCAACTTCAGGCAGTGGAGATGCTTCATGAAATAGACGATTTAGCTCATCATTTAAGGTACGAAATTCAGTTGCTAAATCAAAGAGTGGACGATACCGAACTAAAGCCATAATTGATGTCCTCCTAAGGTTTTAATTTGTTTTCACGTTTCTAAGATAATCAATTTTTAGAGGGATGAAAGTGGGGTTATACTCCCTTCTGTAGTAGTGCTTCTATCCCGAATCTCTTTATTTCGGTAAACCGAAAAAGCCCAGCAAAATTCGCCTAAATCCGCCTTTTCTACGAGTGTAGTGCTCACGAGAAGAATAAGGATTATGGCAAGTGGCGTGGTGCTTACCATAATCAGGGTTTCCCTTAGTGGGAGTTCAACAGGGGGAAAAAATGCCCTACAGGGCCTTGACCTCGCCCGATCGCTAGGGAATGACGAAGGGCTTGAGTGACGTATTGCTTTGCAGACTCTACTGCGGCTTTGAGGGGAATGCTCATCGCTAGATTAGCAACGATCGCAGCGGAGAGGGTACAACCTGTTCCGTGGGTATGGGGAGTGTCCACACATTCTGTTTCTAAAACTGCCTCGATCTGACCATCCCACCACAGATCCACACCTTTCAGGTGACCGGGCAACCCACCACCTTTAACTAATACAGCGTGACAGCCCAATTCCAAAATACGCCGTGCAGCTTCGCGCATATCTTCGAGGTTGTGAATTTCTAGGCCACTTAAAATTTGGGCTTCGTAACGATTAGGAGTCAGTAATTGGGCCAAGGGCACCAGTCGAGTTTTGCATAAAGCGATCGCTGCATCGTCGATTAATTGAACACCAGCCCGGGAAACCATCACCGGATCCACCACCAAGTGGGGTAACGCCCATCGCTCTATCTGGTCAGCCACCGCAGCGATAATGTCGGTATTTAATAACATTCCCGTTTTGACCGCCTGAACCCCAATATCCGTAACGATGGACTGAATTTGGGCAATCACAGCCTCGGGGGGCAGGGCATCCACTCGATCGACCCCGCAGGTATTTTGGGCCGTCACGCAGGTTAAAGCACTGGTACCATGCACCCGATGAAAAGCAAAGGTACGTAAATCCGCTTGAATACCCGCCCCTCCACCACTATCGGATCCGGCGATCGTCAGGGCCACAGGAATGGACGCTAATGGAGTCATAGGGTTAGCGATTCGGGCGCCGACGCTGCAGAAAATCAGGAATATCGAGGTTCCCCCCACGGTTGTCGCTGGGCAATGGTGCGGGACGAATGGGAACTGGGGTAGCGGCGGGGCGACTGGGTTGAGGACGAGCGGTGGGAGGGGTTGCCTCTTCCTCACGGGCACCGAGGGCAAAGCCCGTGGCAATGACCGTAATGCGAATTTCCCCTTGTAAACGATCGTCTACCACCGCACCAAAAATAATATTGGCTTCTGGATCCACCACTTCATAAATGGTTTCCGCCGCCGCATTCACCTCATGGAGCGTCAGATCGCTGCCACCGGTAATATTAAAGACCACGCCTTTAGCCCCTTCGACAGAGGACTCCAGCAGCGGGGAAGAAATGGCGGACATCGCGGCTTCCGCAGCCCGAGACTTGCCCGAAGCTACCCCAATGCCCATCATCGCAGAGCCTGCATCTGCCATCACCGCACGAATGTCGGCGAAATCTACATTAACCAAGCCGGGAATCGTAATGATGTCAGAGATTCCCTGAACCCCTTGACGGAGAATGTCATCCGCAACCCGGAACGCTTCTTGCATTGGGGTTTGCTCAGAAATGACGGAGAGTAGGCGGTTATTGGGAATGACGATGAGGGTATCAACTCGGCTTTGTAGAGCCGCAATGCCTTCTTCCGCTTGGCTGAGACGACGACGACCCTCAAAGGTGAACGGACGAGTGACAATGCCAACGGTTAAAGCCCCTAATTCCTTTGCGACCTCCGCCACAATGGGAGCAGCACCGGTTCCCGTTCCTCCCCCCATTCCTGCGGTGATAAAGACCAAATCAGAATGCTCTAGCGCTGCGGCAATTTCATCACGGGATTCTTCTGCCGCTTTTTGACCAATGGCAGGATTTCCACCTGCTCCTAAACCTCGGGTCAACTTCTGACCAATCTGAAGGCGCTTTTGGGCGGAAGCATTCACTAAAGCTTGGGCATCCGTATTGAGGGCCCAAAACTCCACACCCCCCAGATCGCTGGCAATCATACGATTTACGGCATTGCTGCCCCCGCCCCCAACGCCGATGACTTTGATACGAGCCACACTACTCGGGACAATCTTTCCTTCTCGCATATCAGTGTCTGGTCGTGGTAAATCATAGTTAGAGTTAGAGGATGCATTCAACCCAGCTTGGGAGAAGGGATCAGAACCGCCACCCAAAGCTACGTAGGAAGGTCTGTCCTCATTGCTGGAATTTCTAATCGTTACATTTTCGACGTCGCGCTGATGTTCCATGGGGAAGGGCAGGGTTAAGCAAGTGCGTAAGTTTAAAATTTGAGGGCTAGAAAAACCCATGTTCAACTATTTCTTACGATTCAGGGAATGTCAAGAAGCACGATAAGGAATTTTACGGATGGCACGGATGAATCAGGATTGGTTCTGACAAGGGAAAAGGCACAGAGCCCAATGTCAGGGGTTAGGAGATTGAGGCGCAGAACTGGGCGTAGAACTGGGGGACTGAGGGGGACTTGCCGAGGGGGTGAAATGGAGATAGGGGGTTTCAGGATTGCGGAGATCAATATAGTTTATCTGCGAGAACTGGGGGTGTTCCGGTAGGTTGCGCAAGCGATCGAGGGACTGGATCTGCTCGGCAAAGTTAACGCCATAGGACCCAAAATGAACGAGACCTAGTTCGGTTTGCAACATCAGGTTATTGGGGTCACGCCAATCCACTTCCGTGATTTCGATCGGACTTTCACGTATAATTTGATACAAAGAAGCCCAGGATCCCTGTAGCTCTGGGCGCATTCCTAAAACCTTAAGGCTAGGGAGGTCTTCTTCGGATTGTAGATTGGTGAATTGTTCTAGCGGAATCCAAAATCCCCGTTCATCCAGCAGCCCCCAGGTATCCTGTCCGGCGGAAGGGCTTGAGGGGGTTAGAGCGGCCTGGGCCACGGGTTGCCGTTCCTGGACTTGCACTACAAGGCGAGGTGGCATCACTTCTCGGTTGACCGCGGCATGGGCAATGGGGGCGGAAGATTCCAGCACATGCACTAAGGTCTGCGGTTCAACGTGCAGCAATGAGAGGGGATACCGTAATGACAGTAAATCTCGAATGGTATCGGGGGAAAGGCGTTCTGTACCTTGGATTTGAACTTGCTCAGGGCTATTTAAGACCCAGAACCGTAGGGTGAGCGTCCACACCAACCCTCCGGCCATGCCACTGACAACGATCGTTCGCCAAATCGTCCGCAGCACTTTCCACCCCCGTTGCCGACGAAGGTTACGCCGCCGTTCCGCTAGGGTTTCGCGGGAATAACGGGAATAGTCCCTAGAGAAGTTACTCATGGTCATGGATCTACTCAGTACTTATGCAATTTGCAAAATTAAGAATCCCTTAGGGCGCGTCATCAATTGCTCTAAAAGCCTTGCGATATCAAGGTTACCGCGCCCGCTCCAGCAAACATAACTAGGGGCTGAAACGACTGCCGTATAAACACTTCAGCGCTAAATGATGACAACTTCTAGGGCATTCGCGTGATTTGGGCATTGATTGTGATCGACTGCCCCCGTCATTCTCCATTCTGATTGAGGAAGCATCATAACACTGTTCATTGTTTCGCGAAGGGATTCCTGGTGAGAGATCCGGGCGACAGCGAAGCAATCCGCGAGAATCTCTAAAAGTGGCGTAGAAAAGTGGCGTAGTAAAGAAGAAACTCGTGTTGGATTTTGCGCGGTACCTCCTGGGATCTGTGATTAATTGTTGCAACCCTAAGCGGTAAAACGGGTATGGATGCTAATGCGGAGACCATAAGCGTTCTAGACTGAATTGATCATGCACCTTCAGCCGTCAGACGCTCTAACTTGAACGATTATCCATTCTAATGGTTTGCATTCGTGACAACCTGTGCTATGGTGTCGCCAAAATTAGACTGGCAATCCATTACAGCAATCCTAAATGGGTTTTGTGCTGTGCGCTCTCCGGGCATACACCACAAAGCGGTTTCAGCAGTCTAGTCCTTACAACTGATTTAGGACTTGATTTAGGGCTGCTGTAGCGTACTTAAGGCTGGATAGACACTGGAGGGTGTGTGGCAATAAATCTAGGAGATCCAGCGATAGAAAAAGAGACGAATAAAGACACGGATAGCGATTGGATTGAAACGGAAGGAAGTCGCATCCTGACGTTGGAACAGGCCCTGGATCAGGCATTAATGGTCATTGCAGATTTAAGATCTCAACTGCAGATTCAAAGTCTTTTAGAGCATCAGTTAGCCGAAACCGAATCTTGCTCCCATATTCAACAAGAAGCCATTCTCAGCCTCAAGCAACAGTTGAGGTTAGAACAGGAGCGGGTTGAACAGGGCAAGACCCTTCAGGATTCCTATGCCCAAACGATCGTTCAGGTGCAGAAAGAGTTAGTCTTGACGGCCCTCAAGAAGGAAGAGTTGGAACGCCAGGTCGATTATTTGAGTCGCCGTGAGGCTCAACTGCAGCACCAATGTTTGGAAATGAACGAGCAATGTGAACAACAAGAGAGACGACTGCGGACCTTAGAGACCCAGATCGTCGAGTTGCAAGAACAGGTGTTGCATCAAGCGCAACAACTCCACGAGCAGGAGATGGCGACACAACACTGGAAAGAGCGCTGCCAATCTTTCTATCCCCAATGTCAGGCTCTATTGAATCAACTCACGCACACCGATCGAGGAGAAGAGTTAGAAGGCTTAGAGGCCTTGAGGAACTTCCTGGAAACCGTGTTGGAAGACGATCGCCTCTCCTAGCCAAGGCTTACCCCGTCTAAAATGTATCTGGCGATCGGGTGAGGGCTTGCCTGCGCTTTAACCGTAGGTGGTAAAAGAGCGAAAGACATAGCCAATAATAACGCCGATGAGCATGGCCCAAACTTGCCCAGAATCCACAAAATGCTTGAAGGCTTTCTGAAATTCCGCCACTAAATCCGCATCCGTTGACTGGGCCAGAATCATCCCCTCCTGAGCAATATGACTGAGGGCATGGCTGGCGGGGTGCAGAACCAGAGCGATCGTATCCACACTGGCAGAAAGGCTATGGGAGAGGGGCATTAAAACGTCAAACATATTCCTATCCTTAAAACGTGAAAAGTGCTCAAAAATCCGCTATCCACTTAAGGCGTGAGGACAACGCTTCGCGTTGCATCCTGCTGGGGGTGAAATTCGTGGCTTTCCCTTGAAAGCCCAAAACTCCGTTGATGATCAACTCAAGTGGGAAACTAGACCAGAGAATACCCTAATTAATCTGAATTGTATGCCCATCGCTAAAATTGTTGGAATTGATGAAGTGGGTCGTGGTTGTTTATTTGGGCCTGTGGTTGCAGCGGCGGTTATTTTGAATGAATCCCAAGTACAGTCGCTCTGGGATGCGGGTCTGCGGGATAGTAAGCGCCTCAGCCCTGCCCAGCGTCTAGTTTTAGATCAGCGCATTCGTGCAGAAACCGATCAATGGCGCTTAGGGTTGGCCTCTGTCCTCGAAATCGATCGCTTGAATATTCTCCAAGCTGCACTGCTCGCCATGAAACGGGCCGTCCTGAAGTTTAACCCCCTACCGACAGAATGCTGGATTGACGGCAATAAAAGCATTCCTGGTCTCAACCTTCCCCAAAAAACGATCGTAGGGGGAGATAATAGCTGTCCTTCGATCGCGGCGGCTAGCATTTTGGCCAAAGTTTGGCGAGATCAACTCATGGAGCGCCTTGCCTTACGGTATCCGGGGTATGGTATTGAACGCCATAAAGGCTATGGCACCCTTCAACATCGGGCAGCCCTGCAGACCCTCGGCCATACCCCACTCCATCGACGATCGTTTCGGGTGAGATCGGTTTAGGCTCTTCGGTGAGGTGCCTAAAGTTGGCTTTTCACTGAAAGCGAAGACATGTAAGGGAAGAGTGCAGCACACCACACTCTTCCGCCTTAAGGTGGTAGTCCTATGGTTCTGATGAACAGTTCTTAAGGTTAACGTTACTTCAAGCGCCCCGGGCGACCTCGGCGTGTGGTACTGCTCTTGCGGGGAGAGGGTTCTGGATCCGGTTCTTGAGACTCTTCTGCTTCTTCAGCCTCCGCCGTTGGGGTATCGGAAGACTGTTCTGGGGTAGGCATTTCCGTTGCCGATTCGGCCTCATTCTCTAACAAGGTTCGAGGTTCTGTGACCAGTTGGGCCGCTTCTTTTAGTTCGGGAACAAATTCACTCCCTTTGAGCCGCAATCCCAATTCAAACAACAGTTCCGCCATATCATCGCGGGACACCTTCACTTGACTGAGCATGGAACAATAACGCTCCAACTCCTCAAAAATTTGAGTCCGCAGATCCGTAATCTCAGCCTGAAACTTCACCTGAGTTTCCTGAAGATTTTCGTGGAGGGTCGAAGTTTGTTGATCTAGATTTTCGTCCAGGGCCTCAATATTGCCGGACAGTCGCTTACTCAGCAGTTCCAATTGTTGACGGATCTCGAATTTTTCCTCTGAGTCGCGGGCTTGGAGCACCTTAAAGCGCTTCTCGGCATTGTCCGCCAGGTCATCAAGTTCCCCTGCGATCGATTCTTGAAGTTCCTCTGCTGTATTGGCAATGCGTTTGTTCATCGCCTCAATTTGCTGGCGAATGTCAAACTTTTCTTCCTCATCCTTGAGGGTTAAGGCGCGAATCCGCTTATCGATCGTTTCTACAGCGGTTTGCAGTTCTGAGAGTACACTTTGGCGAATCTCCTCGCTACGATTACGAAATTCCTGTTGAGCCGTGGCTAGGTCTCGCTCCACTTGCTCCAGTCGGGTGCTATATTCCCGCAATTGTGGGCCAAATAGGATATCCCGGATTTGATCAATATTGCCTAAGCGCTCGCGCAGATCGGCTTTGGTTAAATCACTCATGAAGAAAGCTCCAGCCCGATAAGTTGTAACACACCCCAACACTATAGCGATCGTTCCCTCACTTCAGATGTTTTCTAGGCATCTATAGTAATTTTTAATCGGTAGATCCCCTTTTCCACGGAGACCCCTTCCTGAACCTGCTGACGGTTCTGGAGCTTGATTCCTGCTGCAGTCTGATCAGCCGTTGCTCTGCCGTTCTTGGAATGTGGCGAATGGCGCAGTCGCCCGCCACAATGAAACGAAGTGCCCTCCAACGATCAACCCTTAACTATTCACGATCAATCGCTATCAACTATGTCTCAGCCCTCCCTGCCACACCCCTTTGTCCTTGCCTCTGCTTCCCCTGCCCGCCGTCGTTTACTGCAATTGGTGGGCATTGATCCCATCATTCACCCCAGTCATTTCGATGAGTCCCTGGTGGAAGAATCTCATCCAGGTCTCTTGGTGCAAACCTTGGCCCGCCGTAAAGCAGCGATCGTGGCGGAGACCTTTCGTCAACAACGGGAGCAACCGCTGATTTTAGGCTGCGACTCCGTACTGTATTTAAATGGAGAAATTCAGGGAAAACCCGTTGATGCGGAGGACGCTATTCGTCGCTGGCACCAGATGCGAGGCCAGGTGGGGGAGTTGTACACGGGCCATGCCCTCATGGATTTGCACCAGGAACGATCGCTCGTTTACTCCGCCGTCACTCAGGTCTACTTTGCGGAGGTCACCGACGCAGAGATTAAAGCTTATGTCGCAACGGGGGAACCCCTCAACTGTGCGGGCTGTTTTGCCCTGGAAGGCCGGGGGGGACTGTTCGTAGAAAAATTAGGCGGATGCCACACCAATGTTATCGGTCTAAGCCTGCCCTTACTGCGGAGAATGTTAAGGGAACTGGGCTATGAGGTCTCTGCTTTCTGGAGCGATGAATCCTGCTAATTGCGTTGCCGTTGCAGGGTGGCCTCCATGGCGTTGGTTAAATAGTGCCCTGCCATCAGCGCATTAGAAAGATGATATTTATCTTGATCGATGCGATAAATCGTTTCAAAACCGCTCCGGCGCTGGTGGGTATCCCCCAACACCCAGTAGCGTTGGATAATGGATTCCGGGCCAATCCAACCTTCTCCCTCTACGCGGCCCAAACCGCTGTGCATCAGGACAAAGGTATAGCGCTGGCTATCCCCATCTAAATGGCCCCGATACTGAAAGGAAATTTCCGATCGCTCATGTCCAGGAAAAATCAGCTTGGTCACCATTGTGAACCAGTCTTCTCGCCAAGCCACCAAGGTTTTGCCCTTCATTGGAATCGGAGGATCTTCCCGTTCTAGCCAATGACCATGAATAATCCAGTACCCAGCTTCTAGCAGAAACGAATGTGCCACAAATATCTGACTCCAAAGCGATCCTTGGTTATGCTAACACGGCGGTGAGTTAATCTTAAGGAGGAGTTTGAACTCAAAGACGAGAGGTTCCCCCATTTCTGTTATGCAATTCGATCGTCCCCTGGGACTGGTTATTCAAGGTTCCCTCAGTAAAGGTCTAGAGGTGAGGCTCTATGCTGATGTCTCAGTGGAAGAAATGCGGGTGGGCAAGTTTTTGGTGGTTCAAGGGAAACGATCGCATTTTTTTTGCTTACTGACGGATGTGAGCCTGGGGACGGCCAGTAATCGCATTTTAATGAACCCACCGGAACCGGATAATGATTTTTTACAAACAGTATTAGCGGGCAATAGTACCTACGGAACGATCGATTTGGTGCCCATGTTAATGTTTCTGCTGGAAGAACCCAGCCCTGCGGCGTTACAGCGTAGCCGATCGCGCAAAAAGGGTTCGCCAAAATCAGGTTCTGCCCCCACCAGCAATTCTCAACAACTCTCCATTGCCTCCCTCACCCCCCACACCAATGCCGAGCTGCAGTTATTGCCGGTGAAAACCGTTCCCAGTCACTTTAGCCAAGTCTTTGAAGCGCGGGAAGAAGATTTTCGGATGGTTTTTGGTTGGGAAGACGATCCCCAACGGCGCAATTTTTCCATTGGTCAACCGTTAGATATGGCGGTGCCGATTTGTCTCGATCTCGATCGCTTTGTGGAGCGAAGTAACGGCATTTTTGGGAAGTCCGGTACGGGGAAATCGTTTTTAGCCCGCCTATTGTTGTCGGGGATTATTCGGAAACAGGCAGCGGTTAATTTAATTTTTGATATGCACTCGGAATATGGCTGGGAAGCCACCCGTGAAGGGCGATCGTTGAGTACGGTTAAGGGGCTGCGGCAACTTTTTTCCGATCGGGTTCATATCTACACCTTAGATATGGAATCGACGCGACGACGGGGGGTACGGGATGCTCAAGAACTGTTTATTGGCTATGACCAAATTGAGGTGGAAGATTTAGCCCTAGTTCGATCGGAACTGAACCTATCGGAAGCGAGTTTAGAAAATGCCATTATCCTCCGCAATGAATTTGGCAAATCCTGGATTAACCGCCTATTGTCCATGAGTAATGAAGATATTCAGGAGTTTTGTGAAACGAAGATGGGCAGTAAGTCTTCGATCATGGCGCTGCAGCGAAAATTAACTCGTCTAGACGATCTCAAATATATTCGCAATACCTGTCCCCACAATTATATTTCGAAAATTTTAGAGGCATTGGATCAGAATCGACATGTGGTCATTGAGTTTGGCTCTCAAGCCAATATGCTTTCCTATATGTTAGCCACCAACGTCATTTCTAGACGCATTCACCAGGCGTATGTCCGCAAAGCAGAACGCTTTTTACAAACCAAAAACCCGAACGATCGTCCCAATCAACTCGTCATTACGATCGAAGAAGCCCATCGTTTTTTAGATCCCAAAACCGTTAGCCAAACCATTTTTGGGATTATTGCGCGGGAAATGCGTAAGTACTTTGTCACCCTATTAGTGGTGGATCAACGACCATCGGGCATTGATCCGGAAGTGATGTCTCAAATTGGCACCCGCATCACAGCTTTATTGAACGACGAAAAAGATATTGAAGCCATTTTTACCGGCGTATCCGGCGGACAACAACTGCGATCGGTTTTAGCTAAATTGGATTCTAAACAACAGGCCCTCGTGCTCGGTCATGCCGTTCCCATGCCGGTAGTAGTGGAAACCCGCCCCTACGATGAGCAATTCTATGCCGATATTGGTGCCGTCAGTTGGGAAGAAATGCCCACTGCGCAAGTGTTGGAAGCGGCGGTCGCCGCCCGAGCAGATTTAGGCTTTTAATCAGGATCAACCGAAGAGGTTGTCTCCAAAAGTCAAAGCCGGGGGAAGCAACTGAGCATCAAGTAGATTAAAGGCAATCTGAAGCGGTGCAAGTTCAGCAAAGAAATTATAGTCATAATCCAAATCGGCAACATATCCCTGAGTCCAATCTTTCATGTGATCAGTGCCTCCGCAAAATAAATTTCCTGAGGGATAGCCGTTGAGGTTCCAATGCGATCGCCCTCACGCTTCTAGATCCGTTACTCGTGAATCACTGGAGGGAATCAGGCGGACTTAAGGGGTGCGCACTAAAATCACCGTACACTGACTGTGACGAGCCACTTCCTCCGGCACACTAGACCCTAACTGCCCCTGAGCCACCTGCTTGAGAAAATGATCCCGACTGGCCCCAATGACAATTACATCACAGCGATCGTGGTGAATATCTAAAGGTTTCCCCCAGGTTTTCCGACTCAGATAGGCCAAATGCTCCCCCTCACCATGTCCCAAATCAACGATCGCTTGGGCTACGGAAGAACTAATCAATTGTATGGTTTCCAGGGGACAGCCGAGTTGTTGTTGTAAATGCTGGGCCATTGTCTCTAGCAACCGTTTAGGCTTACGACCTAAGCCA
Organism: Prochlorotrichaceae cyanobacterium; assembly: GCA_049455215.1. Classification (GTDB taxonomy): domain Bacteria; phylum Cyanobacteriota; class Cyanobacteriia; order Prochlorotrichales; family Prochlorotrichaceae; genus JBEAPM01. The sequence goes on from JBMTZC010000055.1 coordinate 10,936, forward strand.
ACCGGCATAATTTGGCAGAGTCTAATTTCTGGGGTACTGCTAATGGAAATTAGGGCGGGTAAGAGTTCGAGGGCTTCTTGAGTATTGGGGCCTCCCCCTACGGGCACTAACCAGCGATTAAAGTGTAGTCGGGCCAGTAAAGAGGGGTAGTGCGTAGGGCTATGCCTGAGGCGATCCGCCAGTTTCACGACAATGACGGTACAAGGCACTTGGTGAATTAAGCTATCCATAGCATCCCCAAAAATGCGATCAGGATGGTTGCTTTTGCCTTTCCACCCCATAAACATCAGATCAATGCGACGATCGCGGATGGTTTCCAGGATGGCGGGGACAATGGCATGGGTCACCCGAATTTGGGTATGGACAGGAATGCCCCAATCCTCGCCAAGATCCTGTGCTTTTTTGAGGAGGGCCCGGGCCCGTTCCGTATTTACCTTGGTGGCATAGGGAGATTGGTTTTTGGGAATGGTGATGACCTGCAAACATTCCAGTTCGTAGTCCCGCGCCCGTGCAATGGCTGCCGCAAGTTGTAAGAGGGTAGGGGCCGTTTTCGGGTTAGAGAGGGGCACCAGCAAGCGCCCTTTGCCCGTTTCGGGGGCGTGGGTTTGGTATACAACGTAGGAGGGGGTGGTGCTAGGATTGCCCATCGTTCCATCTCGTGCTTCTACCTGCCGAGCTTCCGCCCGGATAATGTCGCTAAAGGTAATAATCCCCACCAGTCGCCGGCCCTCCGTCACCGGCAGGCGGCCAATGTTGTGAAGATTGAGTAGATGCAAAACGTGGTTGAGGGTGTCCTGGGGTTGTACGGTAATTAACGATCGCGTCATCATGGACTGCACCAATTGCTGGCGATCGCTACTTTGGGAATAACGGGAAAGATCGGACTGACTGAGAATTCCCACCAGTTCCCCATTCAGGACGACGGGAAAACCTCGATGGGGAGACTGAAGGAAGATTTTTAAGGTTTCCTCTAGGGTCAAATCGGGGCTGAGGGTTTGAACCTGGGTTTGCATCACTTGGTTCGCAGTGAGGGCTTCCCAGGGAGCCAGAGTTTGACGGCTACTATGAGCTTTGAGCCCCTGAACTTCCTGTAAGCGATCGTACAGGGATCCCTGAAAAATTTTCTCACCCACGCTATAGGCAATGATACTCGCAACCATCAGGGGTAGCACCAAGTTAAAGTCCCCCGTCATCTCAAAAATAATCAGGATCGCCGTCATGGGGGTTTTGGCTACCGCACTAAAAAAAGCCCCCATCCCCGTCAAGGCGTAGGTACTGGGGGAACTAATGGGAATAATCCAATCCGTTGGAAAATAGGGTAACCCTTGAATCCCTAGGGCACAGAGGGGAATAAGATAGCCCAGGGAACTACCCAATACTAAAGACGGCGCAAATAACCCACCAGAAGCTCCGGAACCCGTGGCCACTAAGGTCAGACAAAACTTGCTGAGGAAGGCCAAAAACACCATGTACCACAGCACTTGTCCACTCACCAGGTACTCTTGCAAGCCCGCATTGTTGCGAAACGCAGGGGGCAGCATGGCAATCACCAGGCCCGAGATGGCTCCAGCAATAGCTACCCGATAGGGCAAACCCAGGGGAATAAAGCGATCGTAAAGGCGGCGACTCGTAAAAATTCCGCGACAAAAGAGCCCCCCCAAGGTTCCCGCCAGCACCCCAATCAACAATAAAAAAGGCAGATCTCCCAGGGTGAGAATGGCCCCCTCAGTTTTTAAGGTTGAAATGGACAGTAAGCCTTGCCCTCCCAACTGCCGCGAGACCATAGCCCCCATAAAGGAAGCAATAATCGCAGTGCCTAAGGTCAGGCTAGAAAGATCCTGCAGCAATTCTTCGATAACAAACATCACCCCCGCCAAGGGGGCATTAAAACCCGCCGCTAACCCTGCTGCTGCACCCGCCGCAATCATTTGACGACGATAATCGGGGGAAGTGGGTACCCAGCGTCGCATTTCCCCCGCCAAAGCGGCCCCAATCTGAACGGTGGGTCCCTGCCGCCCCAGAGACATGCCAGACCCCATCACCAAGAGGGTACTGAGCAGCTTGACCCCTGCCACCCGCAGATTGAGGGCCTGGGGAACCCGGGCTAAAGCAGCCTTCACCTGAGGAATACCACTGCCGGTCGTTTCCGCCGCAAAGTTTTGGCTAAGCCATCCCGCTAAAAAGCCCCCCAGCGCCCCAATGAGGGGTAACCATACCCAGCCCAATTCCACCTGGCGCACCCGTAGCGTTCCCAAAGTGCCCACAGATTGTTTGAGCAGCACCGCTGCAACCCCGGAAACGAGACCAATTAAGCAGGCCTCTAAGACAGCAGTTTCCTTGGGATTCAGCCCTAACTGTTGTAAAACTTGCAATCGCCAGCGCAATGCAGAAACAAATCCCGAAGAATGGCCCCCTTGATGCTGACGTGCCTTGATCGGGTCAAAAAAGCGACCAAGATTGAAACGGTTCATCCCCTTCATCCCAGTGAAATGTTAAGTCCTGGAAATAGATCTCTTAACTCTTTCGGGTCTAGCGGATCCGCTGAATTCTGAGTCAGCGCAAAAAGGAACGGCAGGAAATCCTGCCGTTTAAGGGTCTAGCCCGGTCGTGAACGATCGCTCATCATCACCATCATCTTAAGACCGCAGGGTGTGGCGCGAAGCGCCGCATCCTGCTAGTAAAATCTTCCGCTTTCAGTGGCAAGCCCTAAAACCCAGTTAAATCAGTTTTAAGTCCGGATATTGGGCTAACAACTCATCCGCCGTGAGCACTTCATCCCCTAAGGGAGGAGTCCAAAGAATTTCTAAGGCCAGGAGTTGATCTTCACTAATGGAACCAAAGAGCTGAATGGCCTGCTTGAGATCCGCTTCATTATTGATGTTGGCAATGGAAAGTTTGCCTTCAATCCCCACGATTAAGGTCACCACAATGTAGTTACGGGTATCCGCGATCGCCAGTTCTTCTTCGATCGTTTTACGGGTAACGGAAACCGTTGATTGCTGAACTTGTCCTTTCACATTAGCGATCGTTTCGCGCCCTACCTTACTGCGCTCCGTCAAAACCATGCGGTTAAATTGGGTTTCTCCATCTTGGAGCTTGGTTTGCACCGATTCTGCATTGCCATAACACCAATATTCAGGATTACGGAGTAAGGCAAGGGTCGTTTCTTGAAGAATCTTAATCAGCCCCTCATTACTACTCGTATTGGCCGTGGTGGCGAGGCGATTTAAGTCTTGCTGTAGGGCTTTCGCTTCCGCCGAGAGTCCCACCCGAATTTTGGCCACGGAAATCGTTGCCGGACGGTTGAGGACAGAAATAGAACCTTCCTCATTGCCCCCCACAACGGATTGTAGGGTACGGACAATAAAGCCCCCAATGGTGAGCAACACCATCAGACCAAATAACCCACTGAAGCCCCCACCCCAACCAAAAAAGGGAAGGAAAAACAAGGGATTGAAGCCCCCACCGTAGGGACTGAGGGGACGAGGAGAATAGCTTCGGGAAGAGGGGGCACGATAGGTACGGCTGGGAGCACTTCGGAAAGATCCCCCACCAATCCGTCCACCGGAGCGGGCGGCATCCGCCGGAGCACCCAGACCAAAGGCCAGTACAAAGGTCAAAACGATCGCTACAGTCGCTTGAAGAAAACGCTTCCAAAACCGCATTTTAAAACCGGAAAAATTCAAAGGTTTCATGGCACTAAACAACTAAAAAATATCAAACACACGGGGGCGGCTAACGGATGACAGACCCTAGCCGGGAGTGCTATCGGACGCAGGAGCAGGAGGGGCTCCGCCTAGGCGAATCTCGGAATAGAAACTGCTGACATTGAGTTTGGGATTGTCATAGGTCATTAAGCTCGTGCGCAGGCGTAGGTTCTCCGCTGCAAACCACAACCGCTCCTCTACCGTTCCCTCGGCAACCGGAGTCAGAATGATCAAAGTGTCATCACTTCCCCAGGAGTAGGTTCCTTTTTGGGCCGGGTTCTGGGCACTGCTTCGTAAGATAACCGAGCTATTTTGATCCGATGCCGCCAGTTTCAGGGGAACCAGCAGGGAAGACCCCTCCGGCTTCAGGGGGGTTTTCTCCCAGCGCGTTTGTAACCCTGCGATCGCTAACTGAGGATCCAGGTGGCAGCGTTCGCATAATTTGACAACATCATTAGCCTCCGCAGGCAATAACTCCTGAAAAACATTGGTTTTATCCGATTGATGCCATCCCTCTGTTTGCTCCAATTGGTAGCTGGTGCGTTGGGAAAACCACTTCCCCACACTTTTTTCTAAAAAATTGAGAATATTCATATCATCCGCAGGTCTAACAAAAAGGTCTCCAAAACGAGTGATGAGTCGATGCACAGAAGGCTAGGCGTTTTCCTATTTCAATGCCCTTCCCCCTGATCGCAGGCCAGCAGCCCACAGGCTGAAGGAGTGAGAGAATGCCTTGTGTGTATCCCCTTATTCGATTTCCTGAACCAAGGGGCGAGTACTGGAGGGTTTACGATTAATCACTTGATCGACCAGACCGTAGGTGCAGGCTTCTTCCGCCGACATAAAAAAGTCTCGATCCGTATCTTCCTCAATACGGCTTAAGGGCTGCCCAGTGTTTTCCGCCAAAATATCATTGAGGCGTTTTTTAATGTAGAGAATTTCCCGGGCTTGAATTTCAATATCTGTGGCCTGGCCTTGGGCCCCACCAATGGGTTGGTGAATCATAATCCGAGAATGGGGCAAGCTACTGCGTTTGCCGTGGGCTCCTGCCGCAAGGAGAAAGGCTCCCATGCTGGCGGCTAGACCTACACAGACCGTAGCCACATCAGGAGCAATGTGATTCATGGTGTCAAAAATCCCCATCCCCGCATTCACGCCTCCCCCAGGAGAATTGATGTAGAGGTAAATGTCTTTTTCTGGGTCTTCCGCTTCCAAAAACAGCATTTGGGCCACAATTAAGTTCGCCACATCGGAATCAATGGGCTGCCCTAAAAAGATAATGCGCTCTCGTAATAGCCGGGAGTAAATATCAAAGGCGCGCTCTCCGCGACCGGATTCTTCAACAACAATGGGAATCATCAGAAAAATGGGTAGAAACCCCGTCCTTTAGCGATAGCGCAGGACGGCTTT